>CAMYLB010000169.1:0-19765 GCA_947259145.1 uncultured Woeseiaceae bacterium
GATATGGTGACAATGGCGCCCGGACTGGGGCTCACCAATGCATTCATTATCGACCAGCATTTTCGCGAGCGCGACCGGCTCGGTCGCCTCCTGACCGCGTTGGCGTACAATCCGTTTGCAGTTGGTATTGGACTTGATGAAGACACAGCTGCCTTTATTCGTCCGGGCGATGAGCTCGAAGTGGTTGGCAGCGGCGGAATTACGATCATCGATCCGACGCACCTGACGTATTCGTCCATGGATCAGGCCCGTCGCGGAGATCCCGTCAGCCTGATCGGTGTGGTGTTGCACGTACTGGTTGCAGGCGGACGATTCGACATCGCCACGCGCGAAGCCCACGCCGTATAACGCTAATAAAAACAGGCGCACGCTATGAAGATTGAAAGCACTAATGTATTTGTCGGGCCCAACATGTTTGCTCGCTTTCCGGTCATCCGACACATTCTGGATCTCGGCGAGCTGGAGCACTGGCCGACCGTCAAGTTGGGTGATGATTTTCTGGATCCGTTGCTGGCGCACTTGCCGGGTCTGCATGACCACGGCTGCTCCTATCGCGAGCCCGGCGGTTTCGTTCGCCGCCTGAACGAAGACGAAGGCACCTGGCTAGGTCACGTGATGGAGCATGTGGCGCTGGAGCTGCAAAACGTTGCAGGATCGGATGTCACTTTCGGACGCACCCGCTCGATCGACGGCAGGCCCGGTTTTTACAATATGGTGTTCCAGTACAAGGACGCCACGGTTGGGCGCGAAGCCAGCAACCTTGCGCTGAATCTTTTGCACAGCCTTTTACCGGCGGACATAAAGCCGGCAGAAGCGCCGCCTGATGACTGGGATTTTTCCGAAGCTCGGGATCGATTTATTCGCTTCGCGCAGCGGCGCGAATTCGGCCCAAGTACGGGATCGCTGGTTAGAGCGGCCGAGGCGCGCAACATTCCGTGGCTGCGCCTGAATGGTTACAGCCTGGTGCAGTTTGGCGAGGGGCGATACCAGCAGCGAATTCAGGCGACGACAACCGGGCGCACGAGCAATATTGCCGTGGAACTCGCGTCAGATAAGGAAGAGACCAACGGAATCTTGCGTGACCTGGGTTTGCCGGTTCCGGCGCAGATGCTCGCGCGCACCGCACAGGATGCAGTCCGTGCCGCTGAGAGGATTGGTTATCCGGTCGTCGTTAAGCCGCTGTCAGGCAATCACGGACGTGGCGTATCGATCAACCTGCGCACGGCTGCCGAAGTTGAGACGGGTTTCGCGAAGGCGAGCGAGCATGGCGCTACGATCATCGTCGAAAGCTATATCGAAGGATTCGATCATCGCCTGCTCGTCGTTAACGGCCAGCTGGTTGCCGCGGCCAAACGTGTGCCGGGTCATGTTGTTGGTGACGGTGAGACTACGATCGAACGGCTCGTTGAAATTGTTAACGAGGATCCGCGGCGCGGCGTTGGTCATGAGAAAGTTCTGACGCGCCTGGAGTTTGATCACCAGGCGCAACGACTGCTGGCGAAACTCGGCTATGACAAGGACACGGTTCCCGCGAAAGGCGAAATGGTTTACCTGCGATCGACGGCGAATCTCTCAACCGGCGGAACAGCCATCGATGTTACCGACGTCATTCATGCCGATAACCGGGAAATGGCGATTCGGGCGATTCGCGCCATTGACCTCGACATCGGCGGCGTCGATTTCCTGACCCGGGACATAACGGAGTCGTATCGGCAAGCGGGTGGCGGAATCTGCGAAGTGAATGCCGGTCCCGGATTTCGTATGCACGTTGCGCCGAGTGAAGGAACGCCGCGCGATGTGGCGGGCCCGGTTATCGACATGCTGTTCCCGCCCGACAAGCCAAACAGAATTCCAATCGCCGCCGTCACGGGCACGAACGGCAAGACGACGACAGCGCGCATGCTGGCACATATCCTCAAAATGTCCGGTCGTACGGTTGGCCTGACATCGACGGACGGCGTATACATCGACGGCAAGCTCAGCGTGCCCGGGGACATGACGGGACCTGTTTCCGCACAAATGATCTTGCGCGATCCCTCCGTGGACGCGGCCGTCATGGAAACGGCGCGCGGCGGCATGCTCAGGAGCGGTCTTGGTTTCCAGGAGTGTAATGTGGCTGCCTGCCTCAATGTGTCGGCAGATCACCTGGGGCTGCGTGGCATGGAAACCGTCGAGGATCTGGCCGAGGTCAAACGAGTTCCAATCGAAATTGCAACCGATGCTGCCGTGCTGAATGCGGACGACCCGCTGTGCCTGAACATGGCGGACTACACCGATGCCGCAAAGCTCAGCTACGTCACGATGAATCCTTCGCACGCGTTGGTTAAGCGCCACATACAGGCCGGTGGCCAGGCGTTCGTTCTCGAAAAAGGAATGAACGGGCACCTGATAACCATCTATGACAACGAAACGCACACGCCGCTGGTCTGGACGCACCTGATACCGGCGACGATCGAGGGCCGTGCATTACACAACGTGCAGAACGCCATGTTCGCGGCGGCCCTTGCCTACAATATGGACATTAGTCTCGAAGATATTCGCCAGGGCCTCAGGACGTTCGACTCGACGTTCTTCCAGGCTCCGGGTCGCATGAACATCTACGACGAGCATCCTTTCCGCGTCATTCTCGACTACGCGCATAATCCGGCTGCGGTCAAGGCCATGTGTGAACTGGTCGATCGCCTCGATGTTGACGGGCGACGGATTGTCGTTTTGGCAGCGCCCGGCGATCGCCGCGATGAAGACATCAGGGATATTGCTGAAGCTGCAGCCGGTCATTTCGATCACTTTATCTGTCGCTGCGACGACAATCGCCGTGGACGGGGTCCCGACGAAGTTGCCGTCATGCTCAAGAACAAGCTGCTGGAATCCGGTATATCTGCCGACCAGATCGAGGTTGTCCCGGACGAGCAGGAAGCGACAACACGTGCCCTCGAGCTGGCCGTAACCGGCGACCTGGTCCTGATCCTGGGCGACAATACGACGCGCGCCTGGAAGCAGATCATTTACTTCAATTCAGGCGCCCGTGTGGTCGATCCAGGCAAGCAGCCGGCGGCGGCTATCGAGCTTCCCGATGCGGGTGACTTTGAACTTGGCGACGATGTCGAAATTATTAGCGACGAGCGCGGTGTGCGCATCGCCAGGGAAGACGGCGACTAGTCGGGCATCATGGAGTTTCTCGATGCTCGCAGACTAACCGGACCGAGCCTGATGTTCGACGGGCCGGGTTCGATCCTGGATGTCAGCTGCACGCCGGACGAAGCCGAGAAGCTCATCCCGGTTTGGGCCGATCATGTCGCGAGCATGCTCGAAGCGCTCGACTGGCCGTCGGCGAAATTCTCTTCACGGCAGCTACTGGGCGGTGTCAGCCTGGCGTTTTCGGCGTCGATCGATGCGCTGTATGCGGCATCGGAAATCAACGAATGGGCCTGGGCGGCGAGCGCGTTCGAGCTCGGCGCCGCCAAGGAAGAACCCGACTTCGAAGAGGCCGTGATCGCGATTCGTGCATCGGCCGCCGACGAGGCCAACGAAGAACTGATGTGGCTTGTTGGCGAAGCGGCTGCTCATGGCAAAACCCTGCTTTGGGATGACGATAACGTCTCTGTCGGTCTCGGCCGCGGGTCTCAAACCTGGCCGGTCACGGAGATTCCGGATTCACTCGAATGGGGCAGATTTCACGATGTGCCCATCGGGATAGTGACCGGCACCAATGGCAAAACGACGACGGTACGTTTCGCAACGCACATTTTGCGAGCGGCGGGGCGAAATGTCGGCCTGAGTTCGACCGACTGGATTGCCGTCAATGAAGATGTGCTCGATCGCGATGACTGGTCGGGACCCGGCGGTGCACGCGCTGTCTTGCGCGAACAAAACGTCGACGTCGCGATACTCGAAACGGCGCGCGGTGGATTGTTGCGTCGCGGGCTCGGTGTCGAGCGTGCGGACGCGGCCCTTATCACCAATATCAGCGAGGATCACCTCGGCGATTTCGGTTCGCGGAATCTCGACGAGCTGCTGGCCATCAAGTGGATCGTGAGTCGTGCCGTAGAGGATTCCGGGCGGCTTATCCTGAATGCTGAAGACGAATTGCTGTGCGCACGGTCCCGGGACTACGCCGGCGAACTCGTGTGGTTCAGTCTTGACGCCGGCCATGAAAAAATCGCCGAGCACGTTGCCAATGGCGGACTCGCGTTCGTGCTTGACGGTCAGGAACTCGTGAAACTCGACGGGGGTGCCCGGGAGCTGATCTGTCGCAGTCACGAGATTCCGATCGCGCTTGGCGGCGCAGCGCGACACAACGTGGCGAATGCACTCGCCGCGGCGGCGCTTACCTGGTGCCTGGGAGTCTCTGTCGCCGACATACGGAGCGGACTGACGACCATGGTGCAGGATGAAAACCCGGGTCGCTGCAACATCTACGATCTTGATGGCTGTAAAATTCTCGTCGATTTTGCACACAACCCGGCCGCGATGTCGGCGCTTTTCGATATGGCAAGTGTGATCCCGGCGACGCGCAGAGTGCTCTGCTTCGGGCAGGCCGGCGATCGTACGGATGAACTGATTCGTGAGCTCGCCCGCGACGCGTGGTCGATCGGACTTGATCGCGTCGTGGTCTCGGAGCTTGCGCTGTACCATCGCGGGCGCGAGCACGATGAGGTTTACGGCATCATCAGGGACGAACTGCTGCGATCGGGCGCCGAATCGTCGCAGATTGAACACTTCGAAACCGAAATGGAGTCATTTATGCACGCCGTTGACTGGGCTGGCCCGGGTGACCTGATTATCATGCTCGCGCTTGGTGGCGCGGCGCCCGTGCAGGAGAAGCTCAGGGCGATGGGTGCAAAATAAACTCGACGATGTCGTCCGCGATTTGTTGCGTCGTAGGGCCGGACAGGACGTCCCCGGCGAGAACATGATGGCTCGGGTCACCGACGTCGTTTATTTCTACTGCGGCTTTTTGCGGCGCGTCTGTCTGTTGAAAAACGGCCAGTGCGGCGGCCGGTGCGATGACGGCGTCCCTGACCGAATAGAACATCAGCAGCCGCTGCTTGATGGCGGCCGGCATGTGACGATTTGCAAGGCCCACGAGTCGCATCATTTCGATGGCTGACGTTGTCGGATAGCTCGTCGACCAGTAGCGCCCCTGCTGCTCGTTATGCGGCTCCCAGCTACGCGTATCACCGACCAGCATTTTTGCAATAAGCGGCCCCGCCGGTCGTGTCAGCCAGAGCGCATTTGTGTCGCGTGGTGCGAAATTCGGCGAGATCATGACCAGTGTATCGACGGCGTCCATTACAGGATGGCCCAGCATCGCGGCGGCGAGCGTTGCGCCGGTTGAAGTGCCGATAACGATGATCCGTTCGCCGATCCGGGCGGCGATCGTAAGCGCTTCAACGGCGTCCTGCAGCCAGTCTTCGGCGCGAACACCCGTTAGCTGTTCGCGCTCGCGTCCGTGACCGGTCAGCCGAGTTTCGTACAGGTTGGCGCCCAGCGAGCTTGCGACGATCTCGGCCAGCGGCGCCGTTTCCTGGCGTGTCGCCGAAAAGCCGTGCAGGTAAAGTACCGAGTAGGGCGTTTGTAGGTGCTCGCCAAACCAGGTGATTCGTTTTTCCGTGCCGGGCACCAGGCCGTAGCGGTCAGCAGCCCGTTCTTCAGTTTGCTGCAGCCATGTATCGAGGTCGTCCGGCAGGACCAGCACTTCAATCGCCGGCTGCAGCTTCGCTGGTGTAAGAAACCAGAGCGCCGCGACGATAATCAAGAGCACGGCGATGGCTGTGCGTGACTTACTCAAGACTTAAAATCTTGGTCCAGTGTTTCTTGCTGACAGGCATGATCGAAAGGCGATTGCCTTTGCGCGTCAGGATCATGTCATCGAGGCTTTTTGTAGCCTTGATCTCCCTGAGCGTCAGGTTTCTTTTTGTTTTGCGAACGAATTCGATATCGACCAGGCACCAGCGGGGATTGTCTTTATCGCTTTTCGGATCAAAGTACTTCGATTTCTTGTCGAACTGCGTCGGGTCCGGATAAGGCTCACTGGCGACCTTTGCGATGCCGACGATGCCGGGTTCCTTGCAGTTTGAGTGATAAAAGAAGACCTCATCGCCGATTTTCATGTCGTCGCGCATCGTATTGCGCGCCTGGTAATTGCGAATGCCGTCCCACATCTCGCGGCCATCTCGTTCGAGGTCGTCGATGCTGTATGCGTCGGGTTCTGACTTGATTAACCAGTATGTCATTTCGTGATTCTACGGATTGACTTGGAGCGAGAGGGCTGAGAAGTTTATCACCTTTGAGGCTTGCGATTCGCGCGCGAATGCTGTGCTAGGATTGCGCCTCGCGCAGCGTCGCGCGATTCCAGGAGGTAATGTCCAGATGGCCAACATACTGGCTAATATTTTCGGCTCCTCGCCGGTAATGCCGCTCGAAAAGCACATCGAAATTGCGTTTCGCTGGGCGCTGGAACACGAAGCCGATAATCTCAAGAAAGAGATTCGGCTGAATATGCCGAAAAGTCTTTTCATGCCGGTTCCGCGCGAGGATTTACTGGAGCTGCTGCTCGTGCAGGACAAAATCGCCAATCGTGCGAAAGATGTCTCGGGCGTGATCATTGGCCGCAGGATGCAAATACCGGAGGCTATTGCCGAAAAGTTCGTCGAATTCGTTGATCGCAACATCGACGCGGCGAAACAGGCTCGCAAAAGTGTCCGCGAACTGGACGAGCTGTTTACGGCAGGTTTCAGGGGCGCCGAAGTCACACTCGTCGCCGACATGATCGAAAAACTGGATCAGATTGAAACGCACACAGACGAACAACAGACGGTCCTTCGCGGAGCGCTATTCGAGATCGAAAAGACGCTGGATCCGATCGACGCGGTGTTCCTGTACGAAGTTATCTCTTTAACCGGCGAAATCGCGGACATGGCTGAACGCGTGGGCCGCCGGCTCGAGTTACTACTCGCTCACTAGAAAAATAAATCACCAGAAATCGAGGGGCAGGGTAATACTCCTCAAAGGCGAATGATGGAACACCAACTAATCTATATAGGCCTTGCAGCGGCCTTCGGCCTCTTCATGGCATGGGGCATCGGCGCGAACGACGTGGCGAACGCGATGGCGACATCGGTCGGCTCCAAAGCCCTGACCATCAAGCAGGCGATCGAGTTCACAGGCGCGGTGCTTGCCGGCGGCGCAGTTACGAGCACGATTCGCAAAGGCATAGTCGATGCTGACCAGCTCGCGGGTTCGCCCGAGCTTCTCGTCTACGGCATGCTGGCCGCATTGCTCGCGGCCGGAACCTGGCTGCTAATCGCATCGAAGAACGGCTGGCCGGTATCGACGACGCACTCGATTGTCGGTGCGATCGTAGGGTTTGCGGCGGTCGGCATCGGCGTGGATGCGGTGAAATGGGCGAAGGTTGGTACCATAGTCATGAGCTGGGTGGTGTCACCGTTGACGGCCGGCTTTATCGCCTACCTGATTTATCGCAGCGTTCAAAAGCTGATTCTCAGTCAGGAAGATCCGCTGGCCAAAGCCAAGCGTTATGTCCCCGTCTACATTTTTCTTGCGGCGTTCACAATTACCCTGGTCACGATCATGAAGGGCCTGAAACACGTCGGCCTGGACATTGCGATCGTTGACAGTTATTTGCTAGCAACTGCGATTGCCGTTGGCGTAGCGCTGATCGGGGCGTTCTTTATCAGGCGGATTGAACCGGACAAAAAGGCGGAGAAGAAAGAGCATTTTTACACGGTCGAGCGCGTATTCGGCGTGCTTATGGTCGTTACGGCATGCGGCATGGCATTTGCGCATGGCTCTAACGATGTCGCCAACGCAATTGGCCCATTGGCCGCGGTAATCGGTATTGCGACCACGGGCGCAATCGCTGCCAAGTCGGCACTACCGATATGGGTGTTAGCACTTGGCGGTGGCGGCATCGTCATCGGGCTCGCGACATATGGACGGCATGTCATTGCCACCGTGGGCGAAAGGATTACGCAGCTGACTCCCAGCCGCGGCTTCGCAGCCGAACTGGCTGCGGCAACGACCATCGTTGTTGCGTCGGGTACCGGTATGCCAATCTCCACGACGCACACGCTCGTTGGTGCGGTACTTGGCGTCGGCATGGCCCGCGGTATTGAAGCCATCGACCTGCGTGTGGTTGCGCGGATTTTCGTATCCTGGGTCGTTACGATTCCGGCTGGCGCGTTCCTCGCCATAGTGTTCTTCTTCATATTCAAGGCAGTGCTGCCCTAGTGACCTGTTTGATCAAACAGGACACCAGCGGACATCACGTCGGGCAGCCTCAGACTGAGCAAAGTTACCGGTCGAAATCGAGCTGGCTGACCGTGTTGTGAAACTGCCGGCTATGCACCCGAGCATCGACGATTTTACGGTGCGCCACAATCGGGGAGCTGTTATCATAATATGAAATAAAACGGCACAATATGGAATTTGTCATGGGCGACAAGACTCCGCCGCAAGGCGCCCAGGCTGCCCTGCGCGCACTCAGGCTGCTGAAGCTGTTCACGCCCGAACGACCCGAGCTGCAGCTTGCCGAGGTCAGCGAGCGCTCCGGCCTCAACAAGACTACGGCGCATCGTTTGCTGCAGGCGCTGCACAGCGAATCGATGTTGGACAGGAACGCGGCCAACGGGGCTTATCGCCTCGGACCGGCGCTCATGGCGCTCGGTGTACAGGCGCTGTCGAGCAACGACCTCAGGATTCGGGCAAGGCCGCTGCTCAATCGGCTGGTCGAGGAAACCGGCGAGACGGCGACGCTCGAAGTGCCCATAGACGACACAATGCTGATCCTCGACGAAGTGACCGGTAGACACTTCGTCGGAGCCGCCGGCAACGTGGGCACACGATGGCCTATTCATGCGACGTCGACCGGCAAAGCGCTGATCGCTTTCGATGAGCATGGCGTGGATCGGCTTGTCGGGCGGCTGGTGTCGCTGACGCCACGGACGATTACAAAGCGCGACCGATTGCAGGAACAGCTTGCGGAAATTCGCAGGCGCGGGTTTGCTGAAACCGTCGATGAACTTGAGGACGGTTTTTCCGGCGTGGGCACCGTTGTTCGCGGTGGCGCGGGGCAGGTTCTCGGTGCTCTGTCGATTTGTGGGCCGACACAGCGTTTTTCGGATGAGCGCAGGGCGATTCTGGGCGCGACACTTTGCAAGGCCGCAGAAACCCTGCAGCCCGACTTTTGAATGTGAGCGAGATGTTAGTATGCCCGGCAACGTGCCGCTAAGGCGTAAGCGACGTTTATGTACCCAAAACCACTGGTAGGTGTGCCGGCAGACCGGCGAATCATAGATCCCCACCCGTTTCACATGGTGGGGGAGAAATACCTCGACGCTCTGATGCAGGGCTCGGAGGTATTGCCGCTGATTACGCCGGTGATGCCCGGCGATGTCGATATCGACGCGCTACTGCAGCAGTTCGACGGCATCTTTCTTACCGGCAGCTACTCCAACGTGGAGCCGCATCACTACAATGGCTCGCCGAGCGAAGAAGGAACGCTGCACGATCCGCACCGTGACGCGGTTACATTGCCGCTCGCAAAAACAGCCCTCGAGACGGGCGTGCCTCTATTGGCCGTGTGCCGTGGTTTTCAGGAGCTGAACGTCGCGCTCGGCGGAACGCTGCATCAAAAAGTTCATGAAGTGGCGGGTTATCACAATCACCTTGAAAACAAAGACGACCCTCTCGACAAGCAGTACGGACCTTCGCACGCGGTGAACCTGGCAGACGGTGGCCTGCTGCGGAAACTGGCAGGATCCGATACCGTCATGGTCAATTCTTTGCATTCACAGGGCGTGGCAAGGCTCGCACGCGGCGTCAGTGTCGAAGCGGTTGCTGACGACGGACTGATTGAAGCGTTTCAAGTGGATGACGGTCCTGGTTTTGCGCTCGCCGTGCAGTGGCATCCCGAATGGCGGGCTATGGAAAACGATTTTTCGAGGGCAATTTTTAAGGCGTTTGGTGACGCGTGCAGAGTGCGCGCGAGCCGGCGACAGGTGTAACGTGAGTAGTAACGAAGTATTTCAACAATGGTTAAAGGAACGCAAGATCGAAGATGTCGAGGCGTTTGTGCCCGACATGGCGGGCTCGGCCCGCGGCAAGGTTGTGCCCGCTGACAAGTTTGGTGCGGGTGAAATGAAAATGCCCGAAGCGATCTTTTCGCAGACGATTTCCGGTGACTACATTGCAGACGCGACCAATGTCGAGGACCGGGACATGCTCCTCGTGCCTGACCCGACGACGTTGCGGCCCGTTCCGTGGGCGGCTGATCCGGCCGCGTCGGTGTTTGTCGACTGTTATCACCGCGACGGATCGGCTGTCGCGCAGTCTCCACGCAGCGTCCTGCGTAATGTCCTTGCAAAGTACGAAGCGCGCGGGTGGATACCTGTGGTCGCGCCCGAAGTCGAATTCTACTTGTTGAGCCCGCATTCCGATCCCAAGGAAGAAGCTGAGCCGCCCGAGGGGCGCCTCGGCTGGACCGAGGGCGCTCGTCAGCCCTATAGCATTGACACGATGAACGATTTCGACCCGTTTATTAACGACGTGTATGCGTTCTGCGAGGCGCAGGGCATTCGCATCGATACATTGTCACAGGAGATGGGGCCCGCGCAGTTCGAAATTAATTTCCTGCACGGCAATGCGCTTGAGAATGCCGATCAGGCGTTTTTGTTCAAACGCACGATTCGAGAAGCCGCGATTGAACATCAGATGCACGCGACATTCCTGGCGAAACCGATGGCCGAGGATGCCGGTAGTGCCCTGCACATCCATCAGAGCATCGTCGACAAGCAAGGCATCAACATCTTTTCGAATCCTGACGGTAAGGCCAGCGAACTTTTCTATGGCTTTCTCGGTGGTCTGCAACGCTACATGCCGGAAGCGATGCTGATTTTTGCGCCGTACGTTAATTCATACCGGCGATTTTTGAACCCGGATTCATCGCCCGTCAATCTCGCTTGGGCGGTGGATAATCGCACGGTAGGGCTGCGTATTCCGGACTCGGATCCTGACAATCGGCGCATAGAGAATCGACTGGCCGGATCTGACGTAAATCCCTACCTCGTGATAGCCGCCTCACTGGCTTGTGGTTATCTCGGCATGGTGGAAGGGCTGAAAGCAACCGAGGCGATTGAAGGAAGTGCCTACGGCAGCGAGTTTGAGCTGCACCGGCATATCTATTCGGCCATCGAGGCAATGCGTGGCAGCAACGCAATGCGAAGCATGCTCGGTGACGAGTTCGTAACCCTGTATACGGCATTGAAAGACGAAGAGAACAGGGAATTTCAGGAAATCATCACGCCGTACGAGCGCGAGATCCTGATGTTCAATGTATGACCGAGCATGCGTTAATTAGAGGTGAGTAATGGCAGCGATTGAAAAACGGTCCCGAGAGGCCTGGCAGGAACTCGACAAAGATCATCACCTGCATCCGTTCACGGATCACAAGAGCCTGCACGAGAAGCGATCGCGAATCATTGCTCGGGCCGAAGGCGTGTACATTTATGATGCGGATGACAACAAGATTCTCGACGGGATGTCGGGACTCTGGTGCGTCAATGCGGGCTACGGCCGGCAGGAGTTGGTCAGGAGATCAGCCCGCCTCAGTTCAACCGCGTGTTTTTCGCCGGCTCCGGATCCGAGTCGAATGACACCATCGTGCGCATGGTCCGGACCTATTGGGACCTAATGGGCCAGCCCGAGCGTCACACGATTATCAGTCGCCACAATGCCTATCACGGTTCCACGGTTGCCGCCGCGAGTCTCGGCGGCATGAAGCCGATGCACCGGCAAAGCGGGCTGCCAATTCCGGGCATCGTGCATGTTGATCAGCCTTACTGGTTTGGCAGCGACAGAAGTCTGACGCCGGACGAATTCGGGCTCGTCACGGCGCGGGCGATTGAAGACAAGATCAAGGAATTGGGAGCGGACAAGGTTGCCGCGTTCATTGGCGAACCGATTCAGGGCGCGGGCGGCGTCATCGTCCCACCGGACAGTTACTGGCCGGAAGTCCAGCGTATTTGCGACAAGTACGGAATCCTGTTGATCTCGGACGAAGTAATTACCGGCTTCGGACGACTCGGCGAGTGGTTCGGCGCAGACTATTTCGGTACACGTCCGGACTTCATGACGATTGCCAAAGGAGTGACCTCGGGCTACCTGCCGTTAGGGGGTGTATTTGTAAGCGATCGCGTTGCCGATGTCTTGATTGACAAAGGCGGTGAGTTTTTTCACGGCTATACCTACTCGGGGCACCCCGTAGCCTGTGCCGTGGCGATCGCCAATATCAAGCTAATTCAACGCGAAAACCTCGTTGAGCGCATCAAGACCGACATCGGGCCGTATCTGCAGGAAAAATGGCGCGCGCTGGGTGAGCATGCGCTCGTCGGTGATACCCGTATGGTTGGGCTAATGGGTGCGTTTGAGATCGTGAAGAATAAAGACCCCATTGAGCGGTTCGAGGAAAAGCAGGGTGCTGGAGCGGCTTTCCGTGACTTGCTTATCGAAGACGGCGTATGCATGCGGGCGGTTGGCGATACGATTATTTGCGCCCCACCTTTCATACTCTCACATGCAGAGGCGGATGAGCTTATCGACAAGACCATCGCGACATTGGATCGATTGAAAAAGGCCCTGTCCGCTTGAAAGGACGATAAGGAGATAGGCCGTGGATAAGCACGACAGCGATTTCGCCATCACTCGCGACAGCTTGTATGGCACAACGCCCGAACCTACTTATGCGGGCATTACGTCGTTCATGCGTCGCAAGTATACGAAGGACCTGACCGGCGTTGATGTGGCCGTCACGGGTATTCCGCTCGACACTGCAACGACGAACAGGCCCGGCGCCCGTTTTGGCCCGCGTGCCATTCGCAGCGCGTCGTCGATTATGGCGTGGGAAAGACCTTATGGCATGGAATTCGATCCTTTCGACAAACTCGCCGTCGCGGATGTTGGCGACTGCTATTTCGACTTCGGACGACCCGAGAAAGTGCCCGAGCAAATCGAGGCGCATGCCTGGAACATTATTAGCGAGGGCCCCGGCCTGCTGACTTTGGGTGGCGATCACTTCGTCGCTTACCCGCTGCTGAAGGCGCACGCACGGAAATTTTCTGCGCCACTATCGCTGCTGCATTTCGACGCTCATAGTGACACCTGGGCGGATGAGCACGACCGTATCGATCACGGCACGATGTTCTACTGGGCTGTGAAAAACGGCATCGTCGATCCGACAACGTCCGTGCAGATCGGTCTGCGCACGACCAATCCCGACACAATGGGCTTCAATGTCATCGATGCGCCCTGGGTCCATGAGCGTGGCATAGACGCTGTCATCAAAGCGACACGAAAACACCTCGGCGACCGGCCGGTGTACGTGACCTTCGACATCGATTGTCTCGACCCGAGTTTCGCACCGGGTACCGGCACCCCGGTCTGTGGAGGTTTAAGCAGTCATCAGGCCATGTCGATCCTTCGCGGCCTGAAGGGCATCAATATCGTCGGCATGGATGTGGTCGAAGTCGCGCTGTACCTGTACGCCTGCCGCCCGGCACCGTGAGCCCGCCGTTTTGTGAGCGACTCCGAGGAACACGTTAGCAGGGAACACACCAGGTCCTACTACGCGGCGACCGCCAACATTGCCACAAATTTTGCGCGCCTCGACGGTGAGCAGCACTGCGATGTCGTGGTGGTCGGCGGCGGTTTTACTGGCGTATCGGCGATGCTGCATCTCGCCGAACGTGGCTACGACGTTGTGCTGCTCGAGGCCAATCGTATCGGCTGGGGTGCATCGGGCCGCAATGGCGGGCAGCTTATTGACGGTTTTGTCGAGGAACACAAAATTGAAAAGCGCCTGGGAGCCGACGCCGCCAGGATTGCTTACGAGATGGGACTCGAGTGTCGCGATATCGTCGTTGATCGCGTCGAGAAATACTCGATCGACTGCGATCTGAAATTCGGCTATCTCGACCTGGCGCTCAGTGATCGCGATCTGCGCGACTTCGAAGAAACGATCGAGGCCAAAACCAGGACGGCGTATCCGCATAAGGTTCAGCTAGTAAGAAGAAGCGAGATGCGCGAGTACATCGGCTCAGACCGTTACCGGGGCGGACTCGTGAACTGGGGCAACGGCCACCTGCATCCGCTGAACCTGTGTATTGGAGAAGCGCTTGCGGCCAATGAACTGGGCGCCAGGATTTTCGAACACTCCCCGGTAACACGTGTTCACAATGGCGCTGCGCCGCGAGTTGATACGGCGACCGGCAGCGTGAACGCGAAAACAATACTACTGGCCGGCAACGCGTACCTGGAAAAAACCGAACCAAAATTGTCGGGTGCTGTTATTCCAGCGGGAAGCTACGTTATTGCAACGGAGCCGCTCAGTCCTGAGCTGGCAAAGGAGCTTCTGCCGTACGATATGGCGTGTTGCGATCAACGCGCTGCACTCGATTATTATCGGCTGTCAGCCGATAAGAGGCTGTTGTTTGGAGGAATGTGCAATTATTCGGGTCGAGTACCGCGAAGCATCACGGCGTCACTTCAACCGAAAATGCTGAATGTATTTCCGCAACTCGCGGATACAAGTATCGACTATGAGTGGGGCGGCAATATAGCCATAAGCATCAACCGGGTGCCGCAGCTGGGCCGAATCGAGAACAACACGTACTACGCGCAGGGCTATTCAGGCCACGGCGTCGCACCGACCCACCTGGCTGGCAAGATTCTCGCCGATATCGTGGCCGGTGATTCGGAACAGTTCGACGTATTTTCGAAAGTCAGGCATTGGCGGCTGCCGGGAGGCAGGTGGTTTGCCAATCCGGCGCTCGCGCTCGGCATGCTGTATTTCCGTTTGAAGGACCGCCTCTGATCAGGCAATCGAGCGGATCTCACCCGGCAGGAACACGTCGACAATCATTTCCGCTAGTTCGTCCAGCGTTTCAAGCGATTCGATATCAATTCCGCTGGACCCTTTGAGTTCATTGCCCAGCGCCAGCATGCCGCCCGAGCAAAGGCGGATCATGTTGAATAGCAGTTTCGGGTTTCCGGCCGGCGCAACGCCCAGCTGTTGAAGGTCCTCGATCGCGACAAACGACGCGTCGAAAAACGGCTTGAGGTGAGTATCGACCAACCAATCCAGGCGAGGGCTTGGCATGCTGGCTTCCTGCACCATGACTTTGTGCAGGGCGGGCTGCTTCCTGGCGTAGTCGATGTAGGCGCGAATCATCGCCGCCATGCGTTTCTTCGGGCAGTCGTCGATATTGTCCTCAGCCGCAACCGCGAGTGAAGCCCTGAAGTCCCGAAAGACCCTGTCCGCGGCAGCGCGCCACAGCTGATCCTTGTTCTTGAAGTGATACGTTATCAACGGGTGATGGACGCCGGCGCGTTCGGCAATCTCGCGCGTCGACGTGCCTTTGAAGCCATTCTCGGAGAAGGCAGTTATCGCCGCATCAAGGAGTTTGTGCTGCGTGACGACGCTGCGATTTTGCTGCTTGCGCACAGGCCTGACGGCCCCTTGTTTGGTTTCTGTCGACACTATTCTTGCCAGCAAGAAGGTCACCTTCAGACTAACGGGATTCTCAGAATGAATCCACCTCGGAAAGGGCTTATATTTGAACCTTCGGAGGATTTGGCAGGTATCCGGACCTATTCGAGCGCAAACATCATGCGCACACCGACTCGTTTCTCGATGATCGAGCCGTCTTCAATAACCGGCTCAAACTCCCATTTCTCTACCGCCTTGACGGCGGCATTGACAAAAGTGTCGCCAGGCTCTGATTCGCGAACATCAATGTCTTTAACCAGTCCGTCGGTGCCGACCGTAAATACGACATCGACCCAGCCTGACTGATTGCGCCGCTGCGCAGCTCGCGGGTACTTCGGAGCAACGTACTTGAGCCGCTTTAACGAGCTAACCGAGCCTGGTGCTGCGTTGGTGCCCGCATTCGATGGGGCGGCGACGGGTTGTTTCTGCGCTTGTACCGCTGCATTGACTGCCGTCGCATCGCTGTCAGAGGCTACGGGCTTCTGGTCTTTTGCCGGAAGCTGAGCGGCGGCCTTCTCGGGAACTGGCACGACTGCCTGCGCGGACTGCTCGGCAGCTGCTTTCTTCTCTGCCGCGACTCGGGCCGCGTCTGCCGCTTTCTTCTCTGCCGCGACTCGGGCCGCGTCTGCCGCTTTCTTCTCTGCTGCGACTCGGGCTGCGTCTGCCGCTTTCTTCTCGGCAGCGACTCGGGCTGCGTCCGCCGCTTTCTTCTCTGCCGCGACTCGTTCAGCCTCCGCACGACGCCGTGCCACGGCTTGCTGACGCTCTTCCAGGATCGCTGCGCGCTTGTCCGAGAGCGCATCTACTGCCACAGCAAGCTCGCTGTTGGCGGGATCGATTGCGTTCGCGGCGCTGAGCAGCTCCTCGGCCGAATCCAGGTTATTGCTGTCTATTTCGGAGCGAGCCTGTACTGCGAGCTTGGTGGCTACAACAGTCAGTCCCTGTCGCGCGGCGGTATTTTCGGCGTCATTCGATAGCGCCAGCTCATAATAATAGCGGGCGTTATCATTGGCTGGACTGATCAAACTGCCATCCTCAAGACGAGCGTTGGCCATCGCCAATACATCTTCCGCCCGCTGTTCGCCGCGTGCCGCGCTTAGTTCGTCCGCAACAGTGTCAATCTCGGCGACGTCCGCAACGTCCAGTGCACGTGCGGCTGTGAGCAGACTTTCGGCATCCTCAAATTCCGTTTCGCGAATCGCCGTTCGCGCATCGGTCAATAGCGTGCGCAGCTGCAGTTGCGACAGCTGCGCTGTCAGGAACGGCAAGCGCGCGTTGTCCGGGTCGGCAGATCTGACACGTCGTATCTGGTCAGCGGCATCTTCGAGACGAGCTTCAAGTAATGCAGTCTCGGCGAGGGCCAGCGCCTCCGTAAACGCCGCATCGACGTCGACTTCACCGTCCGCGGGCGCCTCGACAACCGCGTCCGACGGAATTGTGGCGGGGGACTTAACAACCGGCTGATCCGGAACGACATCGTCAGAGTCGCCCGTGAACCAGAATAACGTCGCGGCAATTGCGGCAATGGCGACAACCGCCACAGCGCCAATGCCCAGCATTTTCGGATTTTTTAATAACGACCCGCCCGCTCCGGCGGCTGCTGATGCAGTCCGGGACGAAGCGGCTTTCTGTTCCGGTTTCCCGGCATCGTCATCACTCGAAAATTTCTTGCCTATATTGCCGATAAGCCCGGTTACCGTCTGGGTGAAGCTCGAATCGTCGCCACCAAACGCGTCCGTCAGGCCGTCGTGCAGGGGTGACTCGCCGCCGGGATCTGCCGATTTCCCGAGCGGCGGATCTTTTGCTGCTGTTGACTGCGCCGCCGCTGCTGGTGTGTTCGATGCCTGCTCTTCCTGCGACGTGGACCTGGTTTCGGGTTTTGGTTTCGATGCTGCCTTTGCCTGCGGTTTTGCTGCCGGTGCCGGCGTCGGCGCGATCGCAGCCGGGCTTTTCGCCTTGAATGCCGTCTCCGGGGCTTCCAGGTGATATTTGACAGATGCCTCGACAGCCAATCTCGCGCGACCCGGTGATACCGGTTTCAGCAGGAATCGATAGACTTTGCCGCGATTGATGAGGTCCATCAGCATTTCACCATCGTCACGGCGGCCCGCAACGATCGAAACGAGTCGAGCCGAACCCTGGCGCAGATGCTCGGTCAGTTGCTCGATTCTCTCGCCAACCATGGCGGCATCAACAATAGCGACGCCAACCTTGAACTTGTGAATCGTCGCAACAGCCTCAGCGAGTGTATTGGCGTAGTGAACCGTATGCATGCCACGCGACGATTCCTTTACCGTAGCGAGGAATTCCTTGTCCTGAGTCAGAACCAGAAGATCGACGGACCGTGAACCGACTGACGCGGCGGCTGATACTTTTGCCGGATCCAGGGCACGCATGCGCCCTGTACCATCACTGATAATTGTCGAGCCGTTTTCCGACGTCTCCATGACGATGTGTTCAGCAATCGTGTCATCGACCATGGCGGCGGTGTCGTTTGCTGATTCGGCCAATGCCATGAGGCGCATTTGCTGCGTCGCTTCTTCGACGAGCTTGAGAATTGTCTCACTTGTGACGTTGCCGCGGACGACCTGGAACACTTCCTTGTCGCCGACCAGCAGGAAGATCCTGGGCCGAGACAATGATATTTATCGGAGTATCAACGAGCGTGTTAAGGGCTTCACTGCCGGTGGTTGCACAATGCACCGTATAGCTATCGGTGAACCCAGAGCTCAGAGTATCAAGGGTGCTTTGCTCGCTGTGCAGTAGCAAAACCTGGGTTTTGAATTCGTCCAGTGGCACTTCGTTTCCTTTAAGGGTTTTATGTCGAATCGCGCGCGGGCCTTATGTCAGCCTAGTATATCCCCGGCTTGCTTTGATTTTGTCGGTACCCGACGACAGAATTTCGAATCTGTGACGCGCCGCACAATGATAGTGAAGGTCGCGTCACGTTTGCCGGTCAGGCCCGGATTTCGATCTCGTTCCGGAGGGCTGCCAGCGCCTCGTCGAGGCCCATTACGGCTTGCTTTTTCGAACCCAAACGGCGAATCGCTACCGTGCGGTTTTCGAGCTCGCGCTGGCCTACCGCGACCTGCACCGGGACCTTCGCGACGCTGTGTTCGCGGACTTTGTAGGAAATTTTCTCGTTGCGCAGATCTGTTTCAGCCCGTAGCCCATTCGCACGCAGTAGTGCCAGGATTTCCTCGGCGTAGTCATCCGCGTCCGACGTAATCGTCAGGACTTTAACCTGTACCGGTGCGAGCCATAGCGGCAGGTTACCCGCGTGGTGTTCAATGAGTATGCCCATGAAGCGTTCGAGCGAACCGAAGATTGCGCGGTGCAACATGACGGGTACGTGCTTGTCGCCGTCCTCTCCGATATAGGTCGCCCCGAGGCGGCCCGGCATGTTGAGATCCACCTGCAACGTGCCGCACTGCCAGTCGCGGCCGATGGCATCCCGCAGGACGAACTCGAGCTTGGGACCGTAGAAGGCACCTTCGCCCGGATTATGTGTGTACTCGAGACCACTGGCTTCTAGTGCCTTGAGCAGCGCCTGCTCAGCCTGATCCCAGACGGCATCCTCGCCGACCCTGACCTCAGGTCGGTCGGCGAATTTGATGCGTACGTCTTCAAATCCAAAACCGCGGTAGATTTCAAGAATGAGTTTGCAGACCATCTGCTCCGGCGTACAGAAGATGTGCGCATCGTCCTGAGTGAATGCACGCACGCGCATCATGCCGTGCAACGCCCCCGACGGTTCGTAGCGATGGCACTTGCCAAACTCGGCAAGACGCACGGGCAGGTCACGGTAACTCGTGATGCCCTGTTTGAAGACTTGCACGTGACCCGGGCAATTCATCGGCTTAATGGCGTAAACGCGGCCGTCGACAGTCTCTGACGTAAACATGTTATCGCCAAAGGCCGCGTTGTGGCCCGACTTCTCCCACAACGCTTTCGCCATGATTTCAGGGGTGTTGATCTCCCGGTAACCGGCTTCGTTCTGTTTCTGTCGCATGTACCCGATGAGCGACTGGAATAAGGTCCAGCCATTCGGATGCCAGAAAACAGCGCCGGGTGCTTCTTCCTGGAAATGGAAGAGATCCATGACACGGCCGAGGCGGCGGTGATCGCGCTTCTCTGCTTCTTCGAGCATGTGCAGGTATTTACGCAGCGCCTTGTCGTTCGACCAGGCCGTGCCGTAGA
>CAMYLB010000169.1:19804-21541 GCA_947259145.1 uncultured Woeseiaceae bacterium
TGACACGGCCGAGGCGGCGGTGATCGCGCTTCTCTGCTTCTTCGAGCATGTGCAGGTATTTACGCAGCGCCTTGTCGTTCGACCAGGCCGTGCCGTAGATCCGTTGCAGCATCTCGTTGTTCGAATCGCCGCGCCAATAGGCGCCGGAGACGTGCGTCAGCTTGAATGCCTTGCCGAGCTTGCCGGTTGACGGCAGGTGCGGGCCGCGGCAAAGATCGATAAATTCGCCCTGCCGATAGAGCGTCAGGTCTTCATCAGACGGAATACTCTCAATGATCTCCGCTTTATAAGCTTCGCCGATGCCGCGGAAGAAGGCGGCCGCTTTGTCGCGTTCCCAGACCTCTCGCTTGATGGGTTCGTCACGGTCGACGATGTCTTTCATGCGCGCTTCGATCGTCTCTAGGTCGTCTTCGGTAAATGCCTCGTCGCGGGCAAAGTCGTAGTAAAAGCCGTTGTCGATTGCCGGCCCGATTGTCACCTGTGTGTCAGGCCACAGTTCTTTGACGGCCTCAGCGAGGACATGGGCGGCGTCATGACGCAGCAGTTCGAGGCCTTCATCGGAATCCCGCGTCAGGATGGCGACCTCTGCATCGTCACTTATTTCCCGGCCGAGGTCCCAAAGGGCTCCGTCCACGCGTACGGCAACCGCGTCGCGCGCAAGGGACTTGCCAATGGCCGCGGCAATTTCGGCACCGTTCGTCGCAGCATCGAATTGTCGCTCGGAGCCGTCAGGTAAGGTAATTTTCGGCATGATCCAGACTGTTGTTAATTGAGTTTCCCGGTGCCAGACGGCACGGCGCGGTATTGTACGCCAATTGGAGCAGTTCGCGTACAATACCGCCTCTTCAGAGACCAGCAAGAACAAAATCGATGAGCGACGCAGAGACACGGGACTTTATCCGCCAGATCATTCATGACGATCTGGAATCGGGAAAGCATGCCGAAATCGTAACGCGCTTCCCGCCGGAGCCTAACGGCTACCTGCATATCGGCCACGTAATGTCTATTTGCCTGAATTTTGGCGTCGCCGCCGAAACAGGGGGGCGGACCTTTCTGCGCCTGGATGACACCAATCCCGGAAAGGAAAGCAAGGAGTATGTTGACGCGATAAAGCGCGACGTGCACTGGCTGGGATTTGACTGGCAGGACCGGCTTACGCATGCATCGGACTACTTCGGCCAGCTCTACGAATCGGCCTGCCGTCTCATTGAAATGGGCTGCGCGTACGTTGACAGTCTCAGTGCGGACGAAATTCGCGAGCACCGCGGCACCCTGACCGAGCCGGGCCGGAACAGCCCGTATCGCGACCGCAGCGTGGAGGAAAACCTGGACCTCTTCCGCCGCATGCGTGCCGGTGAATTCGGTGACGGCGAGTACGTGCTGCGTGCCAGGATCGACATGAGTTCACCGAACATGAACATGCGGGATCCGGCCTTGTACAGAATTCGCCACATCCCGCACCAGAATGCCGGCGACGAGTGGTGCATTTATCCGATGTACGATTTTGCTCATGGACTCTCGGACGCATACGAACACATTACGCATTCACTTTGCACGCTGGAGTTCGAGGATCACCGGCCGCTGTACGACTGGTTTCTCGATCAGCTCGAACCCGAACATCGCCCGCGGCAAATCGAGTTTTCGCGCCTGAATCTCGCCTATGCCGTAACCAGCAAACGCAAGCTCAACACGCTGGTCGACGAGGGTATCGTATCCGGCTGGGATGATCCGAGGATG
>CAMYLB010000170.1 GCA_947259145.1 uncultured Woeseiaceae bacterium
GCATATGCAGTACATCGTATTTACCGCGTTTCAGCTCGGCACGGATAAAGCGGATGCAAAGTGGACTCAACTTCCACTTGAGAACATAAGGAATTGTTGGCACGCCGGCAGCCACGAGCGCGTCGTAGTTGACGCCCGGCCAAGTAATAACCGTGATATCGATTCCCATGCGGTGCATCTCGATAAACGAGGCGTTTTCGGCAGGGTCGCTTGGGCCGCAGATGCAAAGGACGCGAATGGGCCTGTCCATCGTCGAACTCATCGGCCCTAGCGCAGCTCGGCCTTCGGCAGGTGCTGTGTCTTCTTGTCGATCACAACGATCGAATCATAGAAAACGATGCACGCGAGATTTGCGGCCAGGTAGCTGAGTTCCAGCTGCGTCACAGCTTCCGGATGTCCGTGGCGGAAATCCGTTTCTTTACGGTCGATATACGGTTCATGCAACATGTCCACCATCTGCTTGGCCAGGTCGATGAACGTATCTTCACTGTCTACATGTTTGAGCCAGTAGTTAGTATGCAGGTCTTCAACCATGTAACAGCCACCGTCCTTCAATGCAGATCGGAATAGAGCGCCGAAGCTGATGTTCTGATGATGAGTCTTGTGGCTGCCGTCATCGAGAATGACATCAAACGGGCCAAACTCTCTGTTCACTTCAGCGAGAAACCCGGGATCGGCCTGACTACCGATCCTTACAAATACATTCCGATCCGCAATTTCATGGTCTTTACAGGTCTTGTCAATGTCGATACCGACTATCGTCGATTCAGGATGAAAATAGTCTTTCCACATCCGTAATGATCCGCCGCGAAAAACGCCGATTTCAAGCATCTTGATCGGACGATCACGATATTGATCGAAGTGTCTTGTATAGATATCGAAATAGTGATGCCATTTGTGGACATTGGTGTCCGCAGAGAAAGCGTCAAACAACGGATTTTTCGGCGCGTCGCTTGCCTGTACGACGGTGACCTTCTCCGTAAGCTCGGCGGGAAACGCGTCCGACGTCTCCAGCGACTTATCGGTCAGAAACGTCGGCGCTTTCGTGATCAGAAGCCCGAACTTGATGAGCAATTTATTTAGTAGTTTTCTCATTAGTCATCCGACATGTCAGGCTTGGCGGAGGTCCGCGGTACTTGAATTCACCCGAAGCAAATCATGCCCGAAACGAAACAGAAAATCCGGCGAATCAGCCATCTACTGCCTGCGCTGCAGTCGCTATCGCTCTGGGACTCAGCCACGAGCCGTTTCGCAAAACGCCGAAATAGTAGCGCAATAATCCCGTGAACATCCTGCTGCGTACGCGCAGTGCGGGAACCTGGCATAGCGTAAGCAAATCGAGGATCCACGCTACGATTAGCATGGGCAGCCGCAGCAGCATGATCAGCGTGTGCGACAGCCAACGCTCCAGACCGACCGTGTGTCTACTGGTGTAAACGTGTTTCGAGATGATGACCTCGAGCTTCGTCATCGACTTCACGGCGACATTGAGTCGGCTGGATCCTCCATGCGCGTGAATCACCTCGACTTCCGGCACGTAGGCGACGCTGAGGCCCTTATCGCGTGCATTGCGGCACAGATCGGCATCTTCAACGTACATCCAGTAATCTTCCGCCCAGCCGCCAATCGCATCGAAGTCGGCGCGATCGATCAGCAAGACAGAGCCGGTCACCCAATCGCAGTAGGTAATTGTCTTGTGGTCCGCGCGTGGATCCGGAAACCTGGACGGCATCAGGACGCGCAATAGTGCTTTCAGCGTTTTGCTCTGATTCAACAAACTCGGGAAATCATCGAACACCTTCTGGGGCTTGCCATCAGCCGATACCTGCTTGGGAGCGGCGATCCCGATATTGTGCTGATTCTTGATATCGATCAGCGCCTGGATACTCTCGCACGTAGCGATTACGTCCGGGTTCATGAATAGCAGCTGTTCACCTGTGGCCGCCGCAACACCAATATTACAACCAGCGCCAAAACCACTGTTGAGCGGGTTGGCGATGAATGTCGCCCACGAATATCGCGCCGAGAATGCGGCGAAAGGCTCCGGGTCCGACTCGTTATCGACCACAATGACTTCCCAGTCATCGCAAAAGTCCGATTGCAGCGCGACGAGCGCCGATTCGAGGTGACTCCAGGAACGGTAGTTGACCGTGACGATGGATAATTTCATGCCCCAATTGACCTTTGAGCGCTGTCGCTAGCGAGGACGAAGTTCGTCAAGGTACTCCTTCACTCCCTCTTCTACAGGTCGGAATTCCACGTCACAGCCGGAGTCGCGCAACTGTGTAAGGTCTGCCTGCGTGAAACTCTGGTAGGCGCCCTTCAGGTGATCAGGGAACGCAATGTAGCGAATCTTGCCCTTCCCGTGCCAGCGGATTACGGCGTTGGCAACATCGTTGAAAGTCTGCGCTTTTCCGGTGCCAGTGTTGAATATGCCGGAAACGTCGGGATTGTCGAGGAACCACAGGTTGACGTCACAGACATCGTCGACATAAACAAAATCCCTTAACTGCTCGCCGTCTCCGTAACCGCCGGTCCCCGAAAACAGCCGTGTTTCGCCCTCTTCCAGGACCTGGTTATTGAAGTGAAACGCGACGCTCGCCATGGGACCTTTATGCTGTTCGCGAGGGCCATAAACATTGAAGTAACGCAGGCCGACCACCTGGCTATCAGGCGACGCCGCCACGCGCCTTACATACCGGTCGAATTGAAGCTTGGAATAGCCGTAAACGTTCAGCGGATCTTCGAAAAGCGGATCTTCGACGAATGTCGTGGAGCCGCCGTACACGGCGGCCGACGATGCATAGATGTACGGCGTGCGGTGTTGCAGGCAGTGGTGTAGCAGGATTTGCGAGTAGGTGTAATTGTTCTTCATCATGTAGCGACCGTTCCACTCGGTGGTCTCGGAACAAGCCCCTTCGTGAAAAACAGCTGCAATTTGGTCGGAGAACGCCTTGTCCGAGTCCAGCCGCTGCAAAAAATCGTCTTTGTCCAGGTAGTCGGCAATAGGCTGATCCGAGATGTTCACGAACTTGTGGCCGTCTTCAAGATCGTCGACAACGATGACATCGTCGTGACCGCGATCGATGAGCGCACGAACCAGGTTACTACCGATAAAGCCGGCTCCGCCGGTGACAATATGCATGCTTATACTTCCCCGCCCAGTCGTTGCCGTCAGCGACTAATCGTCGCCATCCATCATTTCGTATTGCGCCCCACAATACGGGCACTTGGCATGGCCCGTCGCCTCGATGGGCAAATAGACCTTCGGATGGGAGTTCCAAAGATACATGCCCGGCATGGGACAGCTAAGCGGCAAATCCCTGGGGCGAACCCCGTAATTGTGTTGTGCGTTCGCCGGAATCAGGTTCTGGTCGACGGTTCCTGCTTTGGCTGCCACGGGCATCCTCGTCTCGAAGTAGAAAAGAAAGCGAATTATAGGCGCTGTATCGCGCCACGGCCATGCTCAGTCCAGCCACCGGCCCCAGACACTCGCAACGAATTCGCGTTCTTCCCGGAATTCCTCGGCACCGGCCAGCGGCGGCTGATCGTCGAGTGCCATGTGGTGCTGCCGCAGGCGGTAGCTGCGGTAACAGTCCTGAAGCCGGTCACCGACAGCCTGTTCAAGACAACCTGCTTCCGCAAGCGCATCAACTTGACGAATATTGTCAGTGTAGACAATGACATCGGGATGCGATTTTGCCTGACTCAACACGAGGTATTGAACCAGGAATTCGATGTCGCCAATGCCACCCGCACCGTTTTTGAGGTCGAATTGCCGGGCATTGCTGCGGTCGAGTTCTTTGCGCATCCGCTGGCGCATCGATATGACGTCGTCGCGCAGCGCATCACGCTTCACGCGTTCAATCAGCGTGTCCCTGCGAATTCGTTCGAACTCCTTTGCCACAACCTCGCTGCCCGCAACCGCCCTGGCGCGCAGCAGCGCCTGGTGTTCCCACGTCCAGGCATTGTCTTCCTGGTAGCGCTCAAATGCGTCCGTGCTGGTTACCAGCAATCCCTTGTGACCGTCGGGCCGCAAACGCGTGTCGATTTCATAAAGTTCTCCCGAACTCGTCTGCGTTGTCAGAAAAAGCACGAGGCGCTTGATCAGCCGGGCAAAGAACATCATGTTATCGAGCGGCTTGTCGCCATCCGTCATTCGGGACTTACCGTGGGAGTCGTGCAGGAACACGATGTCGAGATCGGAGCCATACGATAGTTCAAGGCCGCCCAGCTTGCCGTAGCCAACAATGCCCAGTCCCGCTTTGTGCGTAACGCCATCGACGACGAAACACGGCTCGCCGTGACGCGCAGTCAGGTCCCGCCAGGCAACGCGCAGTGCCTCGTCGAGCACTGTCTCTGCCAGCCAGGTCAGGCCATCGCTGACTTTCATGATCGGCAGGTTGCCGTGAAAATCGGCAACCGCGATTCGGAACATCGTCGCACGCTGATACTGAACAATCGCATGCATCTGCGCTTCACTGTCAGCTGCCGCTAAGCTTGCAAGTCGCTGCCTGAGTTCTGCCGACAGGTCTGTTTTCGTGACCGCAGCCGAATAAATACGCGGATCCAGCAACTCATCGAGCAGCACAGGGGAACGCGCTATCTGTTCCGCGATGTACTGGCTGCGTGAGCAAAGATCCACCAGCCGCGTCATTGCTGAACGGTTCTCATTGAGCAGCGCGAGGTAGGCACTACGCCGCAAAATACGCTCGACGACGCTCAGGGTGCGCGTCAGGGCGGGCAGCGGCGCATCAGTCTCCATCGAGTCCATAATCAGTTCCGGCATGAATCGTTGCAGCCGGTTCGCGGCAATGGAGCCGATTTGCCGCGTCGACGCGGCGTTGGCGAAAGACACGAGGATGGCCGCGATGTCCGCTGCGCCCTCTACATTTGCGGTGAGCAACAATTCGCACCAACGCTCTTCGCTGGCGTCGGCCTCCCATGCCCGCGCCAGCTGCTCGCGCAACGGCGCGGCAGTGTCGCTTTGATCCCGAAACGCGACGCTCTCGAATTCCTGCGAAATCGCCTTGCGGTGCATCTCGAGATCCGCGCTCAGGGCGTGCCAGTCGGTATAGCCCATCGCCAGGCACAGGCGCGCCTGATCGGCTGCATCTTGAGGAAGATCGTGGGTCTGATGATCACGAATGGCCTGGATAAAGTTCTCCAGGCGTCGCAGGAACCGATACGCTCCCAGAAGCCGCGACGCGCTGTCTGCGGACAGCCCGCGACTACCCACGAGTTTCGGCAATACAGCCTGAAATCGCCGGCCCTGGAGAGCGACGTCGCTGCCGCCGCGAACCAGCTGAAACGACTGCACGATGAACTCCGCTTCCCGGATTCCGCCGGGACCGAGCTTGACGTTGTCCATAAGCTCGCGACGCGTGACTTCCGCCGCAATCATCGCGTGCATTTCGCGCAGTGACTCGAAGACACCGTAGTCGAGATAACGACGGTACACGAACGGTGCGATCAGGTTGTTGTTGAGCTCGTTTCGCACGTCGGGCCCGGGATCGGGCCCGACAACGCGCGCTTTTATGTAAGCGTAGCGCTCCCAGTCCCGACCATGCTGCAGGAGATAGGACTCCAACGCCGCGAAACTGACCACGGGCGGACCACTTTCGCCAAACGGTCTCAGCCTCGTATCGATGCGGAAAACAAAACCGTCAACAGTGACTTCATCGATTAGCGCGATCACGAGCCGGGACAATCGCCCAAAGTACTCCTGTGCGCTGACGGTGCGGGTACCATCGGTTTCGCCGTCATCGCTAAACAGAAAGATCAGGTCAATATCTGATGAAAAATTGAGCTCATGACCGCCCAGCTTGCCCATCCCCAGGATGAGAAGCGGCACCGTTTTTCCCGAATCATCACGAACCTGGCCATAACGCGGCTCGAGCGCACGCGTCGCATAGCGAGTCGCCGCATCAAGCATTGAGTCTGCCAGTTCCGAAAGCTGCCCGAGTGTCTCGTCGAGATCAGCAAGACCGAAAATCTCGCGCCAGAGAATTCGCAGCAGGGTGCGATTCCGGATTCGGCGCAGTTCCGACTTGACCTCATCCACAGCGGCATCACTGTCGGCGAAGGAGGCGAGCAGCGCTTTATCAACGTCTGCGAACTCGTTGAAGGAAGCCACGTTATCGACGAACCAGCTCCAGTTTTGCAGCACGACATTGGCGCCGAATTCGCTGCAAGCAACGAGCCGGGCCAGTGGTTCGACCTGTTCAGCCGGCAATTGCAACAGGCCGTGCTGATCGTTCAGTCGCTCGAACCACCGTTTGACAGGAGGCTGTATTTCCTGCGCCAGCGCATCGGTGGCGCTGGCAATCCGGTTTTCCACACTGCTTCCCATGGCAGGACACTACCAGTCTATCGAAAAAACGGCGAGACTCCGGCACTATTGATTTCGTGGCCGACAAGCACCTTCTCATCGTGTATCAGCACCCCGGAGAACTTCGGTTACATGAGCGGCGCGATGAAGTACTTCCTCGATCGCGTTTACTACCCATGTGAGGGCAAGCTCAATGGCCGTCCCTGGGCGCTTTTCGTGCGCGCCGGCAACGATGGGACCGGCGCGATTTCGAGCGTACGCCGCATACTCACGGGGCTCGCCGTCAAAGAAGTTCAGGAGCCGCTGCTCATCAAAGGTGATTTCGATGAGGCCAGGCTGGCCGACTGTGAAGATCTCGGGTTGACGATGGCTGCCGGACTTGAGGCCGGCGTATTCTAGAATCCTACAGTGCCGACGTTTGCGCCGAATCCGCGAGTTGCGACAACATGGATTCAAGTGGCACAGGCTTGCCGTAAATATGGCCCTGGGCGAAGTCGACGCCCAGCTTGGTGATCAATTGGCGCGCCAGGTCTGTTTCGACGTATTCGGCCACTGTCTTGAGGTCCATGACCTGCGCTACCTGCGTGATAGCCGCGACCATTGATTCCGATATCCGGTTTTCAGTGATATCGCGAATAAAACTGCCATCAATCTTGAGTATGTCCACATTGAAATTCTTGAGATAGGCGAACGAACTCAGCCCGGCACCGAAATCGTCAAGCGATATCGAGCAGCCGTATGCCTTGAGTTCGTCAATAAAGGTCTGCGCTTTCGCGAGGTTTGAAACTGCGGCCGACTCGGTGATCTCGAAGCACAGCGCCGACGGCGGTAATCCGCTGTGCCGGATTTCTTCTTCGATAAAGTCAAAAATGTCGTCATCGCCCAGCGACTGCCCGGACAAATTGATCGACACAACAGCGCCATTTGCATCGACCAGATCTTTGATGTCGGTCAGCATTGCGATCGCGGTCGACACAACCCATCGGTCGATCTGCGGCATGATATGGTAGCGCTCAGCGGCGGAGAACAGTGCCTTTGTTGACACTGACTTGCCGTCGGAATCGACCATGCGCAGCAGGATCTCGAAACGCGGGTTATTGGATGCGCCGTGCAGGCTGACAATCGGTTGTGCTCGCAACTCAAAACCTTCGCCGTCCAGTGCTTTCTGAATCTCGGCAACCAGCTGCATGTCATCATAGCGCCGGATAATGCTCTGGTTGCCGGCGTCGAAGACCTCCACACGATCTCGCCCGTGGTCTTTCGCCGACTCGCAGGCCATACGAGCCGTTGTAAGCGCGCTGCCGTCATCACCATTGCTGCGAGTAAATTCCGCGATTCCGACACTCATCGTGATTTGCAGGGATTTGTCGCCCTGCAGGTAGCGCAATGCCGCACGTTTCTCACGAACCTCGTTCGCCAACTCCAGCGCTGCGTCTGTATCCGAGTGCGTCAGCAATATGCAGAATTCGTCGCCCGCCAGGCGCGATAGCACCGCACTGCTCGGCAAGTCTGCCTCGAGCATGCGGGAAAATTGCATGATTACGTCATCACCGGCCTGGCGACTAAACGTGTCGTTCACCAACTGCAGGTTGTCGAGATCAAAATAGATCAGCTGGTGCGTGTCTGTGTCGGAGGTCAGTGCTTTCCAGGATTCATGCAGCTGTGCCTCAAACCCGGAACGGTTCATGAGGCCGGTCATTGAATCGAACGAACGCTCGATAACATATTCGACTTTGCGAACAATATGAGACATGAAACGTCGATCGCTGTTCGAAAACGCTTTTTCGTCGACACGCCCGAGCTGTGCAAGCACCCCTTCGACGTTGCCATTTTGGTCGAGCAGCGGACTCAGCAGCGTCTGGTAACCTTGCTCGGCCTTGTTCGTTGACCCTTTAATTGCAGGAATTTCAAAGATCAACGGCTGTCGCTGTCCTTCCAGCTTCGGCAACAACTGGTCAATCAGGTATCGATCCAGCACTTTGCGGTTGACGTTCTTCCAGCTTGCATGCGTCGCGCTGATCCGAATCCGTTTCGAAGGAATCAGTAGTACGCTGTAGTTGATACCGAGGTAACGCCCGCTTTGCCCGACAAGTTGCGCCAGCTGAGAATGGCGCCTGGACGCGCCATGAATTTTTTCGTCAACCTCGTAGACGAGCTTTAGCTCTTTTTCGACCTCGTGAGCGCGTTCCGTCGACGCGGCCAGCTCCCTGCTCACGCGCAGGGTTTCTCCGATGAGTTCTACGGCCGGTTCAAGGATGTTCTTGAGCAGCTTCGGATTAAAGGATGCGGACTGGCCGACGTTTTTTGAAAACAACGAGACGAGGATGCCAATCACGTCGTGTTCCTCACCGTAGACCGGTAGAACCAGCACAGTCCTCGCAGAAGGCAATGTTCTCTTCAGTATCTCGGTGCCGTACTTGAGGCTGGTGATGACCTCTTTCGGAAGTTCGGCAACGAAGCTATCGATCTCGAAATCGTCGGCACTTTCGCTGCTCCAGATACAATGACGAGCGAGATTGTAGAAACAAAAGAGCTGCGCCCTCGGTACAAGTGATTGCAACAGACCGGCCGCCTTGCCGACATCAGTTCTTGTTTCTTGGGTGCGCATTTCTGCTGACACTGGCGTTCCATTCCCTGGTGAACGGTCTTCAGTGGCTCAGAATGCCTGTCGCAGCGCCAAAACGCTGTGACTCAGTTCTCAGCAGTCGCTCATTTCCCTTGGCGATTCAGCAAATTACACGCGATTCTGCCCAATATGGGCAAATCTTCAAGAGGTCCGGGCATTACTCCAGGTGTGCTATTGAGCCGCCAGCCAGTCGTCATCCGAGCCCTCGTTGACACCCTCGAACAGCGGCGTACTCAGATAACGCTCCCCGGTGTCCGGCAACATCGCCAGAATCACGGAACCATTGGGCGCTTTCCTGGCGACTGCGAGCGCCGCAGCAAGCGTCGCACCGGCAGAAATCCCCGTGAATATGCCCTCTTTCGCAGCGAGTTCTCTGGACACAGCAATTGACTCATCATCGCTAACCGGCACAAGTTCGTCGAACACTTCGCGGTTCAAAACGTCGGGAATAAAGTCCGGAGTCCAGCCCTGAATTTTGTGCGGGTTCCAGTCCTTGCCGGCGAGCAGCGACGCACCGGCCGGCTCGGTCGCAACAATCGTGACGCCGGGCCTGGCTACCTTCAGCACTTCGCCCACGCCAGTCATCGTGCCACCGGTGCCGTAGCCTGTAACCCAGTAGTCGAGGCGCCTGCCGGCAAAGTCCTTCAGGATTTCGGGGCCCGTCGTGTGGCGGTGAAACTCCGGGTTAGCCGGGTTTTCAAATTGTCTTGCAAGAAACCAACCGTACTTTTCGGCGAGCTCCTCGGCCTTCTTGACCATGCCGGTGCCGCGCTCGGCGGCTGGCGTCAGGATTACTTTTGCACCGAGCCCACGCATGATCTTGCGCCGTTCGATCGAAAAAGAGTCGGCCATAATTGCGACAAACTGGTGACCTTTGGCCGCACAGACCATGGCCAACGCGATGCCCGTGTTGCCCGAAGTCGCCTCGACGACGGTTTGGCCCGGCTTTAAGGTGCCGCGCGTTTCAGCGTCGGTGATTATCGCGAAGGCAAGGCGGTCCTTGACGGAGGCCATTGGGTTAAAAAACTCGACCTTTACATACATCTCCACATGGTCCGGGGCCATGCGGTTGAGGCGGACGACAGGCGTGTTGCCAATGGTCTCCAGGATATTGTTATAGATCATTTTCTTATCCTTGTTTTTTTGATCCTGATACAGTGTTTAGCACAAAATCGGCGAAATTGCGTACCTGGAATGCGCGGGCATTGTCTTATACTCGACCAATGCTTTTGCACCCTGATGGCGACCACTGATCGCGCCGCGACCAGAGCGGCCCAGGTATCGTCACATGAAGGACATAGCGCGGCAATCTGAAACATGAAACTTCAACAACTGAAATACCTGCTTGCGATTGCCGATAACGGTCTGAACATCACGGCAGCCGCAGAGCGACTTTACACTTCCCAACCCGGTGTCAGTAAGCAGCTCAAGCTGCTTGAGCAAGAACTCGAACTACAGCTGTTTACGCGCAAAGGCAAGAGTCTTGATGGCATAACTTTGGCCGGCGAACAGGTCATCGAACGTGCCCGAATCATCATGCAGGAAGTCGAAAATATTCGCCGGCTTGCCTCAGACTATTACCGGGAAGAGGAAGGTTCGCTGTCGATTGCAACCACACACACTCAGGCCCGCTACGTGTTGCCCGAGATTATCCGCGAATTCCGCAACCGCTTTCCAAAAATCGGTTTGAACCTGCATCAGGGCACCTCTGAGCAGATCGCCGACATGGTTGCAGCAAATAACATCGACTTCGCTATTGCTACCGGCTCAACAGATTTGTTTTCTGAACTGATGCTGGTGCCCGGCTATCGCTGGGATCGTTCGATTATCGTCCCCAAAGGGCACGAGCTTGCGAAACTCGATCGCAAGCTCACGCTGCAGGACCTTGCGCAATATCCGCTCGTTACCTATGTGTTTAGTTTTGGCGGTCAGTCGTCGCTCAAGACGGCTTTCGAAAACGAGGGACTGGAACCCGACGTCGTATTCACGGCTCGTGACGCTGACGTAATCAAGACCTACGTTCGCATGGGGCTCGGCGTCGGAATCGTCGCGAGCATGGCTGCAGATTGTGCGGACAAGAAAGACCTGGTGGCCATCGACGCTGAAGGACTGTTCCCGCGCAGTACGACCTGGATCGGCTTTCGAAAAGATGCGGTACTGCGACGTTACATGGTCGAATTCATGCAGCTGTTTGCGCCTCACCTGACATCAAGGCATATCGAGCCAGTTCGCAGCGGCTGCGCCGACGGAGTAATCGAGGCGGCATGACAGCCGCAGCCCAACACGCTCAATAAATCCGAATCCCGCCGTGTCGTTTGCGGCTGCTGTAGTCGACCCACAACAAGCCCAATAGAAAACCGCCAATCAGACAGACTCCGGTGGCCGCTCCAACCCAGCTCAGCGGCAGGCTGCCTTTGTATCGTTCCTTCAGTCCCTGGATGCTTTCGTTCTCATCCTTGAGATCTGCAATCTGGGTTTCGGCGCTGTCGAGCTTCGATACAAGTTCTTCCGCCTCGCCCTTGAGCACCTCGATCGTTGCAGCCGGCGCCGCAAAGGACCGCTTGGTTTCCTCGAGCTCCGCCAGCAGAGCGTCTCGCTCGGCGATCGTCTCCGTCACAATCAGCTTGGCCGGCTTGTCAGCCACGAGATATGCCGCTTTAACGTAGCCCTGGGCCCCATCGGGAAGCTTTACGTTGGCGTAACTGCGGTCCCGGGAAATAATATCGAGTTCTTGCCCACTGTCGAGCATGCGAAACGCACGGTCACTCGTGTCGGGAGCCTGGTGCAGGCCCAACCTGAGGTTGTCGGTGATATACGCCGTCTCGGCGGCCGCAACCATCGGCAGTAGTGCGAGAACCCCAATTACCAGACGCATTGTCAATCTCCTTTAGTCGCGGCGAGTGTACTACATGGCCTATGAATTGCGACGTCGACTATTGCTCATAAAGCCAACGTAACAGCGCTTCCTGTACTTCTTCACCGGGCCCACGATGGATGTCCTTGTGGTTTTGCATCACGACCACGGCCAGACGCCGGCCAGACCTCGACTGCAGATACCCGGCGACAGCGGTTACGTCATCCATGGACCCGGTCTTGAGGTGCGCTTTGCCGATCAGCTCGGTACCCCGAAACCGACGTGACAGCGTACCGTCAAGCCCGGATATCGACATTGATGCCAGGTATTCGGGCATATAGGGCTGACGCCACGCGAACGTCAACAACGAGCCCATATCCGCCGCCGTAATTCGCGAACTCCTCGACAAGCCCGCGCCGTTTTCGATCGCCAGCTTGCCGGATTCCAGGTCGTTTTCGGTCAGCCAGCTTGAAATAACCTGCCGACCACCGTCCTCGGTGCCTGGCTCCCCGTTAACTTCGGCCGACAGCGTGTAAAGCAGTTGGCGTGCCATCACGTTATTGCTGTGCTTGTTGACGCGGGCGATCATCTCGCTCATTGGTCGCGACTCGAATGACACGATTGGCTCGGCGTCAGGATTGGCGAGCGCATTTTTCCAGCCCCCGCTGAATTCGCCACCGGACTCGCGCCATAACAGCCCGAACAGGCCGTAAACGAATTCATTGTGGGACAAAGCGGCACGGTCCATCGCGTATCGCTTGCAGCCGTCCGGGAATTTTCCCGAAAAAGTCACTTCATCGACCGCTTCGTTGGTGCTTATGGTTATGCCGCGCTGATAGCCGCGACAACGGCCCGGAGCCAGGCCCAGCTGGTTCCGGACGCGCAGGTTGCCAAGCGCCGGGTCCAGACGGACGTTGACTGCTCCTGACTCGTGATCGGGCTCGAACCAGTAACGCACAACCTTGAAGCTCATCAACAGCGCATTCGGTGCAACGTTATATGCCCGCAGCGGCTGTTTATCGAAAGCGGCCGGGTCGTAACTGCCAACTTCAAAAAAGCTGTCGTCGACAAGCAGGTCGCCGTCGATCTGACGTATTCCGGCGAGGCGAATGTCGCGCAGCAACTGCCAGACGCGTTCGGTGACCAGAAAAGGGTCGCCGTAACCTTTTATCAACAGATCACCGTCCAGCCGATCACCGTGGATGTCGCCATTCGCGTATACCTCGGTCTTCCAGCGGTATGCGGGACCAAGGACATCCAGCGAGACCAGCGTCGTCAGCAGCTTGATCGTCGATGCCGGATTCCTGGGCTCACTGTCGAGCCACTGCAACACAGTCTCGCCCGTATCGACATCTTCGACATAAATGCTGAGCGAATCGTCGGGCAACTGCCGAAGCTTCATTACACTCTGCACGTTCAGCGGCAATTCGCTGTCCGCGGCCTGGGTCGCAGCGGCCGCAAGCAGGCACAGCACCAGGGTGAAGGTCGATTTCATTGCTTCAAAATCCGTAGATCAAATTCAATCGGCATTGTCTGTTTCCAGTGTTGGCAGGTGCCGTGCCAGTGCGCGACTCGCCGTCCGGTGTATTGCCCAGGTTAGTACGATGATCGCTGTGATTCCGGCCGCTGCGATCCAATAGCCGAGATCCGACGGCGTCGCCTCGCCCGAGAGGATCTGACCAAGATCCCGCGCCAGGGTGCCAAGGTAAACATACAGTGCAACGGCGGGCAGCATTCCCAGCGCTGTCGCAAAGAAATGTGTCCGCGGCCTGACGGAAGTAATTCCGTAGGCGTAGTTAAGTACGTTGAATGGAATTATCAAAGACAATCGCGTCAATACGACGATCAGGAATGCTTCTTCCTGCAGCCCTTTTTCGATCGCTTCGAGTCGCTTGTTGCCGGAGACTTTTTGCTCAACCCACCGTCGAGCTCCCCTCCTGCCCGTGAGGAATGCGCACTGGGCGCCTACCGCGATCCCGGCGGCGGCATACAGAAAGCCTGGAACCAGGCCGAATAAAAATCCGGCGATCATCATTGAAACGGATCCCGGCAGGAACAGGATAGTTGCCGCCGCGACGCATGTAATGTAGGTGATGGGTCCGGCAATCGGGTGCTTTTGAGACCAATCGCCGACAACCACAATCCACTCAGCAAATGGCAAGACATAGAGGGAATAGACCAGCGCCATGAAAACGATCGCAAGCAGTATTCGATTAATGACCAGTTTGTTCAAGATCTGATTTACCCCTGTCTGGATTGGTCTGGCGCTAAGACTGGCGCTACGACGATGGTCGTTTGATTTTGTAGGTACGCATGCGATCTGCCAGCGTAGTGGGTCGGACGCCAAGCAGCTCGGCCGCGCCCCCTGCGCCCGAGACCCTCCAGTTCGTCTGCCTCAACGCTTTGATAAGATTGGATTTCTGCAGGTTCTTGATGTCTTTGTCGGTCAGGATATCGGCACTTACTGCCTCGTTTTCTTGCGCTTCATCGGTCTCGGGTTTGAGGTCGGGCATCGATAAATCCAGTCGCAGAACTTTGCCTTGCGACAGGATTACGGCGCGCTCGATAACGTTCTTTAGTTCCCGAACGTTGCCCGGCCACTGATAGTCACGGAGATTTGCGGTCTGCGCGCGAGTCAGGGTAAGAGCCTCCCGACCAAAGTCCTTGCACGTCTGTTCGAGAAAATGCTGAGCCAGCTGCACAACGTCATCACCGCGTTCACGAAGCGGCGGAACATCCACCGGAAAGACACTCAGGCGATAGAAAAGATCTTCACGGAATGTGCCATCGACGATCGATTGCTCCAGGTTGCGATTCGTCGCCGCAATGACGCGAACGTCGACCGAACGGGTGACGTCGTCACCCACGCGCTCGAACTCGCTTTCCTGCAATACGCGCAAGAGTTTGCCCTGCAGTTCGAGCGGGATCTCGCTAACCTCATCGAGAAACAGCGTCCCGCCGTCAGCAAGCTGGAATCTCCCGATTCGATCGCGATGCGCGCCCGTAAAAGCACCTTTTACATGCCCGAAAAACTCGCTCTCGAATAGCTCCTTGGGTATCGAGGCACAGTTTACTTTTACAAGTGGCCCTGCCGCTCGCGGAGAACGGATGTGAATCGCATGAGCAACCAGTTCCTTGCCGACTCCGGACTCCCCCTGTACGAGCACGTTCGCGGGCGTCTCGGCAACCGCTTCGACGCGTTTCAACATGCGCCGCAACGCCGCACTGGTGCCGACCATTCGGCCGAAGTTCATTGCAACATTGACCTCTTCCCGCAGGTAGTCCCGTTCCCGCTCGAGTTCCTCGCGCAGGCGGGCATTCTCCGATAGCGTACGGCGCAATTTGTGCTCCGCACGATTGCGTTCTGTAACGTCTTTCGATGCGACAAGCATGTGCCCGAAAGCGTGATGGTCGTGGCGATTGGGAATTGCCGACATTACGAGGTCGATGGTCTGCCCGTTCCTGGTGACCATCTGCCGCTCCAGGTTGTTGAAAGCGCCTTGCTTGATCAGCTGTAGCAAGCTGCCGTCGGCATACTTCTTGCGATCGGCCGTGCTGAAAAAATCAGTAATTGGCCGACCGATCACTTCTTCTCTCTTGTAGTCCAGCTTCTGCAGCCAATGATCCGTTACCGTAACGATCAGGCCCTTGTCGTCGACTGTATGCAGCATTGCCGGCGTAGACCGATAGAGATTGCGATATTTGAGGTTCGCCCGCGCCTGGTCGGATATCTCCGTGTACATTGCGACCGTGCGCAGAAACTCTCCCTCGCGATCGTATTCGATAAACGCGTTCGTCAGGCAATCGACCTCCTCTCCGGATCGCGTCACGAAGCTGATCGGCTTGTTTTCGAGCTTGCCGGTTCGCCGCAACGCAGGCCGCAATTCATCGCGCACACGTTCAGCGCTCTCAGCCGTCGCGAATTCTTCGGGGCGGTGGCTAACCATGTCGGCTCGATCGTAGTCGAGACGCGACAGCATCGCGTCATTCACGTCCAGGAATGCGCCGTCTTCGGCGATCGAGGTCGCCATGACCGGAGCTTTGCGAAACAGCCATTGGTAGTCGTCTGGGGTGATCATCGGCGGATGATATACGAGATTCCGTAATTTGTCTTACGACTTTTCGTAAGTTACGATTTTCCGTTACTGCCTGGAGTTTCATAAGTAGTTGTTTTATATGGGTTTATGAAGTTGGCACGGCTTGTGCAATACAGGAATCAGATAACGGCAATTTAGCCGATGGATTTTACCAATACCGCGGTGCAAGCAGTGCTGCCCGCAATCGCTTAGGGACAAGATGATGAAAACCAGGAATATAGAAAACCGACTCGCCTACGTCGCGGCGCTGATCGTTCTGATCGGCGTGACCTGGGCTGCCGGATCGGCATTTGCCGCCGGGCCCGCCAACTTCGCGGCCGCGGCCGAGAGCGGCGCTATGTACGCTATGGATGACACGATCGTAATCGCGCGCCAGGCTATGACGGAATCAGCGGCTAAGGCCGCCGAGGCGCTGAAGGCTGAAAACAAGTTCGACCTTGATAATCAGCTCAACGACCTTACATCAACGCTGATGGCCAGCATCAAGTAGGCGATCGACGAACCCCCTCCGGCGGCATGTTGGCATGGTATCGCCCCCTGATAACCTGGCCGACGGCCCCGGAACCAAGCTGGATAGGAATCCGGCTTTACGGACCATGAAGGTCCGGCGGCACCCCCCTGCCGTTGCTTAATAAGGCGCCGGAGACCGCTCCGTGTCGGAACGGCCCGCTGGT
>CAMYLB010000171.1 GCA_947259145.1 uncultured Woeseiaceae bacterium
GCCCTATGTCATCAATGGTGGTCTGTTTATTCCGACGAGTAGCTCATACAAACTCGGCGACGAGGTTTTCATGTTGCTCAACCTGATGGGTGAAGAGGAGAAGATCCCTGTCGCCGGCACTGTAATCTGGATGACACCAAAGGGTGCGCAAGGGAAACGTACCGCCGGAATTGGCGTGCAGTTCAGCGATCAGGATCAGGGCAACACGCAGAAAAAAATCGAGACCTACCTGGCTGGCGCCCTCGGTGGCGACAAGCCGACCCACACCATGTAGGAACGACCTAGGCCGTTTCGCTGCCGATACCACCGCGCAAAACGTACGCCTGATAGCCACGCTCGCTCAGGATGTACGCACCGGCGGAACTGCGCCGCCCGGTATCGCAACACAAGATGTACTTCTGGTTTTCGTCGAGCATCGAAATTTTCAGACGAATAAAATACAGGGGAATATTGATCGCACCGTCGATGCGCTGATTCTCAAATTCGCTGGGCAATCTAACGTCAAGCCACTGGCCGCCCGCTCGCACCAATTCTTCGGCTTCCTCGCGACTCACCCATTCAAGCATCGGCTCGTTCAGCAGCTTCTTGAAGTCATCCTTGCCGAGGCGCATGACAGAGCCTTCACTCGTCATCGTGACGGTCGCATTACGTTTCGCTTCGGATATAAGCGCTTCTTCGCCGAACGTATCGCCAACGTTGAGCTCGGCCAGCTTGATGCCTTCCTTGCTTAACGGAGTTTCGCGCGTTACAAGCGCCGAACCGCGAATCAGCACATAAAAGTAATCGCCTTCGGCACCCTGCTTGAGAACGACATCGCCGGAGCGATAATTGATTTGCTGCATACGCATGAAGATCGCCTGGATGTTCGCCGGCGGAATCTTGTGGAATGCCTTGGTTTGCAGCAACATCGTCATCCAGTCTTCGTTGCCGTGGTCTGACTTGCCTTGCAGTTCAGAGACTTCGTAGGTACCCGTCTGGTCCCAGGTCAGCATGACGTCGAGCAAATCGCTGTCGATTGACAAGAACTGAACACGATCCCGAGCACGTGCGGTTATGCGGCGCGGGTAGACAGGCGCTACAGGATTTCTTGCCGCCTCAGTGCCGCCTTCGATCGCGCCAACGGTTTTGCCTTGATCAACCAGCTCCAATACACCCGAGATTACATAGATGGTGCGTTTCTCGGTATCGCCTTCCTTGAACAACACCTGCCCGGGGGACAGGTCACGGATTTGCACCTTGCGGGCAAGCGCCGCGAGGTTGTCGCGCTTCAGTCCGTCCAGCGGAGAGAATCGCCGGAGCAGTTCAGTGCTTACCTGCTCAGCGGCCATTCGAGTTTGTCCTGTTATTGCTCGGCATTCGCTCTTCGTATTTCTTGTTCACGTCCAACGCGCATTCTACCTTTAATTCAACGACTTCCGGTACCGTTGAAGCGATGCATCGTGAATCACCGCACAGTTTGTTGCACGATTGCTGCCCATGTGTGACCAGCGTCACAGGTCAGACCAACCCTCAGTTGGCAAAAATCGATCGCCGTGAGTCTGCGCCAAGCCGTTGAGCGCCGCCAAAACCTCGTCACGACCGCGTTCGAGCGCATAGTGTAACGGCCCGCCCCGAAACGGGGCGAAACCGGTTCCGAAAATGACACCGGCGTCCAGTAAGTCGGCATCTTTGACCACGCCTTCATGGAGGCAGGCCACGGCTTCATTGATCATGGGCAGAATGAGACGATCCTGGATATCCCCGGGCACGGCCGTATTTTCTGCGGTTGGCTTTACGGCCTTGCCGTCCTCCCAGCGATAGAATCCCTGGCCCGATTTCCGGCCAAGAAGGCCGTCTTCAACCATCTTTGACAGGCGTGCCGGCACAGGACGATTCATCGCCGCGCCCAATACTTTTGACACGTGCAGGGCGACGTCAATGCCAACGCTGTCGACGAGTTCAACGGGCCCCATCGGCATGCCGAAAGCTTCCGCTGCCCTGTCTATTTCGACCAGCGGTACGCCGTCCTCTGCCAAATGCATCGCTTCAGCCATGTACGGGGCGAGAATTCTATTGACCACAAACCCGGGAGAGCTCGCACATTCCAGGGGTAACTTGCCGATGCCCTTGGTAAACGCAAAACCAATATCCATCGCTTCCTGGTCGGTGTCGTCGCATCGAATCACTTCGACCAGCGGCAACATCGCGACGGGATTGAAAAAATGGAGGCCAATAAATCGCCTGGGTTCCTTCAGTACGGTGCGCAGTTCTTCGAGGCGAATGCTCGATGTATTGCTGGCGAGGAGGGCGCCGGGTTTCATTTCGCATCGCGCACGCCATCCCCACCGACATCAGCACGCAGACGATTTTCCGTATCCGCGCGTTTCGCCACATCGCGAACCCGCTTGCCGAACAGCTTCTTCGCTCTTGCCATTGCCGGATCGATATACTTCTGTTCACGATCCTGCAACGTCACCGTGTGCCCGCGAAGTGCGCACCAGGCTGCAATGTCACCGCCCATGACACCGGCACCGACAACGTGAACATGTCCGATTCTCTTATCGATCTTGTTGCCCTGTGCTTTAAGCCGGCTTTGCAGGAAAAACACGCGGACAAGACTGCGCGACGTACTCGTACACATGAGATTCGCGAAGCTGCGTGCCTCGGCTTCATAGCCGGTTTTCGGGGAAGCGCCGTTGGACGCCCAGCTATCGATCATGGCGTACGGCGCCGGGTAGTGCTCCTTGCGCGCTTTGCTGCGTACCTGGTTCAACAGCATGTTGCGGACGAATGACCTGGCAGGTTTCAGGTTCAGCAGGCGATCAACCAGGGGTGCTCGTTGCTTCGGTTTTGCTGCACGAAGTAACTCTAATGCCGCCGATCGCCAATCTTCGGCACTGGCGATCTCATCGACAAGTCCGATCTTCCTGCCTTTCGACGCGGTGATCGGGTTGCCCGTCAACATCAATGGCATGCCGGCGCGAACGCCGCAAATTTGCACCAGGCGAACCGTGCCGCCGAAGCCCGGATGCAGTCCGAGTTTAACTTCGGGCAGACCCAGGATGCGCGCGTCGCCAGCGAGTGCAACCCTGTAATCGCAGGCCATGGCGAGTTCCAGTCCGCCACCAAGACAGACGCCATTTATCACGGCGACCGTCGGACATTGAAGCTCCTCAATACGGTCAAACAATTGCTGGCCTTGCCTGACGAGTTTGTAGGCCAGTTCGGGCGTATCAATGCCAACGAACTCCTTGATGTCCGCCCCCATGACAAAGCTGTCCGGTTTTCCCGAGTAGAGAATGAGACCACGTGGCGGGTTTGCCTCGAGCGGTTTGAGGACGCTGTCCAGCTCCAACAGCACTTCGGATGACAGGACGTTGGCGCTGGCGTCTGCTTTGTCGATGCTAAGCCATACAATACCGTCGTCGTCGGTTTTTACTTTCCAGTGTTGCGTCATGAGTCTTGCCTGTGTCAGGTGAGTTCGAAATCGCAGACCAGTGGCAGATGGTCTGACAGTTTTACATCGGGTATATCGAATGCCGTCACTTTGATGCCATCCTGGTAAAGGACAAAATCAAGCTCCTTGCGTGGCGCGCGGCTTGGATACGTGGGACGGCTATCGACGTTTGCCGACCGCAAGCCGGCCGCTTTCATAAACAGGTAGATTTCATTCTCGCCCCAAAACGTGTTGAAATCGCCGGCGACCATGACCGGCTTTTCTGTGGCCTGGATGAGGTCATAGAGGTGACGCAGCTGCAGGTGTCGATGTCGGTATTTGAGCGACAAATGAACCAGAAAGATCGCGTAATCATCCATTTCCAGCTCAATGATCAGGCGTTTGATGCCGGTATCAAAATAGTGGAATTTCTCACCGTGCATCCGCGGTGCGGCCATGAACGCATTGCCTTGCATGCGTACGATCGGTAGCAGCTGATTCAAGGATTTCGAGCCGTATTTGGTTTCGTAGGAGGTATTCATGCCGAGGTCGCCGGCCAGCTTTTCGGCCTGGTTGACGTTGCGGCTGCGAATGGACCCGGTGTCAACCTCGATCAGGCCGACGACGTCGGGGTCGACGGACTTGATAAACCTCGCTATCTCCGGCAACACGCTTTGATTCCCTATCAAATACCCGGCGCCAGGCAACGCCATGCGCGAGCTGGCACCGCCACCGACAGCGTATCGAATGTTGTATAAGAGAAGCCGCATGCGCCGTTACGATACCGAAACCCCCGGGGCATGGAAACCATTCAAAACATTCTGTGACGCGGTTTTCGCGAGTCGGCTCCGAATTGGCTAGACTAGGCCAGTACGCGACGATTATTGGAGTTTGCGGTGTCTGAGAAAAATCCGATCCGGGTGTTTGCTACCCACAGATTTGACGAGAGCGACGATTACCTGCGCATTTTCGAGTTTCTCGAGGGTGTGGATGGCTTCTATTACCTGAATGTCAGCAAACCGGAGAACATCCCGGCGTCCGGTGGCATGCAGGCGATCAAGGACGAACTTATCCAGCAAATTAAGGAATGTGAGGCGGTATTCGTCCTTCCAGGGCTCTATGAGGATGAGAAGGACCTCGTGGATTTCATGATGGGCGTGGCGGACGCGAACAAAAAGAACATGATCGCCGTGCGACCGTTCGGCGGCGTTGCCGAAGTACCCGAGGCAATTGCGTCTCGGTGCAAAGAGGTCATCGAATGGAACGACCGCGAATTGGCCGATGCCCTGCGGCGCCACGCGCGCGGCGAAGACACGGCGCGTTGGGAAGTGCTGGATTTTCCGGGATTCGATGCGGATGGCCCGACAAAATAGGTAATTTAAACCGATTGTTACGAATCATAGTTAAAGTTGCTTAGCAGATGCGGCCCCTGGTAATTGCCCATCGCGGCGCGTCCGGTTACCTCCCGGAGCACACGCTGCCTGCCAAAGCACTCGCTTACGCCATGGGAGCGGACTACCTGGAACAGGACATCGTCGCCGCACGCGACGATACGCTTATTGTGCTGCACGACATCCACCTCGATCGGGTCACTGACGTCGCGACCCGCTTCCCCGGGCGCCAGCGGCAAGACGGACGTTACTATGTCAGGGACTTCGATTTAGGCGAGCTCAAGGCGCTAACCGTACATGAGCGTACCCAGGCAGACGGGTCGCCCGTTTATCCGGCGCGGTGCAGTTCCTCCAACGAGATCTTCCGAATTCAGACCTTTGCCGAGGAACTGGAGTTCGTGCAATCGTTGCAAGCCGCCCATGGACGCGTCGTCGGTATTTACCCGGAGATCAAGCGACCTGAATGGCACCGGGGCGAGGGCGTTGATATTGCGCCCCAATTCCTTGCTGTCTTGGCTGATTTTGGCTACCAGGAGCGCTCCGCTCCCGTCTATGTGCAATGTTTTGACGCCAAAGAACTGCGGCGCATTCGGCACGAGCTGGATTGCCGTCTGAAGCTGATCCAGTTGATCGGCGAGGACAGTTGGGGAGAATCGTCGACTCCTTATGCGCCGCTTCGCGCTCAGAAGGGCCTCGACCGGCTTGCGCGGACCGTCGACGGAATCGGTCCCTGGCTGAGACGCGTTTACCGTGTCGCACGCCGGACCGGGCAAATTCACTCAACGGGGCTGGTGCAACGAGCTCACAAGGCCGGGCTTGCTGTTCACCCGTACACTTTTCGGGTCGATGAGCTGCCTGAGGGATTCGCTTCATTCGACGCATTGTTGGAGTTTTTTATCGACAATTTGGCCATCGACGGCCTGTTCACTGACTTCCCTGACCAGGTTGTGAAATTTGTGCGAAGGATTTCTCGGTAACAGGCCTCTAACAAGAGAATTTATCCAGGAAGCCGGCAGTGCAGGGAGGCATTTGATGAAGAAACCGTTGTTGTTAACGACGCTATTGGTGATTGGGGCCTTGACCGTTAGCCCGATCGCTGCGCGGCGCTCGCGAGAGAGCAGGGCGGTAGTCCCTGCCTGGTCAATTTCGGTGGTGATCTGGCTGCGACCGGCCGGCCGGGTCGGCGACGCAGTTGGAAGGTGGCTATCGAAGGCGATGAGCCGGGAGCACCGGATCGAATTATCGACCTTAAGCAGGGGGCGCTTGCGACGAAGCGGGCATGATCAGTACACTGGCAATGCTCAAAGGCGCGGAAGCGGAGAATTTCCTGGCTGCCCAGGAGCTTGTGTGCTGGTGCCGACGATGAAAGCCGCGACGATGACTTTAGTTCGAAATACAGTGAAAAAGCTATTGTAACCTATTGTTTATATTAATAATATCTCTCATTTTAGTCATCACAAATGGCGAAGCTCATGTTATCTAAAGCCTGCGGCTGGTATCAGTAGTGAGAACCCGGTCCTTTCATGAACAGCCAATCCCAATAATCATATCCAGATGTTTGTCGAGCTAAGCCAAAACCTGGTCCTTATGACCGCCGGAGCATTCCTGCTCGGCTGGCTGTTGTCGTCGATCAGTTCGAGCCTTGGATCAAGACACAAGGCAAAGAAACGCGATCCACGCGATGACCGCATCCGTTCGTTGGAAGCGGATACGCGTGTCGCCAGGACTGACGCGGATAAGGCGCAGGCTAACTTCGACAAGCTGGAAGAAGAACTCGCGGAAGCCCGCGGCGGCATTGAACGTCGCGACAATGTCATTACCGAGCAGCAGTCGAAGCTCGATCGCGTATCCAGAGATCTCAAAGAGTCCGTCATCAAGACTCGTGAATTGCGCGCTGAGCTGGCCAACCGGGCCACCGAGAACGTGCATGCCGAGGCCAAGATCCGCGAAGTGGAGACCGAGCTATCGGTCGCTCAGGCGTCACATGACATGCTCGCGACGGGAGTGCTTGACTACGAAACCGCAGAAGCGGATGAGCAGTCCGAGGACAAGCTGCAGCGCGAATCCCGCGAAGCTGCTACCTGATCGGCGACTGGTTCGTTCTGACTTCGACAGAGAATCCGGTGTCGCGCCACGCCAGGTAGAGGACGACGAAATAGCCTTGCATCAGCAGCGCAGAAATCCACTCAATGCGGTTTTCGGCGGTATCGGCGTCATCCAGAACAGCCTTCAAGACCATATTCAGAACGCCCAGAACAAACGGCAGCGCGCACAGCCACAGCATGGCGCCAGCAATCCTCTTTAATGACGGAATGGCACTGCGCCTCGCGTGTCCCCACAGCGCAATTGCGAGCGTCAGCTGCGCTGTCGCTGTTCCCAGGAAATACAGGTAGATGCCGAAGCGGCGCATGAATTCATAGAAGGGTGCTTTAGTGCCAAGAAATGTCACGTAAAACACGAGGCAGAGGGCGCCGACCAATCCGAATAGCATGACCGCGCCCGCTGCCTTGCTCGTCGGCGCGATAGCGCGTAGCCAGCGTGCCGACAAATACCAGACGACAATGAGCAAGATGGACTGCGGCAACATCACGGCGCGAAACAGCAGGCTACCAGGCATGTACCGTCCCGTAGCACTAATGGACGTGCAACCATCCACGTAAGGATTGCAGGACGGCAACACGTCGTTATTCACGCCCAGCCAGTAGGCCAGCGTAATACCGGCAACAGGCGCAATTCCGGCAAGTAGTGGCAGTGCTCGAATCAGCATGCCACCAGCATAGACGAAGCGATTCTTCTATACCTCAAGCTTGGGTCTAAACGTTGAGGTAGTTCTGAATCTCGTAACGACCACTGCGTGCCAGCAGTTCTTGCTGATCGAAATTGCCGGTCCTTTCGGTCGGGAGTTCCGTCTCCATACGCCGCTTTAGACGCATCAGATGGCCCTGTACGTCGCGCAGCGAAGAGTGAACAATTTTGACCGTGTCGCTGTCCCTGGCGGTCGCCACAAAGCATTTCATCTCAAAATAGCGCGCAAATGTCTTTTCGTATTGCTCTACGAGCCGTGTGCTGCTGCTATCGTGCATCACGTCGATAATATGATTGGTCGAAATGCCGCTCGAGAACGCCAGCATGTATTGCCGGTGTTCCGCGAGGATCGCCTCGTTGAAATCCAGCGTCGTGTGAAAAAGACGAAAAAGCCGCTGCCGCAGTTCGCCGCGCACCTCGTGGGTCTGAAGATACTGGAACAAAGCGCGCCGATGGATCAGCTGCACGTCCGCATGTCGCAACGCCAGAACCTGGTATTTCCGGGCGCTTTGTTCGGCAACCGGACGCAACAGGTTCGCGTGCCGTAGTTCCCATTCACGATACTTCTTGTCATCGTCCAATATCGTGCTTGCGATGCGAGATTCACGCGGCACAGGGGAATCAGTCGCATCCTGCAAAGCGTACTCGGATGCAGTCATCAGTTGACGATGACGGCTGGAACTGTAGCGGAGCATTCTCGGCACCTCTAACGTGCGCTTGTTTGTTGTGTGTCCAGCTTATGGTGAAAAGGGCGCCACCTCAATACCCTCATATGGGTGAAATTTGCCATTGCTCGCCTGTCACCCCTCCATGATTTAACATAATATACATTATACGCATGTATAGGTGGGTCTACCTCCCTCGGCCAATCAGAGCGTCCAGAGGTATATCGAGGTTTTCGTGCAGTGATCTGATCATTGCCAATGATAGCTTTCGACGTTTGTTTAGAATCTCCGACA
>CAMYLB010000172.1 GCA_947259145.1 uncultured Woeseiaceae bacterium
GCAAGCAAGTCGTGAGCCCGAATGGCTATTCCGGTGGGCGTCGCGATGACGGCCGCAAAACCGAATGAACCGATCCGCATTGCTTTGGCGACGCTGAAGTGTCGGTCGTTGAGGCCCAGGAGGACAGCGAGCGCAGCGCCAACCGCGCCGACAAATATGGCCACCGTCGATTTGCCATCCCCGGCGGGGTTGGCAAGGCCCAACATGAGACCTACCATGAGTCCGATACCGACGCCAGCGAACACCGAAGCCGCGAGCGACGTCTGGGTTGGCGGCTTGTCTCGTTCGTTGGCAGACTCGGTCATAAGTGCTGCGACGCCCTCACGGCAACAAGTGGTATCGGTTTCAAACTCGCTGTCTCACTTTGTTGCGAGCCGGCTGTAATCTCACTGTACACTTGGCTCCAAAGCAGAACAAGGCGTTGCGTGTGTTTTGACCAAGATCGAAAAGGCGTGCGATGGCGTTCATAGACGCGCCTGTTGATTACTAATATTCAATCCAGTTCTGGCGCCAATTTGCAACGACGATTGATCTGTGTGGTCAGCGCCGATCACCTACATGCGTTAAGTTTCTGTGCGTTTTGCCGTACTAGCCTCCAATGCAAGAGCCAAGTTACTTTTCGGGATATATCAAAAGTCGCATCCGCACTCTCACATCAGTTTCTTCGCTTCTGCGCCGGTCCTTTTTTCCAACCCCCACCGCCGGTGTTAACCAAGTGATTGACATCGAATCAAGCCATGCTTGACTACATCGGCTGTTTCCCTTGAACAGGTGATCACGCTGACGCTGGCATGGGTCGCCGTTACGTAAAAAGCGCATTCAGTTCTGCCCCTATGTCATGACTATCACACCCTTCGGGCAGATTCGCTGCGCTCATCTGTCCAATCCGCTTCGCGGATTAGTCCACCGCTGGCCGAAATCAATCTATTCAGGGCGGGTGACCGTGAACTCGACGGCGGCCAGTTGTTCTGGTGCTTTGCCGATGCTCCGCAGAAACGGCAGCCATCGTGGGTCGGATATAAGGTTGGCGAACTCGGGCGCTGCCGCGACTTCAGATAGGCCCGGGTCGTTGTACTGCCTGGCCCTCTCCAGCCACTCGAAGGCGCGATCAGCCTCACCGCGATACGCCAGTACGTAAGATATGTTGACGGTATATTCCTCGGCGTATTTTTCGATCAATTCGACGAGATTCGCCTCGGATTCATCGGCGTGCCCCAAATCGTGGTGGGCCATAACCAGACCGATCAGGCGCCACGCTTCGGATGGTTCCTGCTCCATCGCCGCCAGCGCAGCGACCGGCTCGTTCTTCGACAGTAACGCTGCGCCTATGAAAGAGGACCAGCCATCAGCATCCGGACTCAACCTAAGCGCAGTGCGGTAAGAGCGGATGGCCTCATCCAGGCGCCCGGCGGAAAAGTAGGTAAGCGCAAGATGGGCATGAACAAGGGGTTGTACCGGGTCGCGAGCGACTGCGTATTCCAAAAGCCCGATGGCCTCGTTCAGACGAACGAGATTTGAAGACAAGGAAGCGGCAATGCGGATAATTTGTGGATTGGTCGGATCCAGTTTCAATGCACGCTCCAAATTCTGCGACGCACCCACCAGATCATGATCATGAACCATCGCGATCCACCCCAAGCTTGCGTGAGCCAACGCAAAATCCGGGTCCAGTTCGAGGGCTTTGTTCGCGGCTTGGCGTGCGAGTTCGAACTCGTCGAGGAAATTGTAGCCGTCAGCAAGACCACCCCAGGCGGCCGCGTAATCTGGCGCGATGTCCAGCGCATTTTGGTACAGCTTAATGGAGCGCTGGTGTCCTTCGGCGGTAGATTGGCGAGCAAGCTCCCTCGCCTGCAAGTAAAGCGCATAGGCATTCACATCCGTTGACTGGGATGTGGGAACAGCTCCCAGCAACTTTACCTTTAGCTGCGCCACAACCGCGGCGGCGATATCGTCCTGGATCAGAAAGATGTCGTCCAACGTCCGCTCATAGGTTTCCACCCAAAGGTAAGAACTGTCTTTGGCGTGAATTAATTTCGCGCTGACGCGCACCTTGTCGCCAGCTTTCCGTACTGAACCATCCAACACATGATCTACATTCAAGTCGCGCGACAGGTCAGCGATGTCTTTACCCTTGTACGAAAACGAAGATGTGCGGGCGATAACACGTAAAGATGGGATCTTGGCCAGCAGGTTTAGCAATTCTTCAGACATTCCGTCTGCGAAATAGTCCTGCTCTTTATCAGAACTCCTGTTTTCAAACGGCAGTACGGCTATGGATTTGTCACCGTACAACTCAGTCAATACCTCGCTGCGGCCTTCCTGGCGCGCAACCTCGGCGATCGACCTGTCCCTGTATTCCGACAACACAAATTTATCAAGCGCAAAATAGCCCACGGCAAAAGCAAGAGCTACCATGATAATTCGGTCCAGCTTTTTACCGGTTTGGGGTGCGATAGACTGTGAACGATCGACCTCGTGATCGCGTTTTATACCTTCTGGAGTGAGTTCAAAGACCCAAGCGATGATAACCGCAGGTATGAAAAGGATGGACAGTGCGATCACGACGATGCGTGCAGGATTGTCGCCAAAACCGAATAACGGGAAAATGGTTTCCGCAACCTGAATGAGCAACCACGCTGCGACGATGTACGCGGCTGCCACACGAAAGACGTTACGACGCTTAAGTTCCTGGAAGAACGACACCGTTTCGCTTCCCCTTATGTTTGACCTAATGATGGACGAACGCGCTAAACATGTGATTATCGGTGCTATTAGCAACCGCTGCTTGTGATCCTACATTACTATACATTAATAGAATTTAGAGATAATAAAGCCAAACTTCATATTGAATAATTTCCGCCAGAAAACGCTGGCGTTTATACATCGACTCGGACCTTTTCATCGTGTCCGTGGGTAGTTAGCACTAGCTCGCGTCAAGCCGGCCGCGACGGCAAGCTAGCACTGGACCTTCTATACTTGTTACTGTGACTTGAGCAGTTTGTAACTTTGAGGGGCGTTGTGATGGGCAAGAAGAAACCAGGCAAAGCGAAAACATCGAAGAAGTCATCAAAAGCAAAGAGCAAGACCGCGGCGCAGTGGTCTGTCGAGCTTCCGCCGCGTATCGATGTACGAGTGGCCTATGGGAGCATCACCGAGGTTGATGCCAGCGCGGTCGTCGTGGGTATCTTTCAGGGTGTGCAGGACCTTTCTTCGGCCGCTCTCGCGATCGACCGGCGACTGGACGGGGCGATCACCGAAATCACCCAGCGCCGAATGTTCCTCGGCAGGGTGGGAGAAATTTTTATCCTGCCTGCCGTACGTCACGACATACGTGCCGACCTGGTCATCCTCGCCGGCATGGGCCGATTCGACCGATATCTGCGTGACAGCGAGGGGGATTTCAAGCCAGCGGCAGTTTTGGAGACTGTCGCTGAAAACGTCGCACGGACATTGGTTCGGGCCAAGGTCAATGATTTTGGGATGGCGCTCTTTGGCGCAACACGGGAACCGAATCCCTACGACGGACTGACTCATCTGATTAAAGGTTTTATGCGTGGTGTGCGTAGCATGAAGGAGCGCAACTCGCTGCGCTCGCTCACGATTTGCGAAATCGACAAAGTGCGTTTCGAAGAAATCAAGGTGGCGTTGGGCAAATTGCACAAGTCGCCTATCGCGCAAGGCATAGAGGTGACGATGGGGGAGATGACGTTGCCGAAGCGCGAGTCGCCTGACGCCGGACCAAAATCCGTCGTGTTGCAGGCAACTGAGGAACCGAGTGAATACGAGGACTGGACGAAAGTGCGTTTCTCCGTGCTTGCCCGGGGAGACAAAGCAACCCGTCTGACGGCCACCAAAGAGATTGCGGACCTGGATCTTCATCGGCTGGTCGACCAGACAACCGACAACAAGTTTGTCTATGCCAAATCAATGCGACCGCTGAAAACTTACGGCAACAAACTGGCCAAGACCTTGTTGCCAGCGAAGATCGCGAAGGCGCTCAAAAAAGTGGCGTCGGATCGACGCATCGTTGTTATGCACGATAGAGGCATGTCACGTGTCGCCTGGGAAACACTTTGTATCGGCGACTGGTTTCCGGCGGCCACAGCAGGTATGAGTCGCCAATACCTGACCGACCACATGCCAGTGGCGCGTTGGCTGGAGCAACGCCGCTATGGCGAGAAGCTCGATCTTTTGCTCATCGTCGATCCGACCAACGACCTCGAAGGCGCGGTTAAGGAAGGCGATATGGTTGACAAAGTGGCGCGGCGCTTGTCAGGCGTCAACGTCACAAGGCTAAGCGGTAAAGAGGCAACCAAGTCGAGAATATTGAAAGAGCTGCAATCGGGAGACTACGACGTCCTGCACTACGCCGGGCATACTGCGTTCTGGCCGGATGATCCCGAAGCGTCCGGTATCGTCTGCGCTCCTCACGGCAAGAAGAACAGCGTGCTGACGGGTGCGGAGCTGGGTGAGCTAAATGAGCTTCCTGCGCTGGTATTTTTCGATTCGTGCGAGTCGGCCAGGGTGGGTTGGCGTGCGTTTGAGGAAGACGAGGAGTCGGGCGAGCTTGAGCTTGATGAGGAGGGTAATCCGGTGCGCCAGGAGCGGCCCGATGTCAGCCTGGCCGAGACCTTCCTGCGCGGTGGTGTGGCGAACTACGTCGGCACGCACTGGGAGGTTTCCGATGACGCCGCGCCGGAGTTCGTTAAAGCGTTTTATAGCACCTTGCTCAAGGGCGAAGCGATTGGCGCCGCCGTTTTCAATGGGCGACAGGCGGTGCGCGAGCTGATGTACAGGCCCGAACGCGGCCGAGCAAAAGCGTCGGAATCGAGAAAGGATTGGGCCGACTACATCCATTTCGGCAGTCCGGACTTTGTGCTGAAGTTTCCACGCGGGGACACAACACAGTAGGGACTAGCAGAACTCAATTGACGTAGAGCGGTAATCGAAAGCAACGGCTGGTAGGCGCAAACCGAAATAGACTCAAATTCTTATCGTACTTACTATCTTTGTGCTAACGCTTCCCGCGCGCAACGTCTAGCGTCATTGCTCAATAAACGCCGACGAAAACCTGCGTGAATTTTGCGTGAACTAGCTCTGCATCGTACTGCATTGTCATGCAAATTAGGCAACGGAAGCCCCGGCCAACTTACTGATAAATAGAGCCTTGAGCTGAACCGATCGCGACTGAAAATCCGAAGGTCGCCTCTCTACTTGCGGCAGGGTCAATAGACCTATAAAGTAGGTCTATTGAGATATAAAGTAGGTCAGTCATGTTAGGTAACCTAGTCGGCAGCATAAACAAAGAGCGGGCCATGATCTTCCTCGTCGCACGCGAGCGAGGCTATGCGCGGCAGATTGCCCGGTTCTTCGACGTGCCACTCAATCCTGTGCAAAAGGCTCTCGATGGGCTCGAGCAATCGGGCATCCTGGTAAGTCGGGATGTCGGCAATACCCGAGAATACGAGTTCAACCCTCGTTACCCGATGCGAGACGAGCTACGTGCCCTGCTTGAAAAGGCACTGTCTTTGTACCCCGAAGAACTCCGCACCGAACTCCTGGTAACCCGAAAGCGACCGCGCCGCAAGAGCAAACCTTTGTGAAGTCGATTGCCGACATGTCGGTCGAGGAGCTTGCGGGCCTGGTCTGCGAAACTTTGGCAAAGGCCGGAATCACGACCACCCTGACTGGCGGTGCATGCGTCTCGATCTGGTCCGACGGTAACTACGTTTCTCGGGATCTCGATTTCATCGAGGAAGGACCCGTAACCCGGCGCCAGGTCAAAGATGCTCTGACAAAGATCGGATTCACGGAAAAGCACCGCTATTTCGTTCACCCGGAAACAGAGTTTTTCGTGGAATTTCCGACAGGGCCACTAACCGTCGGTGATGAGCGCATTCACAAGGTCGCAATTCGTGACACGGTCGCCGGACGTCTGCGGCTGTTGTCACCGACAGACAGCATCAAAGATCGCCTCGCCGCGTTCTTTTACTGGAATGACAAGATGGCATTCGAACAGGCTTTGCTCGTTGCCAGGTCGCAATCAATCGATTTCGCTGATCTCAGGCGCTGGGCAAAGGCAGAAGGCGAGTCCGAAAAATTCGAGGAATTCGAGAACGCTCTGAGCAAGACTTGAACAACCCCGTCCTGCGCGTCAGAGTGGCATGTATTCGCGACACCATCGTGCGTGAATCTTGCGTGTTTTAGCCGCGCAGCCGCGACAGACGCACGAAGTGCGCCCGAAGGGCGAGCGCAGCGAGTCCATTCTGCCCCTGGCCACCAGAAACAGAACAGGCCCCTCGTTGAGGGTGCCAGTTCAACCATAAGCTTGCCGTTTGGCAAGCTTATGGTTTATTCCATAACCAGCTAGTTGCCCGGCACCAAGCGTATCGACGTACCGTCCTCAACATCCTTCTGCCGCAGCTTCAGCGGCAGC
>CAMYLB010000173.1 GCA_947259145.1 uncultured Woeseiaceae bacterium
GCGATCGGCCGCATGACCAAGAGGAACGCGTCTAGAACTCGTTGTTTCGTCTTATCGTGCATGGCGACGCAATATATTTATCAATCGGTAGAATTTCCAGAGAAAAATAAAACGTGGGAAATTTCGCCCAATGATCCTATGTCGTCAGTTCGTACTGATACGGCTGAAATTGGGTAAACGTCCTAGAAATGGCAATTTCAATGACTCTCACCCTCAGCCATGAGTTTCAGCAGGCCATCTTCATCCAGAACAGAAACGCCGAGCTCTTGCGCTTTCTCAAGTTTCGACCCGGCCTTGTCCCCGGCAACGAGGAAGTTGGTCTTGCTCGAGACGCTCCCGGTTACTTTGCCGCCATCCCGTTGAATCAGTCTCTTGGCCTCATCGCGCGTCATTGTGGGCAGCGTTCCGGTGATGACGAACGTCTTCCCGGACAGCCGCCCGTCATCAGCAAGCTTCATGGGCTCCGAGTCTTCCCAATTCACACCCAGGCTTTGCAGTCGTTCGATAACCTCAAGATTGTGCTGTTCTGCAAAGAAGTTGCTCACACGATCGGCAACTATGGGACCAACGTCGGGCACATTTGTCAGATCTGCTGCAGACGCACTTTTTATGGCCGGTAGAGATCCGAAATAAGACGCGAGACTGGACGCCGTTGCCTCACCGACCTCCCGAATCCCCAGGGCATATAGAAACCGGTCAAGGGTCGTCGACTTGCTCGCTTCGATCGCACGCACGAGGTTCTCTGCAGATTTGTCTCCCATGCGTTCGCGACTACTGAGTTCATCCTTGCTCAGTTGAAAAAGATCCGATGGATCGGCCAGCCTGTCCTCAGCAACGAGCTGTTCAATGAGCTTGGCGCCGAGACCTTCTATGTCGAGGGCCCGTCGAGACACAAAGTGCTTTAGCGACTCAGACCGCTGTGCTTTGCAATAGAGCCCGCCGGTGCATCGTGCAACCGCCTCCCCTTCTTCCCGTTTTACGTGCGAGCCACATACCGGACACAACTTTGGCAATTGCACGCGCTTGGCCTTTTTGGGTCGTCGATTCCTGACGACACTGACGACCTCCGGAATTACGTCCCCAGCTCTACGCACAATGACCGTGTCACCAATGCGGACATCCTTGCGGTGCAGTTCGTCAATGTTGTGCAACGTCGCGTTGCTAACTGTCACGCCACCAACAAAGACAGGAGCCAACCGTGCCACGGGAGTTAGTGCACCAGTTCGGCCGACTTGAAACTCAACACCCTCGACCTGGGTCAACTCTTCTTGCGCCGGAAACTTGTGTGCTATGGCCCAGCGAGGTGCCCGAGATACGAAGCCGAGCTCTCTTTGCATCGCCAGGCTATCCACTTTGTAAACAACGCCATCAATGTCGTAAGCAAGGGCATCACGTTTCGCTTCTATCTCTCTGTAAAAACCAAGGCAGCCGTCGACACCTTTCACAACCCGGCTCTGCGGGCAGGTTTTCAGGCCCCACTCTCGCAGTGTGGAAATAATCTCACTGTGGCGGCCAGGTAATTCTCCGCCTTCGACAATGCCTACTGAATAGACGTACATGTCCAGCGGCCGTGCTGCTGTGAGTTTCGGATCAAGCTGTCGCAGGCTGCCGGCCGCCGCGTTTCTCGGATTGACAAAGGTCTTCTCACCCGTCTCCCTTGCCGTCTTATTAAATGCCTCAAATCCGGCCCTCGGCATGAACACTTCACCCCGCACTTCGAGCGTGTCCGGAAAACCCTTACCAAGCAGCCGAAGCGGAACGGACTTTATCGTACGCACGTTATGCGTAATGTCCTCGCCAGTCGTACCATCGCCGCGCGTAGCGGCGCGAATGAGAATTCCGTTTTCGTACAGAAGGCTTACTGCCGCGCCATCCAGTTTTGGCTCGGCCGAATACAGCAAGTTCGGCGCACCGTCTTCAAACTCGAGCTTTTCCGCCACGCGCGTGTGAAACTCTCGCAGTTCTTGTTCGGCGAACGCATTGTCCAGCGACAGCATGGGAAGTCGATGCTTGACAGTTTTCAAAGCACCGCTAGGCTCGGCGCCAACACGCTGCGTTGGCGAGTCCGGTGTCACAAGCTCCGGATTGGCCGTTTCGAGTCCCTGCAACTCACGCATAAGCCGATCGTATTCGGCATCCGGAATCTCTATGTCATCCAGCGTGTGGTAAAGGTAGTTGTGATGCCGAATCTCGTCGCGCAGCGACTTGATCTTCTTGCGTGTGGCGGCAGGCGCAGTCATAACATCCGGACTTTCGACGGTCAGGCAACCAGAATGCTGTGGTGAAACTGGATAATCTCTTCCCGCAGGTAACGCTCGCGCTGAATACTCAAAGTGCTCCCGGACTCATCCAACAGCTCGCCGCCAAGCGACTGCGATATCGCGCGCGCTGCGGCCATCATCATGTCAAACGATTCCACGCCATCGACCGGGCCTGGCAGAACGAGAAACAAACTGATTCCGGGAATTTGTTGATCCTTGATGTTCGCAAGATCAAAGCTGCCGGGCTCGACGAGGCTTGCCGCACTGAATATAGTGCGGGTTTCGTCATTACCATCGTACCGATGGAATATTCCGAACTGACCGTGTCGGAGACCGATACCACGCATGCTAAGAACGAGGTCTTCACCATTGAACGCTTTCGTTTCGCGCGCTACGAGCCGTAACGTGACAATTTTTTGCGGCACATTCTCAGCGGGGATCTCCGCAACCGAATCCTCGCCAGACTCCGAGTCGGATGCCAATTGATCGCGCTGCAGTGTTGGCTCAACGCGCTCATGATTCGTAGGATCGTCTTCGGCTTTCGCTTTGTCGCGACGGCTGTAGAGATAGACACCGGCAATAACCAGGGCTCCAAAAAACAACAGCAACCAACGCAAACCGTCCATTTATCAGACTCGCAATTGCGGGCTAACTCGCCGCCATCTTCACCGCTGCATCCAGGTCGACTGACACTAAGCGTGAGACGCCAGGTTCTTGCATTGTGACGCCAGAGAGTTGTCGAGCCAGCTCCATCGTGACCTTATTGTGTGTAATGAATATGAACTGCACTTTTTCGGACATTTCTTTGACGATCTCGCAATAGCGCGTAACATTCGCATCATCAAGCGGTGCGTCAACCTCATCAAGCATACAGAATGGCGCAGGGTTCAATTCGAAAATCGCAAATACCAACGCTACAGCCGTTAACGCCTTCTCGCCACCCGACAGCAAGTGAATTGTGCTGTTGCGCTTACCTGGTGGCCGTGCCATCACTGCGATGCCAGCCGACAACAGATCGTCGCCTGTCAGTTCCAGATACGCATGCCCACCACCAAACAGCTTCGGAAACAGACGCTTAAAACCATCGTTGACATCGTTATAGGTCTCTCGGAAGCGTGTTCGCGTTTCCCGGTCGATCTTGCGAATAGCGCCTTCCAGGGTCTCTAATGCGTCGTTCAAGTCGGCAAGCTGCGAGTCGAGGTATTCCTTGCGCTCCGACTGCTCCTTGAATTCATCGATAGCGGCCAGGTTGATCGGGCCGAGACGGTCAATGCGCTTACGAACTTTCTCGAGCTTCTCTTCCCAGGCCTCGATACCTGACTCTTCGTCCAGTTCATCAAGCAACAGCTCGAGATCAAAATCAGTTTGTGACAACTGCTCGGTGAAGCCCTCACGCCGAACCCGTAGCTCCTGTACCGCCATCTCGGCTTCGCTGAGCTTCGCTCGCGCCGCATCAACTTTCTGATCAGTCTGTAAGCGCGATTGGTCAAGCTCTCGTAGTTCGTTCTCAACCTTCTCAACTTTACCTCGCGCGGCCGCAAGCTCTTCTTCAACAACGATGCGCGCCGCAAGTTGTTCTTCCAGTGATGCCTTATTGCCCGCAAGCGGTGACTGGCTGTGCTCCAATTGGCCTCGAATTTCCTCTTCGCGGTGCTGAAACACCACCAGCTGGGTCTGCATGCGAGCAAGATTCTGTGCCGCCGATTCCTTACTCGTTCGGCGACTTTCAAATTGTATTGTGATGTTCTGTACGGCCTGCCTGCCCTCTTCTGCCTGGGCCCGGACCCGCTGCAACTCGGCACGCAGCTCTTCACGCTGGGCTTCAAGACTGGCTTTCTCAGCGTCCAGCCGTTCCATCGAATCAATGGCCTGACCGTGTATCCGATGCGACTCGCGCAACTGTTCTTCCGCTGAAATCTTCTCGCCGTCAAGCTCACCGGCTTCCTCAGCTAGCGCCGCCTTACGCGCACTGGCCTGATCCATCCGGTAGCGAGCCGACTCCAGTTCTGCCTTGATTTCCGAGTATTCGTTAAGTAGTGACGATGCATCCTGTTGCAGCGTTTCGCGACGCTCTTCCAGCTGTGTCAGACGGGTACGTCCGTCCCTTTGCAGCTTTCCCGCGCTCTCGAAGCGCGCCCGCATCTCACGAATGTCCGACTTCATACGCCGCATATCGTGTTCGCGCGTCAGTACGCCGGCTTTGCCGCCTTTGGTTCGCGATACACGCAGCCAGTTCTTGCCCAGCCAAATTCCGTCTTCGGTTACCACGGATTTACTGCCAGAAAGCGATTCCCGTATTGCCAGCGCGTTTCCCAGCGACGTCGCGATCTCCACATTCGACAGTATCTCTGTGACAGCAGCCGGTGCGCCGGTCACCTTGGTCGCCAACGAATTTCCGGATGCCTCAAGACCTTCGTCTTTGGCCTGCTCCCGAAACACGATCACGCTGCCGGTGCGTAGTTTGGCAATCGCTTCTGTGACTGGCGTTATATCGGCAACACAAACTGCCTGCAGATAATCGCCCAGTACTGTCTCAACGGCTTGCTCCCAGCCGCTGGCCACCTTCAACTTCTGTGCAACGCGTTGGTTCTTGTCCAGACCTGCTCCGGTCAACCAGCTCTTGATGCCCTCGTCGCCAACACCCATCGCTGCATTTTGCAATGCTTCCAATGACGCGTACTTTCCTTCCCCGTCGTGTAAAGTCGCCCGACGCTCATCGACCAGCCGACTCAGCTTTTGGTCTTGCTCCCGCAACTTACGGATCTTCTCCGCCGTGTCGGTCAAATGACGGTCAAACTCGTCGCGTGCCTGGCGTTTGCGGAGCTCTTGCTCGGTGACTTCGTCATATCTTGACTGCAGGTCTTCAAGACTCGCCGAAGACTGCGCTTCATCAAGCTTCTTTCTGCGCTCGGTAAAACTTTGAAGACGGGACTCAATCTGTTCGGCGCGTGTATTTTCGACATTCTGCTGTTGCAGCGCCGTGTTGTATCGCAGGGAATGCGCATCCCATTGCTTTTGCCAGTCCGCCAGCGCGCTTTCGGCCGCTTGCAGCGACTCTGACGAGAGTTGCTCGCTCTGTCGGGCCTGTTCCAGTCCCGGAACCAACTCGCTCAAAGTCAGATCCAGCTGTTCTATTTCATCACGATCCTGAGTAATGTGATCGGCGATTTCCTTGGCGCCAAGAATCGCTTGTTCCAGATCGGTTTCCTGGCGCAGCCGCAATTCGCGCGCATGCTCGATGGACTGCTCAAGCCGCGCAATTTCCGAACCAACTTTGTAGTAGCGACCCTGCACAACGTTAAACTCATCGCTGCGCTCACTCTGCTGAATGCGCGTGTCTTCCAGGGCGGCTTCAAGGCTGCGCTGTTCCGCGATCGCCGCTTCCAGGCCCGTTTTGCATTCTGACAGGTGCGCTTTTGACTCGGCGGCACGATCGTCAAGATCCTTGGTCCGAAGCGCGAGCAGCTCAGCCGACGTCCTGCGCTCGTCTGCCTTGTAACGGCTGTATCGCTCTGCCGTCTTCGCTTGTCGATCAAGGTGCTTTATCTGTTTTTCAACTTCTTCAAGCACGTCAAGCAGGCGATCGAGGTTTTCTTTGGTGTGCTTGATCCGGTTTGAAGTCTCACGCCGGCGCTCTTTGTACTTCGAGATCCCCGCCGCTTCTTCCAGGAATACGCGCATCTCCTCGGGCTTCGCCTCGACCATGCGCGAAATCATGCCCTGTTCGATTATGGAGTAGCTGCGCGGGCCGAGGCCCGTACCCAGGAACACTCCCGTGATGTCCTTGCGGCGACAACGTGTACTGTTCAGGAAATAGTTGGAAATGCCGTCCCGACTCACCTCTCGGCGAATCGAAATCTCCGCGTATTTTGCGTATTGGCCTTCGAGCGTTGTGTCGGTGTTATCGAACAGCAGCTCAACAGACGCCGATCCGATGGGCTTGCGTGAACTCGAACCGTTGAAAATTACGTCCGTGATGGAGTCGCCACGCAGACGGCTCGCTGAGCTTTCGCCCATTACCCATCGCACAGCATCAATGACATTCGACTTACCACACCCATTTGGCCCGACAACACCGACGAGGCTGCTGGGAAAGGTGATAGTTGTAGGGTCGACAAAGGATTTGAAGCCAGCGAGCTTGATCTTGCTTAATCGCATGGGTGATGTAGGC
>CAMYLB010000174.1 GCA_947259145.1 uncultured Woeseiaceae bacterium
AGACACCTTATTACATCGTGCCGCGGGCGGATTCTGGTTCATGAAACGCCGAGAATTCATAAAGGTGTCAAGCCTGCTCAGTGCCGGCGCGGTCGCGTCGCCCTCGTTGATGCTGAGCGGCTGCGTTGCGAGGGCACTGCCGGGCTCCGGCGTCGTCAGCAAGACACCGACGGTCTGTGACATGTGCTTCTGGAAGTGTGCCGGCGAGGTTTACAAGGAAGACGGCAAGCTCTGGAAGATCACGGGCAATGCCGATGATCTGCACAGCGGCGGAAGATTATGCACGCGAGGGACCGGCGGTCAGGGTGCCTACCTCGACCCCGACAGGCTGAAGAAGCCGCTAATGCGTGTAACCGAAAACGGCCGGCAGACATTCCGGGAGGCTTCCTGGGACGAAGCACTGCAGTTCATTGCGACGAAAATGCAGGGTATCGCCGAACGTGTCGGACCCGAACGCCTGGCGCTGTTGCATCATGGTTCCGGCGGCCATCATTTCCTGCACCTTTTGCGCGCGTTTGGTTCCGATAGTCACGCTGAGCCGGCTTTCGCACAGTGCCGCGGGCCGCGGGATGTCGGATTTGCGCTGACGATTGGCGAAGCTGTCGGTTCTCCGGAGCGGACCGACATGGCTAATTCGCGCTGCATCGTGTTGCTGGGCTCACACATTGGCGAGAACCTGCACAACGCCCAGGTGCAAACGCTGGCCAATGCCATCAACAAGGACGCCACGCTGATCACGGTCGATCCGAGATTCTCGGTGCCGGCGGGCAAGTCGAAGTACTGGCTGCCGATTAAGGCGGGAACCGATCTCGCGTTGTTGCTTTCGTGGATGCACGTGCTAATTGAAGAGGACCTCTGTGACAAGGACTACCTCGAACGGTACGCCATTGGATTCGAACAACTCAGAGGGCACGTGCGGCAATACACCCCGGAATGGGTATTTCTAGAGACCGGCATTCGTCCGGAAATGATTCGCGAGACGGCAAGAGAAATGGCGAAAGCGGCACCGGCGACCGTTATTCATCCCGGACGCCACGCCAGCTGGTACGGCGACGACACCCAGCGTAGCCGCGCTATCGCGATTTTGAACGTATTGCTGGGTACCTGGAACCGCAAAGGTGGTTTTTACATACCCGAGAAAGTCGACCTGCCGCACTATCCGGTGCCTGAGTATCCGGTTCCAAACTACACAACTGCCGACGCTTACCCGGGCAAGTGGCCGTTTGCGAGCCAGGGTGTGACCAACGGCGTTATTGATGCATCGATAGGGGACGATGCCTTTTTCAAAGGCTGGTTCGTCTACGGCACCAACCTGCCGCAAACGATTCCGGCCGTCGAGGAAAAACTCAAGGCAGCCGCGGAGTCGCTGGAGCTGCTCGTTGTGGTCGAGACCATGCCGTCCGAAATGACGGGATACGCCGACGTCATATTGCCGGAGTGTACCTACCTCGAGCGCTACGACGACATACGAAATTCCGGCGAACGACACCCGTCGCTTGCGCTGCGCATGCCGGCTTTCGAACCCATGTACGATAGCAAGCCGGGTTGGTGGATTGCCAAGCAGCTCGGTGAGCGCCTTGGTCTGCAGGATTATTTCCCCTGGACCGATTACGCCGACAAACTCGACTGGGAGCTGCAGCAGGTCGGCAGCTCGCTCGCCGAAATGAAGAAGATCGGCGTGAAGAATTTCCCTCGCAAGCGCCCCCTGTATTTCAGAAAAGGGCAGCGAGCGAGTTTTTGGACGCCAAGTCGAAAGATCGAGCTTTACTCCAAGCAACTGGAGGACAAGGGATTCGATCCAATGCCCGTCTACACACCGCCCGAACCGGTTCCAAACGGTTTCTATCGGCTGAATTATGGTCGCATGCCAGCCCATACCTTCGGGAAGACCACCAACAACCCGCTGTTGTTCGAACTTGCCCCGGAAAACCAGCTTTGGGTGAATCCGCTTGTGGCGAACGAGCACGGCCTTGAAAGCGGGCACTATGTACGCCTGGCTTCACGCGAAGGTGCGGTCAGCAATAAAATCAGGGTGCGTGTTACCGAGAGAATCGGGCCTGATGCTGTATTCATGGCGCACGGCTTTGGTCACAAATCCAAACGACTTCGATTGACCGTGGGTGCCGGCGCCGATGATTCGCAGCTGATGACCAATATCAAGATCGATCCCATCATGGGTGGTACCGGAATGCGAGGCAACTTCGTGACGTTTGTGAAAGAGGCCTCGGCGGAGGCTCGATCATGACCCGTTTCGTCATGGTCATCGACACCCGTACCTGTATCGGCTGCGGCGACTGCGTAGTTGCCTGCAAAATCGAAAACAACGTGCCAGCAGGCTTGAATCGTGACTGGGTGGTAGAGGCGACTCGCGGAACCTATCCCGACCTCAAAACCGAGTTTCGCTCCGAACGCTGCAATCACTGTTCCAACGCGACCTGCGTAACCCTGTGCCCGACGGGTGCGAGTCATCATTGGAATGACACCAATATTGTTTTGGTCGACGCCGATAAGTGCACGGGTTGTAAAGCCTGCATCGCCGCCTGTCCCTACGATGCGCGTTTCGTAATGCACCCGGGCGGCTATATCGACAAATGCACGTTCTGTCATCATCGTGTCGAGAAAGGCCTGGATCCGGCGTGCGTTTCGACCTGTCCGACGGGCTGCATGCATTTCGGTTCGCTCGACGACCCCCACAGCAAGGTCAGTCACCTTTTAAAGACGCGCGAATACAAAACTCTGAAGCCGGAAACGGGCAACGACCCCAATGTTTACTATCTAATTTAAAGGCCAGGATGGCATGTTTGAAGAACTACTGGTTACGGCAAGAGACAACGCGCTGATTGACCCCGGCCTGCATATATGGACCTGGGAAGTGGCGATGTACCTGTTCCTGGGTGGACTGACGGCCGGGATAATGATCTTTGCCGCTTTAATGACTTTGCGGAACAAAGAGGAGGTGGCACCTTTCGCCACTATGCGCCTGGCGTTGCTTGCACCCATTGTGTTGTCAATCGGCATGACAACCTTGTTCCTGGATCTTGAACACAAACTTTTCGTGTACCGGTTTTATACGTCGTTCCAGATTACTTCACCGATGTCATGGGGCGCCTGGATTCTGATTTTCATCTACCCGATATCGATCCTGCAGATCTTTTCGACCTTGCGTAGCGGCTTTTCACCCCTTGCCTTGTTTGTTGACAGATCGTCAATAGGGACACTGGCCCTGGACTGGTGCGAGCGCTATCGGCGGGAGATCGCCATGGCCGTGATTCCGTTCGCCGTGGTGCTCGGAATATACACGGGCATTTTGCTTAGCGCGTTCGGCGCAAGGCCGTTCTGGAATTCAGGTGTGCTTGGAGTGCTGTTCCTGGTGTCGGGCATGTCCACCGCCGCCGCGCTGGTCGTACTCATGGCACGACAGCGCAGCGAGAAAGAGCTGTTCACCTGGATAGACGTGATACTGATCGCGGCCGAGATCGGATTGGTGGCGCTGTCCCTGATCAGCCTGGCGTCAGGCTCTGGCCAGCACATTGAAGCGCTGCAAAGTATTATGGGAGGCCCCTACACGTACGTGTTCTGGGTGTTGTTCGTTGGCATCGGTTTATTGATACCCTTGCTGCTGGAAATCCTGGATTTGTCGGGGGTCAGCAAGTCGCTTGCTATGCTAGCCCCCGTGTTGGTGTTGATAGGCGGGTATGCGTTACGGCAGGTTGTGATGGATGCCGGCCAGGAAAGCACATGGACAAACTACTCAACACAATACAGTTCTGAATTGTTGCAGCGATTGCGCGAGTCAGAATGATTTTCGGAATGACAGTACTAGTAGAGGTTAGAAGCTTGTTAAGAAAAAATCTGGGGTCGACATTTCTGTGTCTTTCGGTCGCATCAATGGCTGCATGCAGTCCGTCCGACAGACCGGACGCCTTACTCGCGGACGTAGCGCAGGCGGCGGCACGGCAGGACGATCGTGTAAGCGTCGAGGAACTGGCCGGCTGGCTGATTGAGGAGCGGGGCGATTTCAGACTCATTGACGTGCGCAGCGCTGAGGACTTTGACAAGGGCCGTATAGCAGAGGCGGAAAACATTCCGATCGCGCAACTGGTCTCAGCCGATGTGCTCGCTGGCTTGCCGTCAGATCGAATGGTAGTCGTGTACTCAAATGGTTCAGAGAACGCAGCGAAAGCGACGGTTATGCTGCGATTGTCGGGTATTGATGCACATCTGTTGACGGGTGGCTTCAACGCCTGGCATAAGCGAATTCTCAACCCCGAAATCTCTGCGCAGGCCCTGGATGGCGAAACCTTGCGGGTGTCGGAACAACGTGCCTACAGCTGTTATTTCGTCGGGGAACGTTCGGATGCTGCAAATTTACAGCGCAGCGAAAGCAGCGGACCCTTCGTTCCGCCCGTCTTTGTCGAGACAGAGGAAACTGAGGAACTGCCGCCGCCGCCATCAGCGGAAGGCTGCTAAAGCGACCGCCAACGGCGAGCATCATTCAAGGTAACGGGGCGTCGAGAACGAGTGTCATCTCATCTTTGGTGAGCGGCCGATGTCCGTCTACGGGTGTGCCGCCGCCTAACGATCTTTCGAGGTTGGTCCACGCATCGTTGGGAAGGCCATCCTCACGCAGGTTATGGGCTGGTACGAAGTGGCGTTGTCCGTCTCTGTTCACGAATTCGCCCTGACCCAGACCAAGGGCTTCGCTGGCGCGATGGCACGACTCGCAGCTGCGTGATGCGCCGCTCGTATGTGGTGAGAGTGGCGCGAATACGCGCACAAATCGGTCACTCTGCCATTCCGGGTGTGCCACCGTCATAATCATACCGGGCACGAACAATTCGACGCGGTTGTTTGCGTTGACACCGAGAGTCGCAAGCGCATTGCGAAAATCAGATCGTTCTTCGCTCCAGCGACCCGCGGTATCCGCCTGTTCGATATGGTCCCATTGCTGGCCCTCGGCGTCGTATTCGATGTGACACCCAAAACACTGCGGTGCCCATTGACTGTGGCAGGTTGCGCATTCCAGTCGCTGGTGGTTTGAATCTTCTCCATGATATTTTCGATCAAGCTTGGGAATTTTCAAGACACGACCCGTGATTTTCGTGTGCAGCCAGGCGCCGTCTGCCCGCACCTCAATGTGGCTAAGCGGCGTGTCATTTTTCGCGGTCGTCAGAATTTCCGTGCTGTTCCCGGGTTCTGCATAGTCACCGTGACAATCGGTGCAGGATATGTCCACTGCCTGCCGTTGCTGGTCAGCGTCGCCCGCGTCGCCCATCAGGCCAACGCTGGTGTGGCAATCGATGCAGCTCATGCCGGCCAAATAGTGAACATCGGCGAGTTTTCGTTCAACCGGGCGGCCATCCGGCAGACGCAGACCGCCGGATGTCTGCTGCTGGTTGGCTCCATCGACCTCCGCCAAGCCTGTGTAGCTTAGCGAGATTCGCCCGGAACGGGAGTGACAGCCAAAACAACGCGCATCTGAAACTTTGACTGTCAACGCCGGGTGCGCATCGTCCGGGTAATGATTTATGTGGCAGGCCAGGCAGCCACCGCCGCGATCGCGCATGACATCGTGTCGATGCTCGGTCTTCGATTGTCCCAAGTGGCAGCTCGCACACTGTTTTCGCAATAGTGAATCGGCAACACCGTGGCCGAGCGATTGCAGGTTGATCGAGTCGTGCGGGCCGCTGGCGCCATCGATCAATCGTCGCGTTGCTTTAACAATACCTCGTCCGGTATGCATCAGATTGTTCGTCACGGATGCGACTTTATCAGCGTGACATGTGCCGCAGGTACGCATCGCGTTCGCGAGCTCGCCTGGAAATGCGATCAGCCCGGCGTGCGCGCCGCCCTCGGTCGTGGCGGTCTGGTCGCCAGCATGGCAACTCACACAGTCTCCAGCCGCAAAGGTATGCCCTGCACTGAAACCCTCGCGTCTTGCCGAATGACAATGCAGGCAGGAATTGCCGGCGGCCCCGCTGATCGAATCACTATGAGTCACCTGCCACGGTGACATAATGATTATCAGCAAGAAGAACATGGTGTGCTTTCGGACCAACATATCGCGGGTACTCTAGAGGCGCCGAATCGCCAGGGCAAATCAGAGGCGCCGAATCGCCAGGGCAAATCCTACAACGAGAAAGGCTACAAAGTGCTGACCAAGACCAACCCGGCTAAGCACTCGATCCGGCACAAAAAAAGGGCGAGACCTTTAAGGTCTCGCCCTTTTGGTTTCTAAACCGTTTCGAGCTTAGAGCGGTACGATGTTCTCAGCTTGCGGACCTTTCTGGCCCTGCGTTACTGTGAACTCGACCTTCTGGCCTTCAGCCAGCGTCTTGAATCCATCGCCCTGGATGTTGCTGAAATGAGCAAATACATCAGGACCTGATTCCTGCTCGATGAAGCCAAAGCCTTTGGCTTCGTTACTTATGAAAAACAGGACGAGTTACTACTAGGGGAACTTCGTAATGGAATACACAAATATCAGCCGATCAATCTAGCTGGGCGCAGTATATCCCCGATGAGGCGCAAGTCAATGGTTTTAAGACGAAATTTCAGAGACCTGGGTCGCATACCTGCGCCATAAATAGGCAAAAAACACCAGATTCGCCCTATTTCCGGCAATTTTGGCCTGTGGCCCGCAAGAATGAGGCTGCGGCACCTCCAGCGCCCGCCCCCGGTCACAAAAGCGCGTATGCCGGGCGATCGCCGGCATCGCTTGGCCGGGGCACTAGAAGCAGACGTCTGCAATCAGCTTGATCTCCATTAGCACGAAGAGTGCGATCAAGATCTTGTGAAAGACAGCGTCGGAGATCTTCCCGGCGAGTCGAATGCCGGCCTGTGTGAAAACCAGCGTCGGAACCAGCGCGATCATGCCGATTAGCAATCGATCTGCGGTGAACAGCTGAGTGCTGGCCGCGGTCGCCAACTGGGCACCTGAAAACGTCATGAACGCACAGGCGATCAGGAAAGCGTAGGCGTCGGGCGCCAGTTTGCGGCCGTGGAAGTAGGGGGCCACGATATGTGCCGAGATCCCGGTCGTGCCGTGAATGGTTCCGGCCGTGAAGCCGACGGCCGCTGCCGCTAGTCCTTTTGCCTGAAACAACGATCGCAGAAAATTGCCGAATACGAATTGCGCCAGGTAGACCGCCAGCCACACGGCCAGTGTCAGCTTGAGCCATCGGTCATCGATCGTGGGCAACAGAAATGTGCCGACGATACCGCCAGCCAATCCGGCCACCAGGAACGGTACATGCGGCGACAGCAAGCTCGCAAATCGTCGATGTGTGCCCACGAGCCAGAGGTTCGATCCCAAGGTCGGGATGATCATGAGTACGACCGCTTCTTCAACCGAAGCAAATGTCGCAATGGCCGGAACCGCGATCAAGGGCAGGCCCAGACCGGTCATACCTTTTACCAGGGCGCCTAGCGCTATTGCAGTCAAGGCGATGGCGACCAGTCCTATGCTGATTGAGCTCAATTCCAAGTGCGCTGCCCGTGTTGTTTGCGTATCCGTTTTTCATCCTAATGCAAACCACCAGGGAAGTCTGGCGGTGCTAGACTACGCGCAGCAATATTCCAAAATCCCGATCCAGGAGTGTCCATGAACATCAGCAGCAGCGCGATGGCAATCAGCAATACTGAAAGTATTCCCGGCCGAAAAATTGTCGAGTTTTACGGCGTCGTTACGGGAAACACCGTGCGCGCCAAACACGTTGGCCGCGACATCATGGCCGGCCTGAAGAATATTGTTGGCGGTGAGCTGAAAGGATACACCGAGTTATTGCAGGACTCTCGCAAAGAGGCTACCGAACGCATGATTGAGCAGGCGCAGTCGATGGGCGCTAATGCCGTCGTGAATGTCCGCTTTGCAACGAGTTCGATTTCACAGGGCGCGGCGGAACTGTTTGCTTACGGCACTGCGGTTCGAGTCGTGTGAGATGGAAGATTTTTTCGAGAAGCTGAGTATGTTCACTAACTTCATATGGCCACTGCTTTTGCTCGCGGGCGCGTACCTTGTTGGCAGCATTATCGAGAAAAAGCACTTCCAGAGTATTCGAAAACGCGAGGATGGCCTGCACGGTATTCCCGTGGTGTCATTCGATACCATGCCGGAGGATTGGCGTGTGTCGTCTTCGGATATGGTCACGGGCAGCATCGTCATCTCGCTGGATTACTTCAAACGCGTGATCGCAGGTCTGCGGGGCCTGATCGGTGGCCGCATCAAAACCTATGAACCCCTGCTGGAACGCGCCAGGCGCGAAGCGTTGCTGCGCATGACAGAGTCTGCGCGCGAGCAGGGCTATGATGCCATTTTTAACGTTCGGCTGGAGACTTCCCGTCTTGCCAACGCGGGGCGCGATGGCAAGGGCACGGCGGGCGTAGAAATGCTGGCTTTCGGTACCGCGGTCAAGTTGGCAAGTCGAATCGGATAAAGACGCAGTGAAATTCATTGCGAAAAAACCGCGGGAAGGCATCAACGTTAGTGATGAGCATCCGCTGGTGGAAGCTGGCACGCTGATCGTCGGCCTTACGGCAATTTTCATCGTTATCGCGTTGGCGCTGATATTCATCATCGAGGTCGCTTTGTACTTCGTATCCACGGAAGCCGAGGCCGAGCTGTTCTCAGACTGGATCCCGGACGACCTGGTGACGGTATCGCCGGCCGATGAGCGCCTGGAGCAGACGCAGCTGCTGATCGATCGTCTCGTCATGCACTGGGCCGATACACCCTACGAGTTTCGGGTCGAGATCGATGACTCCGACGTGGCTAACGCCATGGCATTGCCCGGTGGTCTCATCATCGTGACGCAGGGATTACTCGACCAGGTCGAATCCGAGAACGAGCTCGCCTTTGTGCTCGGGCATGAGCTCGGCCACTTCAGGAATCGCGATCACCTGCGCGCGCTGGGCCGTGGTCTTGTGCTGTCGATTTTTTTTGCGGTCATCACGGGCAATGATGTGGCAGGTTTGGGAATCAATGCCACCGACATTGCGTTGCGCGGGTTTAGTCGCGAGCAGGAGACCAAAGCCGACGCATTTGGCCTGGCCATCGTGCATTCCGAGTACGGTCATGTGAATCAGGCCGCCCGGCTTTTTGAACGCTGGGATGCCGCGGATGAAAACTCGCTTGCGATTATCACCTACCTGTCCACGCATCCTCAGCCCGGTGATCGAGTTGAGCGACTGCGGGCGATCGCTGAACGAGACGGTTGGCGAACCGAAGGGCCGACTACATCGCTGGGCTGGAAGGGCCGTTAGTCTGTTGCGAATCTGAGCGGCAAAAAAAATGCCCCGCGACCTTTCGGAAGCGGGGCAGAGCCAGTTGATAAGGCTTACGGGGTGGATTAAGGCCTATCGTTTATCAGGGCTCCAGCAAATAGACGCCAATCTTGTACGCCATGAACACGTTGGTATCTACGTCGTACTTGCCGCGAGCATGCATCGAGCGCGCCCTGTCGCCCCCGGTCAGGCTCGTACTCAAGTCGTTCGCAAAGTCGTCGAAATGCGAATACATGCGTACGCTATCGGCTGACTTGATGTAGAACGCCAGCCGGCCGGTCTCGCGTGGCAAGATTGTTGTGTCCGAGTCGAGTTCCGTGAGATCAATCAGGACGGGGCCCTGCTTGATGTAATGGCGCTGATCGATGTCCGGGTTCTTGTTAAAGAGAACCAGGCCGTCGGGACCGACGCTGCGGAACGGATCTGCCGTGCCGTCGACTCCCCAGCCAACGCCCAGTGAGCTTCGGACATCCGTGTAGTCGATGACGGTACGACCTGTGAAATCAGGCGGTGCCCAGCCAAACGCTGTCGGGAAACCGCGTGCAACGATTGGTTTACCGGTCGAGAAGTCGGCGAGCGTCAGGTTGCCCGTCGCAATCTCGTAGTTGTCGGGATTCGCATCTTCGTCATCGGACTTACCGGTGCCGCTGAAGTCAAAGATCTGTACGCGACGACGGTCGATCGAGTGCAGCGTAATATCCGTCTGCCCGGTCATGACCCTGTTCACGATGCCCGACAGGTGCGTGACGTGCATGCGCACCGAGCCCTGGGTCGCGTCAAACAGGATTTGCGGCGCCAGTGCATCGGTTGTCGGCGTCGGTTGATTACCACGGATCGTAACTCGCTGACCGATCGAGATCGCGTCGATGCTCAGGTCGGACGTGCGATGACCATCTTTGAATACCCTCGTTTCAGGTCCGACTTCAACAACAACATCGTTGTGGAAGTGCGTGGGACGGTCCGACGGAACAATAGTCGCGCCGCGAATAGTGAGGAAGTTGTCATCCCGCTTGATGACATTACCGATTACCGCATCTCTGTCGATGCCCGGTACGCTGGAACCGGCAAGCACGATGTCTGCCGTGAACTTGCGTTGGGCAACGTTGAGTGTTCCCTTTGCGACGGTCGGAGTGCCTGGCCCGGCAACATCGAGCGCGCGCAGACCATCGGCACCGACGTGCATGACCTCGTCGACTTCGAATTCCGTTTCGTCGATAACATGCACTTTAATTCGGCCGAAGTCGCCGACACGGTCATGGAAGGGTCGCAGCGCAACCGTGTAGGTCATCTCGTCGATGCTGACATCGATGAGCGGGCCTCGCACACGGATTTCCTTTTCGTCGACCGGTACAACTTCTGCGAGAATGAATTGTTCCGAAACGGCCTCGGCCGGCGTTGGAACGATATCAACGGTATGCGACGCGTCGAGGTCAAAATCGAGCTGCAGAAGCGCAGGGCGACCTCGCGTCACAACCAGCTGGTCGCGGTCGGACAG
>CAMYLB010000175.1 GCA_947259145.1 uncultured Woeseiaceae bacterium
GTTCGAGAAAGCGACCGCATCGCAGCCGAACCATCCGGCGTATCTGCAAAACCTCGCTAACAACCTTGTCTATCATGGTCGCACTGACGAGGCGGAAAGCGTGTTTCGCCACATCATCGAAGTCCAGGCCAACAGTCCGCAGGCACACTGGTCCCTGGCCGGCGCGCGCAAAGCGAACAATCGGGACCACATCGAGCAAATGCAGGAACTGCTGGCCGGCAATCCAAACCCGCGCTTGCAGGCTTTCTATTACTACGCTATCGGAAAAGAACTGGAGGACCTGCAGGATTGGGAAGCCGCGTTCGCCGCCTTTTCATCCGGTGCGAGGGCCAGACGCGAAACGGTCGCCTACGATGAGGCCGCAGAGATCGAGATGTTTGATTTCCTCGAGGCGAAGTTCACGACCGACTGGCTCAACGATGGCTCTGTTGGACACGATTCGACGGCGCCAATATTCGTATTGGGGCAGCCACGTACCGGTACGACGCTGGTCGAACGGATCATCGGCAGTCATTCACAGGTACATTCGGCCGGGGAGCTGCAGCAGTTCAGCCTCGGGATTCGAAGACTAGGCAAGCACCAGGATCCGCGACGTTTTTCCGCCCCGTTTTTTGCTTCCGCCGTCGGGCTTGACCCGGGCAAGATCGGCGCGATGTACCTGCAATCAACGGCCAGGGTGCGCGGAGAGACGCCGCGCTTTGTCGACAAGCTGCCGCAGAATTACCTGCTCATCCCACTGATTATCAAGGCATTGCCCAATGCCAGGATCGTGCACCTGACCCGGGATCCGATGGATGCCTGCTTCGCGAGCTACAAGCAGCTGTTTGCCGACGCGTACCTGCATTCTTACGACCTCGAGGAGATGGCACGCCATCATTGCCGCTATCGGCGGCTGATGGACGTCTGGAAAGAGCGCTTCGGGGATCGGTTTTTCGACATTTCCTACGAAGCAATTGTCAACGACCTGGAGACCAATGCGCGGGCGCTCATTCGCTACCTCGACCTGCCATGGGAGGAGTCGTGCCTGCAATTCCACTCGCTGGACAAAGCCGTTGCTACGGCGAGCGCGGTGCAGGTCAGGGAACCTGTGCACACGCGGTCGATTGGCCGATGGCGGCGTTACGAATCCCAGTTAGCACCAATGCTGGCGACCCTGTCGACGCACGGACTTGTCTAGGTCCTGAATATTTCGATCTTGTCATCGGCCACGGCAGGATGTACTGTTTTCCAAAGCGATCGACCTGGCAACAGGTAAGGGGGGAACCATGTCGCGAAAAACCAATGCTGACTTTCAGTCCGCACCGCAACGCACTGCTATTGCAGCGGCCATTTCTGCTGCAATTGCTGCCAGTACGATCGCTGCTCCGGCAGGTGCACAGGTTCTTGAAGAAATTATCGTCAGCGCGACCAAGCCGGCGCACAGGTTCTTGAGGAAATCATCGTCAGCGCGACCAAGCGCAGTGAGTCGGTGCAGGAGGTGCCGCTCGCGATAACGGCCCTGACAGGGGAATTCACCGAATCTGTCAATCTGAACGACGTCAAGGATCTGATATCTTTCACGCCGGGCATCACCGGCAACAGCCAGGACAGTTTTCTCGATGCCATCAGCGTGCGCGGCATACGCACCCAGGACTTTGGCATTGGCGGAGACCCGTCAGCCGCAATCTTCAAGAACGAGCTCTACGAAGGCCGCAACGGATCCGCTGTAACCAGTCTCTACGATATCGAGCGATCCGAGGTTCTGCGCGGCCCGCAGGGCTTCCTGTTCGGCAGGAATTCGATCGGCGGCGCTATCAGCGTGCACACGCGTGATGCGGACATCGACGGTGGCCTCGGCGGCTATGTCGATCTGGATGCCGGCGAACGGGGTCACTTCGTGCTGGAAGGTGCGCTGAATGTTCCGGTCTCGGACAATTTCGCGATGCGCTTCGCAGGCTATTCCTCAAATGAAGACGGCTTTGTGAAAAACATTTTCGACGGCCGCGACCTGATCGAGCACGAGAAGCAGGGCATTCGTTGGTCGACAACTTATGAGAACGATAAGCTCACACTTCGCACGATGGCCGAGTACGAATCTCGCGAACAGTCGGGATCTGTCTATCGCGCTGTTACAACAGGTGATATCTGGGACAACCTGGTTGGTGTGTTTGGTGCCTCGATCACGCCCCAGGGTGGACCGGAAGATGCCGACTCCGACCAGTCTTTGGGGAACAACGACAACGCCGATATATTCACTTTGGGCGTACGACTCGACTATGACTTCGACGGATTGACGCTGACGTCAAACACCGGCTACAAGGATCACGACTACTTCTATACCGAGGACTACGACGGCACACCGTTAAATATCAACAACTACCAGCAGGATCAGGAAGGCGACTACTTCCAGCAGGAGCTGCGGTTGACGTCGGATACCGATGACGCATTCTCCTGGTATGCAGGCCTGTCGTTCTACCAGGAAGATATCGATACGGTTTTCA
>CAMYLB010000176.1 GCA_947259145.1 uncultured Woeseiaceae bacterium
CAGCTGCGATGAGCGCATGCGCGCCTTCGGTATCTTCAGGGTCGGCGAGCAGCAGGCGACGGCTGGGTGCAGGCGTAAACGGGGCCGCTGAGACCAATTTCGGGTAATAACGCAAGCCCGCCTGTTCGTAGGCACGCGCCCAGGCCCAATCGAACACGAACTCTCCCCAGGAATGGCTCTTCTCGTACAAAGGCATCGCCGCGCGAAGGTGGCCTTTCTTGCCGATGCTCAGGTGGCGTGGGGTCCAGCCCTGGGCAGGCGTGACGCAGTGGGTTTGTTCGGCGAGGTTCAGGAACTCGTGACGCAGGAACGGGTACGCGCTGCCGGCGAGTTGATTCCAGTCGTTCGCCGCAATATCGGCAATGCTGTCATGGACGGTGACCTTCATTGGGCACCACAGCCTTACGCGGCAGCGTCGTCCGCCGCCGCGTTCTGACTCGCGAGTGCATCGACGTATTTCTCTGCATCGAGGGCGGCCATGCATCCGGCGCCGGCGGACGTGACGGCCTGTCGATACACCTGGTCCGCGACATCACCGGCAGCATAGACGCCGGGCACACTCGTGGCCGTTGCGTCACCGGCAATACCAGACTTGACGATGATGTAACCGTTCTTCATGTCGAGCTGCTCTTCGAACAACGTCGTGTTCGGCTTATGGCCGATCGCAATAAACACACCATCGACGTCGAGATCCGTGGTCTGCGATTTGTCCTTGGTGCTGCGGATACGAAGTCCCGTCACACCTGAATCGTCGCCAAGAACTTCGTCAACGACATGATCCCACCGAATCTCGATGTTGCCGTCGCGTTCTTTCTCGAACAGGTGATCCTGCAGGATCTTCTCTGCACGAAGCTCATCGCGGCGATGTACGAGAGTCACCTTGGATGCGATGTTGCTCAGGTAGAGCGCTTCTTCGGCGGCCGTATTGCCGCCTCCGACGACGGCAACGGGCTTACCGCGATAAAAGAAACCGTCACAGGTTGCGCAGGCGGACACGCCGCGGCCCTTGTAAGCTTCTTCTGAAGGCAGGCCCAGGTACATCGCCGTTGCGCCGGTGGCGATAATCAGCGCGTCGCAGGTGTAGCTGCCGTAATCGCCGTCGAGCCGAAACGGCCGCTGCGACAGGTCCGCTTTGTGAATGTGATCGTTGATGATCTCGGTATCGTAGCGCTGCGCGTGACGCAGCATTCGGTCCATCAGTTCGGGGCCCTGCAGGCCCTCAACGTCGCCGGGCCAGTTGTCGACGTCGGTCGTCGTCATTAGCTGGCCGCCTTGTTCAATGCCAGTGATTATCACCGGGTCGAGATTAGCCCTGGCGGCGTAGACGGCTGCGGAATAGCCGGCTGGCCCGGACCCCAGGATCAGAACCCGGCAATGTTTCAAGTCACTCATGTATAATTTATCCGTAAATTTGCGATGCACTGATCTGCCCGCGCAGAGCCCGGAAATGCGGTTCCAATGACGACTTTCAAGGGCGATGATGCGGGCAAGCTATATGCGGAACAGCGCGTCCTTGGGCTAGTGTAGGGAAAATAGTTTCTTAATGGCAAGAGTCTCAAAAGCGAAACAACCTGAATCACGATTGTCGGCGCAGGTTCATCGGGCCCTGCGTGAAGGCGCATTGTACGTCTTCGGCGCGCTGGCGCTGATTCTCTGGTATGCGCTGTTCACGTATGACCCTGCTGATCCGAGCTGGAGTCAGGCAACTACCGACACAACGGTGAACAACGGCATAGGGCTATTCGGTGCGCAGATTGCCGGCCTGCTGTTCTCCTTCTTCGGTCGTCCGGCCTATCTATTTACGGTCATGCTTTTCTACCTGGGCTGGATGCTGTATCGGGAACAGAAGACCCAGATCGAACTAACCGGGCTCGACTTCGGTCTGCGTTTTTCCGGTTTTCTGGCGACACTCGTTACCAGTTGTGCATTGTCGTCGTTGCATTTCGCGCCGGCGGGATTTCCGAATTCGGCCGGCGGCATCATCGGAGCGAGCGTGGGCGGGCTGCTCGTTGACGTAATGAAATTGCTGGGCGCGAGCACCCTGTTGTTTTGCCTGTGGGTCGCGGCGATCTCGCTGTTCCTCGGTATTTCATGGATCGCCGTGATGGATCGAATAGGTCAGTGGACCCTGTCCGGGTACGAAAAAGCCAAGATCAGAATCAGCGAGCTGCGGGACAGGGCAGAAGGCCGGCGGCAGGCAGCGGCGCGGCAGGACACCGTCAAGGTTCAGAAAGAACTCAAGTCAAAACGCACGAAGCCGCGCATCGAACCGGTACTGCCTGCGCTGGAGCCCAGCATCCGGGCAGAAAAAGAACGACAGGTGCCGCTGTTCGACCCACCGGAAGCCGGCGAGTTGCCGCCGTTGTCAATACTCGATGATCCGCCCGAGCAGCAACACGGCTATTCCGATGAGTCGCTCGAGGCGATGTCGCGGCTCGTCGAACTTAAACTCAAGGACTTCAGTATCGATGTCGAGGTCCGATCAGTGTCGCCCGGACCCGTCATTACCCGATTCGAACTGGATCCGGCGCCGGGGGTCAAAGTAAGCCAGATTGCCAACCTGTCGAAAGACCTCGCGCGGTCGCTGTCTGTTGTCAGTGTTCGCATCGTCGAAGTTATCCCGGGCAAGTCATTTGTTGGTCTCGAAATACCAAACGAAAGACGCCAGCTGGTCACGCTGGGCGAAATTCTCAAATCCCGTGCCTACGACGACATGGCGTCACCTTTGACGCTCGCCCTTGGCAAGGATATCGGCGGCAATTCGGTGGTGGCGGACCTCGCGCGCATGCCACACTTGCTGATCGCAGGCACCACCGGCTCGGGTAAATCGGTCGGCATCAACGCGATGGTACTCAGCATTCTGTACAAATCGCAGCCGGAGCAGGTGCGCTTGATCATGATCGACCCGAAGATGCTTGAGCTTTCGGTGTATGAGGGTATCCCGCATCTGCTCGCGCCGGTCGTCACTGACATGAAAGAAGCGTCCAACTCGCTGCGCTGGTGTGTCGCCGAGATGGATCGTCGCTACCGTCTTATGTCGGGGCTGGGCGTGCGCAATATCGGCGGCTACAACCGCAAGGTGAAAGAGGCCATAGCCGCCGGCGATCCGATCAAGGATCCTACGTTCCGCCCGCCGGAAATTTTTGATGAAGACAAGCCCATTGTCCACCCGACCTTGACGCCGCTGCCGTATATCGTCGTCATCATCGATGAACTCGCGGACATGATGATGATCGTCGGCAAGAAGGTTGAAGAGCTGATTGCGCGGCTGGCGCAAAAGGCGCGGGCGTCGGGCATACACCTGATCCTCGCAACGCAACGGCCGTCTGTCGATGTAATCACGGGTCTGATCAAAGCGAACGTGCCTACCCGAATTGCCTTCCAGGTATCGGCCAGGGTCGATTCGCGGACCATTCTCGATCAGCAGGGCGCCGAGAATCTGCTAGGGCACGGTGACATGCTCTACCTGCCGCCCGGTACCTCGCTACCGGTGCGCGTGCACGGCGCGTTTGTCGCTGACCATGAGGTCCATGCGGTTGTTCGCCAGCTGAAAAAAAGTGGCAGTCCGCGCTATATCGATGAAATTCTCGAGGGTCCTACGGGTCCAACGCCAGGACTGATCGGAATTGACAAGATGCCGGCTGACAGCGCGGACGCCGAGCAGGATCCGTTGTACGACCAGGCTGTGCGGGTTGTCATGGATACTCGAAAAGCATCGATATCGGGCGTTCAGCGGCGTCTCAAGATCGGCTACAATCGCGCTGCGAGAATGGTCGAGTCCATGGAGGCGGCGGGTCTTGTCGGGCCGCTGCAGTCCAACGGGGCACGAGAAATCCTGGTACCGAATACGGCGGCCGAGAAATAGCTCGAAGGATTGAGCAGGGACAGCAGCGCCCTGCGAGGAACCAATACGTGATCAGAATATTTTTCTTGTCGGTGCTTTGCGCCGGTGCGGCGCAGAACGCCTTGGCACAGGCGACTGTGGATGAAATCGGCGAGCAGCTCGTCAACGATTTCCTCACGGACGTTATTACTATGGAGGGCCGTTTCGAGCAGTCGTTGATCGATGCCGAAGGCGTGGTCGGCGAAGTCTCCAACGGTACCCTTGAGATAGAGCGACCGAGGCGATTCCGCTGGATCTATTCCGATCCCTATGAACAATGGCTGGTCGCGGATGGCATGAATATCTGGAGCTACGATGTCGATCTCGCGCAGGTCACGGTCAAGCCCCAGGCGAAGGCACTTAGCAACACGCCTGCTTTGTTGCTGGGTGGTACGAAGGACGCGCTCGAGCAATTCCGGTTCGAAGGCAGCAGGGCGGAAGGTGACGCGATCTGGGTACGCATGCATCCCATCGACGAGGGCAGTGGCTTCAATCGCGTCGAGCTGGGGTTCCTGAACGGTGAGCTCTATCGCATGGTGTTTTTTGACAACCTCGAACAAACGACACTCGTCGCGCTCTACGATTTAGTTATTAATGAACCTATTGATGCGGATCGCTTCGACTTCATCGTACCGAGTGATGCGGACCTGGTCGGCGTTCCTTTGGCAGCCGGCGTCGCCGTTCCCTGATGTTGCCGCTGCGGCATGCACGTTTCTGGCGAATCGCGGATTTTGTTTTGCTTTGCCTGGTGTTTCTTTCCGCGTTGATGCCCGCCGTCTGGTTCTGGGATGACAAGGTAAAAATCCTGTCGTGGCTTGACCACTCGGACAAGTTTTTGCACGCGGCGACGTTCTTAGTGCTGACCGTTTGGTTTACCGGGCAATATCGACGCCCCTCGTACTGGCGCATTGCGGCCGGGCTAATGCTGTTCGGTTGCCTCATCGAGCTCTGCCAGCTGGTGGTCAGTTATCGCATGGCCGACTGGGCCGACATCGCTGCGAATACTGCCGGTATAATCATCGGCCTCACTGTTGCAATAGCGGGCGTCGGAGGTTGGAGTCTGCGCATCGAAGATTGGTATTCAGCGCGACAGACTGGCACGGGCATTGACTGACTTATTTATCTCGGAACCCGACACTGAGCGACCCCTTGCCGACCGCATGCGGCCGGCAACGCTGGCTGAATTCTCGGGACAACGACATCTGCTGGAAGCCGGCAAGCCGTTGCTGCGTGCCATTGAGCAGGGACGCGCACATTCCATGGTGTTCTGGGGGCCGCCAGGGACAGGAAAGACAACGCTGGCGAGACTCATCGCGGGCACAACCGACTCACATTTCATCGCGCTCTCGGCCGTTATGGCCGGCGTGAAAGACATTCGCAGCGCCGTTGCCGAAGCGGAGCAGCATCGTCAGATGCGGAATCGCGGAACGGTCCTGTTTCTCGACGAAGTCCATCGCTTCAACAAATCACAGCAGGATGCATTCCTGCCGTTCGTCGAGGATGGCACGCTGACGTTCATTGGGGCGACGACCGAAAACCCGTCCTTCGAGCTGAATAATGCGTTGCTGTCGCGTGCGCGAGTTTACGTCCTCAAGTCATTGACCGAGGATGACCTGCTGGCTGTTTTGCAACGGGCGCTGCTCGATGCAACGCGGGGACTTGCCGGCAAATTTGAGATAAGCAGCGATTCGCTGGAACTCATTGCCTCGGCCGCCGATGGGGATGCTCGTCGCGCATTGAATTTGCTCGAGCTTGCTGCGGACCTCGCTGAGGACGGCAAAATTTCGGCCGACACAGTAAAAGAAGTCGCGTCGGGGAGTCGCCGACGTTTCGACAAGCAGGGCGAATATTTCTTTGATCAGATTTCCGCGCTGCACAAATCGGTTCGCGGTACCGACCCTGACGCCGCGCTGTACTGGCTCATGCGCATGCTGGATGGCGGTTGTGATCCTCTGTATATTGCGCGCCGCATGATCCGCGTTGCATCCGAAGATATTGGCAATGCCGATCCGCGCAGTCTGCAGCTAACGCTCAACGCCTGGGAAGTGCTCGAGCGGCTTGGCAGTCCTGAGGGCGAACTGGCGCTGGCGCAGGCAGTCGTTTACCTCGCTTGCGCACCGAAGAGCAACGCGGTTTACACAGCGTCGAAAGCGGCGATGGAGGATGCGAGGAAGCACGGCTCGCTGGAGGTACCCCTGCATTTGCGAAACGCACCGACGCGGTTGATGAAGGACCTCGGCTACGGCGAAAAATACCGTTACGCGCACGACGAAAAGGGCGCCGTCGCCATTGGCGAGACCTACTTTCCCGACGACATGAGCCCGGTTAAGTATTATCATCCCGTGCCTCGTGGCCTGGAGATCAGGATCCGCGAAAAGCTCGAAGAGATCGAGCGTCGA
>CAMYLB010000177.1 GCA_947259145.1 uncultured Woeseiaceae bacterium
GGTGCTCGTTGCCTGGACCTGTTTGCGGGAACCGGCGCGCTGGGACTGGAAGCATTGTCGCGCGGCGCCGGTAGTGCGGTTTTCGTGGAAAAGTCGATGTTGGCCGTCAGCACGCTGACCGCCAACATCGAGGCCCTGGATGCCGAACGGGCCGTCGTCCGGCATATGGATGCGCTGGACTATCTTCGTGGCGAAAACACCGAACGATTCGACATTGTGTTCCTGGACCCGCCCTTCGCAGCCGGCATGATCGACGATTTGTGTAGACTGTTGGCCGATCAGGAAATACTGGCGAATGACGCTCATATCTATATTGAGCAGGAGCGATCAAAAGCGGAACCCGAGCTGCCAGCGGGTTGGGACGTGCTAAAGAACAAGACGGCCGGCAGTGTCCGTTATATGCTGGTCCGGCAAGAGACCTGACAGGACGCAATCGATGAAAGTTTCCGCAATGTATCCCGGAACGTTCGATCCGATCACCCTCGGACACGAGGACCTCGTGCGCAGGGCGGCCCGCCTGTATGACAAGGTCGTTGTTGCCATAGCGGCCAACCCGGGATCCAAGTCGCCAATGTTCACTTTTGGTGAACGTGTCGAGCTGGCCGAGTCAGCGTTGTCCACTATCAAGAATGTTGAAGTCGCCGGCTATGAAGGCCTTACCGTGGATTTCGCTGAGGAACACGATCTCGCGGTGATCATCCGCGGGTTGCGGGCTGTCTCGGATTTCGAGTACGAATTTCAGCTGGCCAATATGAACCGCCACCTGACGCAGAATGTCGAGACGGTTTTTTTGACGCCGACGGATAAGTACACGTTTATTTCTTCGAGCCTCGTTCGCGAGGTTGCCACCCTGGGCGGCGACGTGTCAGGGTTCGTGTCGCCGGATGTGAAGCAGGCTTTGCTGGAGCGCTGCGGACGCACCTGACTCAAGTCTGGCAATGTTTGCAGTAATAGGTTGAGCGCTGGCCCTGGACAATCGCCGTAATCGGCGTATTGCAGCGCCGACACGGCTCGTCCTCGCGGCCGTAGGCTTCCAGTTGCTGCTGGAAGTATCCCGCCTCTCCATCACCACCGTAGAAATCACGCAACGTCGTGCCACCGGCCGTGATGGCCCTGCTAAGGACTTCCTTGATCGCATCAGACAGCGCATCGTAACGATGCAGAGCGATTCGCCCGGCCGCACGTCGCGGATTGATGCCGGCCATGAACAGTGATTCGCTCGCGTAGATGTTGCCAACGCCAACGACGATGTGGGCATTCATGATGAACTGCTTGATGCTGACCCTGCGGCCCCGTGATTTTTGCCAAAGATAGTTGCCACTAAATTCGTCGCCAAGCGGCTCCGGCCCGAGTTTGTCCAGCAGCGGGTGCGACAGGGGGTTTTTGCTCCAGTGGAGGGAGCCGAAACGGCGGGGATCGCGGTAGCGCAACATCAGTCCCGAGCTAAATTCAATGTCGACGTGGTCGTGGACGCTGGCCGGCGTGTCACGGTTGACGATGCAAACGCTGCCCGACATTCCGAGATGGAGAATGGCAGAGCCTTTTTCTGTATTGATTAGCAGGTATTTTGCGCGGCGACCCACCGATGTAACGGTCTGGCCCGGCAGGTTGCGGTCTACGTCTTTCGCAACCGGCCACCGCAGGCGGCGCTCGCGAATCACGATGCGCGAGACAGCCGTGTTGATGATGTGCGGCTCTATGCCACGACGGCTTGTTTCGACTTCGGGTAGTTCGGGCATACGCTATTGTGCCCTAATAAAAAGCCCCGTCGAGCGGGGCTTTTTTGAAACTGTTGAAGCGCTGCTACTTGATCTTGGATTCCTTGTACAACACGTGCTTCCGGATCGTCGGATCGTACTTTTTGGTCTGCAGCTTTTCAGGATGGAGGCGCTTGTTCTTGGTCACCGTGTAGTAGTGTCCGGTGCCGGCACTGGAAACGAGTTTGATTTTGTCACGCATGGTCGAATCCTCGGGCGCTTAAACGCGCTGTCCGCTGGCACGCAGGTCGGTCAGGACTTTTTCGATGCCATGCTTGTCGATGATCCGCAGGCCCTTGTGTGACACACGCAGACGCACGTAGCGCTTCTCGGCTTCGATCCAAAAGCGCTTGTTCTGCAAATTGGGCAGAAAGCGACGGCGGGTTCTGTTTTTTGCGTGGGATACGTTGTTGCCGCTCTGCGGACGCTTCCCAGTCACTTGGCAGACCTTAGACATTACGTTAAGTCTCTGATTTTATTAAAAGTTGCCCGCGACGGGCGGGCAGAGAGCGAAACTTTATACCAGTCTCCATGGCGCAATACAAGCGCTGCAAGGGGCCAGCCAGAGATCTGGCTCAGATCAGGCCCCGTTGGGCCAGGGAGGTCGCTTTGCCGTCGCCGATGATCAGATGGTCGAGGAGCCTGATATCGACCAGGTCCAGGGCCGATTTTAGCCGCCTCGTGATGCGCTCATCGGCCTGGCTGGGTTCGGCGACGCCAGAGGGGTGATTGTGGGCGAGAATGACCGCGGCGGCATTGATGGCGAGGGCTTCCTTGACAACCTCGCGGGGGTAAACCGATGTCCCGTCTATGGTGCCGCGGAACAGCTCGTCAAATCCCAGGACCCGATGCCGGTTGTCGAGAAACAGGCAGCAAAAGAGCTCGTGATCGAGGTGCCGCATGCGAGCCTGCAGAAAAGCCTCGGTGTCAGCAGGGTTGCGAATCGTCTCTCCGCTGGGAAGAGACTGCGAGTAGTAGCGGCGGGCGAGTTCCGGCAGCGCTCGCAGCACAGCAAGCCGCGCACGCCCGATCCCATTGCAGGCCAGCAGGTCTGCCGTCTCGGCATGCAGCACGGCCCGAAGGCTGCCAAAGCGCCGCAGAAGCTGCATGGCCGATTTGCCAGCCGAGACGCTGCTGCCGGTACCAATCAGGGTTGTCAGCAGCTGAACGTCGTTCAATCGTTTGTGGGTCGCATTCTTCAAGGCTCCATGGTCGTGGTTTTCGAGATTTGCTTACAACGAATCAATCTGGCCACGATCGCCGGTTTCGGTAGAATCAGGCCATGAACATTGTTCTTGGCATTACTGGCGGCATCGCCGCGTACAAGGCGCCCGACCTGGTACGGCGCCTGCGTGAACGCGGCGCGGAAGTGCAGATTGTCATGACGGCCTCGGCCGAGGAGTTTGTAACGGCAACGGCCCTGCAGGCTGTGTCGGGCCGACCCATCCGATCGAACCTGTGGGACAAGGAAGCCGAAGCCGCCATGAGTCACATCGAGCTGGCGCGCTGGGCCGATGTCGTGTTGATCGCACCCGCTACCGCCGAAGTAATGGCTCGTATTGTCAGCGGCGCGGCACCGGATTTGCTGACGACCATATGTCTCGCAACGGAAGCACCGATCGCCCTTGCGCCGGCGATGAATCATGTCATGTGGGGCAACCCTGCGACACAGTCGAACCGCGAGATCCTGGAAAGCCGCGGCATTCAAATTCTCGGGCCGGGTACGGGTTCGCAGGCCTGTGGCGAAACCGGGGCAGGTCGTATGCTGGAGCCCGAAACAATCGCTGCCGCAGTTTGCGATTTTAATATTGGCAAAGGCGAAGGATTACTTGCAGGCAGCACGGTCATCGTAACAGCAGGGCCGACGCGCGAACCGATCGACCCTGTGCGCTACATAACAAATCGCAGCTCCGGAAAAATGGGTTATGCAGTTGCCCGCGCCGCTGCGGCGCAAGGTGCGAATGTCGTGTTGATCACTGGCCCGGTCAGCTTGCCTGCGCCACCCGGCATGGAGGTGCATCACGTTAATACGGCGCAGGAGATGTTCGACGTGACGCATGAACACATCGCCAACGCGGACATCTTCATCGCAGCTGCCGCTGTTGCCGACTATCGGCCTGCAGCGGTGGAAAAGCAGAAAATTAAAAAGAAAAACGAAACCAGTCGCATCGACCTGGTTCCTTGCCCGGATATTTTGGCGTCAGTCGCCGCGTCGGACAGGCCGCCATTCACGGTCGGCTTTGCTGCGGAGACTGAAAAAGTTGAGGACTATGCGCGTTTGAAGCTCAAGAAAAAGAAGTTGAACATGATTGTTGCCAACCAGGTAGGTGACAACCGCGGTTTTGATCGCGACGACAACGCAGCCAGCGTGCTGTGGAGTAACGGCAAGAAGGACTTTCCGAAGGCCGCCAAATCCAGTCTCGCCCGAGATCTTGTTGAATTGATAGCAGAGCACTTTCATGCTGGTCGCGGTGTGGACACCGAGCCCCGCCTCACGGTCATATCGAACAAAGACTGAAGGACAGAACCACTTGCGATCCATCGAACTGAAAATTCTCGATCCGCGTGTCGGGGACTCGATTCCCCTTCCGCACTATGCCACTGACGGTTCCGCCGGGCTCGATATGCGGGCCTGTATCGACGAACCGATCACCGTGGCACCGGGCGAAACCGTACTCGTACCAACCGGCATCGCTATTCACGTTGCCGATCCATCACTGGCAGCCGTATTGCTGCCTCGTTCGGGATTGGGGCACAAACACGGGATAGTGCTGGGCAACCTGACCGGCCTCATCGATTCCGACTACCAGGGACAGGTGTTCATCTCCTGCTGGAATCGGGGCTCGAGCAGCTATGATGTGCAGCCGGCGGAGCGCATAGCGCAAATGGTATTCGTCCCTGTGGAGCAGGTCGAATTCAGGGTCGTGAAAGAGTTTGATGAGAGCGACCGAGGTTCAGGCGGATTCGGTCATTCGGGCACTGCGTGACGGGGTGTGTGGGCGTCAGTCGATGCCCTTGAGGAGTTTGAAGCGCGAAATATCGCCATCGAAGCGGGCGATGACCTGCTGTTCGTTCGCCTGGAACTTCTGCAGATTGCGTTCGTGCCGTGTGACGATTTCTTTAGTCAGGCGAATGTCTTCGGCGAGCTCGCGAGGAATCATCGGCGCGTCGGAATCTTCGCTATACGGCTGAAAATGTGACGCCTCGCTTCTCAACTTCAGCATCCGGCGTCCCAGGTTTCTGAGATAGAGTTCGGTGACACGCGACTGCGCCTGGAAAAGTTCTACGCGGCGATCCCGGTGCATCAGAATCTCGTCAACCGAGAGATAGGTCGCAAGCAAGGCCTGGTCAGCGCGGCGCTGCAACTCGATGGCGGCTACGCGTTCCTGCTCAAGACGCTCAGCTTCGATCTGTTCGGGTGTCTTCTTGCCTTCGAGATTTCCCACCGTCACGCCGCGATCATTGAGGACCTCTTTCGGGAACTCGGCGTACGCGGCAGGAATGCTGTCGCCGTAGTGCAAGGTGCCGTGCTCGTCCACCCACTTGTAGACCTTGGCCTGCTGCGCGAGACTCGCGAGCGGCGCCAACAGCAACAGCACAAATGTAAAAATCAGTTTCCGCATTATTCAAATATGCCAGTAAAAACAAACACAAGACCGGGACTGGTTCTCGTTCTTGTACCTTAATACGCTGACCTCACCCTGTAAACCATCGTATCAGGCATGTTTTTCAACTACTTAGGAAATTACGCCATATTGCTTGCGATAGCTCAGTACAGGCTCAAGGTACTGCTCATATTCGCTTGATTCCTCAAGTATATTGATCAAATCGTCCAGTTGGACGATGCTGATGACAGGAATTCCGAGCGACTGCTTCAATTCCTGCACAGCCGAAAATGGCCCCTGACCGCGTTCCTGGCGGTCGAGCGAAATGACGAGTCCGGCGATCTGTGCGCCGGCGGACGAGATAATCTGGTAAGCCTCGCGCACAGCTGTGCCGGCGGTGATGACGTCGTCGACAATGAGCACATCGCCAGACAACGGGGCCCCAACGATGCTGCCACCTTCGCCATGTGCCTTGGCCTCTTTACGATTGAATGAGTAGGGCACGTCGATATCGTTGTGTTCGGCGAGCGATGCGGCAGCGAGCGCGGCCAGCGGAATGCCCTTGTACGCCGGCCCGAAAATCATGTCGAAACTGACGCGGGATTCGGCAATCGCCGATGCGTAGAAGCGCCCGAGTTTTGCCGCCGCGTAACCGGTATTAAAAAGTCCCGCGTTAAAGAAATAGGGGCTGACGCGGCCTGACTTCAGCGTAAATTCACCAAAACGCAATACGCCGAGTTCCAGTGCCAGTTCGATGAATTCCCGCTTGTACCCACGCATTTGATTGGTCTTCTGTATCATGGCCGCGACCCACCGAAGTATGACACAGGAGATCGATTTTGTTTCGCGTTATCAGCTTGAATGCCAACGGCATTCGGGCGGCCGCCCGCAAGGGTTTTTTCGACTGGATGGCAGCACGGACGATATTTTTTCGCCCGAGGGCTACCACTGTTTTTACGAAGATGCGGTCAAGAAGGGCTACAGTGGTACAGCCGTTTACAGTCGGCACAAGCCGAAGAAAGTTGTTCGTGGCTACGGCGACCCGGAGTTCGATGCCGAAGGTCGCTACCTGGAGGTACAGCTTGAAGGTATCAACGTCGTGTCGCTGTATTTGCCGTCCGGCTCATCGCGCGAGGAACGGCAGGAGGCGAAATACCGCTGCATGGATACGTTTACGGAGCACCTCAGGAAACTGCGGCGACGCCGCTCAGAATATGTAATCTGCGGTGACTGGAACATCGCGCACAAGGAGATCGACCTCAAGAACTGGCGCGCCAACCGAAAGAACTCCGGGTTCCTGCCCGAAGAACGGGCCTGGATGGACACGGTGTTCGGCGAACATCAATACGCCGACGCGTTTCGCATGCTCGAGCAAGAGCCCGATCAGTACACCTGGTGGTCGAACCGCGGCCGCGCCTGGGACAATAACGTGGGATGGCGCATCGACTACCAGGTCGTAACGCCGGGGTTGAAAGACAAGGTGCTCCGGACCGAAATCTACAAAGAACAGCGCTTCTCCGATCACGCGCCGCTGACCATGGATTACGATTGGGTCCATGGGAACTGACGCGCTGCCAGAATCGCCGGGCTGGCGATATTATCTTCAGGAAAAAGTCCTGGTCATATTCTTTCTGGGATTCTCGGCCGGGCTGCCCTTCCTGCTCGTTTACTCGACTCTGTCGGCATGGCTGAAGGATTCCGGGTTAGAGATGAGTACGATCAGTACTTTCGCCTGGCTCGGCTTCGCGTACAGCCTCAAATTCGTCTGGGCACCGTTCATAGATTCATTGCCCCTGCCTTTGTTGACTCGGCTGCTTGGCCGACGGCGAAGCTGGCTGCTATTGGCGCAAGTGGCCATCGGCGTTGCATTGTTTGTGATGGCCAGCACCGACCCCGTGCATGCGATCGGCGTTTTTGCGATCGTTGCGCTTGTGGTCGCGTTTTCCTCGGCGACACAAGATATCGTCATAGACGCCTATCGCATAGAAAGCGCCGAAGGAAAAATGCAAGGTGTGCTTGCTGCGGCGTACCAGTATGGTTACCGCGTTGCGATGCTGGTCGCGGGAGCGGGCGCTCTCTACATCGCCCAATACGGCTCATGGAACCTGGCCTATACCGTGATGTCCGGATGCATGCTGGTCGGTATTATCACGACGTTGTGGTGCAAGGAGCCAGCTGTCGAGATGGTTCCTGTTGTCTATGAAGGGGCCGTAGCGAAGAAGGTTGCGCTCTGGTTTAAGCACGCCATAGCGGATCCATTCAGTGATTTCTTCGCGCGATTCGGTCGCTTCGCGCTCGTTGTCGTTCTCTTCATCCTGTTCTTTCGCCTGAGCGACTATGTGCTGGGCATACTAGCCAACCCGTTTTATCTCGATATTGGATTCAGCAAGGCAGAGGTTGCCAGCGTTGCGAAAATTTACGGGGTCATTGTTTCGCTGGTAGGCGCGGGTGCCGCGGCGTGGGCTGTCCTTAAGTATGGCGTTGCACGTTGCCTGATAATTGCAACGATCCTAATCGCAAGTACCAACCTGTTCTTTGCGTTAATGGCAATTGTGGGCCCCAAGGTCTGGATGCTCACAGTGACAATCAGTGCGGACAATTTCGCGATGGGCTTCGGCGGAACCGTATTTATTGCTTACTTATCGAGCCTTGTTAACGCGTCTTTCACGGCGACGCAGTACGCGTTAATGAGTTCATTGATGAGCCTTCTGGGAAAATTCACGGCGGGATTTTCGGGCAATGTGCAAGAGGCCGTCGGTTGGTTCGGGTTCTTTCTTTACGCTGCGGCGCTGGGCATTCCAGCAATAGTCCTTTCGGTTGTGGTTGCACTTCGCCATGATGACCTGGTTGCAGCAAAGGATGATTGAGTCGGAACAGGAAATCGGGATTGGTCGCCTGGACGAGATCGATGATCCCGGATGCCGTGAGTTCGAAATCGGCGAGGGCGACTGGCCGTTTCGCGGTTTTGTCGTGCGACAGGGCGACGCCGTATTTGCCTATCAGAATTTCTGCGCCCATGTCGGGCATCCGTTGAACTGGTCGCCCAACAAGTTCCTGACCAAGGACAAGTCGGCAATCATCTGCGCCTCACACGGCGCAACCTACGAGATCGAGACGGGTCGTTGTTTCGCGGGGCCGGGATCTGGAGGGTCGTTGCGGCAAGTCGAGCTGTCAATCCGAGACGGCATCATCTACGTCACTGGCCCGACCAGCATGTAACTCTCCCTCGCCCCACCATCCGACATCTTTACCGCGGCGTCGAGTACGGCGATGTCTCGCTCACTCCAGCTACGCAACGTCGCTTCGCGAGACATCGCCGTACTCGACGCCGCTGCAAGGAACAGGTGAGGGTGCCGCTTGGGGAGTTGCTCGAGCGTCGTGCGTAGCGCAGCGACGCATGGACGCTAAAGCAAGCGGAGCCCGATGCGAGCGAGGCAGGACGCCGAGCGAGGTTAAGCGAGAGGAACTCCCCAAGCGGGGCCCGTCAAGTGTGGATGCTGGATGGTGGTCGGGCGTTGTCAGACCTTATCGAGAAAAGCGAGCGGATCCTGGTAACCGGTGGGATTGTCGTTTGCGCCCTTGCCGTCGTAATCCTCCGGATCCATGTCGACGGATCCCGACCAGTCCTCGGGCGCGGCAACTTCAATCAGCATGAGATTCGGCCAGGTTTCGACGTCGATTTCATCGATAGTGCCGTCGAATAACTGAATTTCCACGGTGGCGGCATCTTCATCGATCGCGACGACCTCAAACACAGTTCCGGCCGGCTTTTTGAACCAGCGACCGATGATGGGTCCGTGCAGTGCCATTTGACCGAATCCTCAAACGAATAAAAAGGCGCCTTACTAGTAGTTATAGGATATCAGCCGGGAAGCGCAAGTAATTAGTGGTTATTACTGACCCGGATGCAGCGCCAGTCCCAGATGCGATGACCTTTGCGCAAGCCTCGTCGCTCGAACTTGGTGCCCGGACGATCCAGTGCCTCATCGCCGTCGTGTTCACGACGCTCATCGCAGCGAAACAGAGCCGAGTGCCCGAGTACGTCGTCAATATGCTCGGCGTAATTCGCCCAGTCGGTCGCGACGTGCAGGGTGCCGTCCGTTCTGAGGCGGCTGTGGATCAGTTCCAGGAAAGAAGGTTGGATCATGCGGCGCTTGTGATGTCGTTTTTTGGGCCATGGGTCGGGGAAGTAGATGTTGATGCGCTGCAACGACACCAACGGCATCTGCTGGGTCAGAACCTCGATCGCGTCGTGCTTGATCAGCTTCAGATTCGACAGGCCAGCATCGTGTGCTTGCAGAAGGCAGTGCCCGACGCCAGGTTCGTGAACTTCTACACCCAAGAAGTTCATGCTCGGATTCTCCAGCGCTTGCTGCACGAGCGAGTTACCGTTGCCGAAACCGATTTCGAGCACGATGGGGGCTTTTCGTCTGAAGAGCACATCGAAGTCGAGCAATTCGGGAGTGAAGTCGACGCCGTAGGCCGGCCATAGCTCGAGAAGGGCGCGCTCCTGCGAGGGTGTCAGCCTGCCGGCGCGGCGCACGAAGCTGCGAATCGTGCGGCGCCGGCTGTTGTCCGTTGCCGTCATGACCTGTCGATAAACTTGACAGGGGTGGTTTTCTCTGGCCAACGACCTTCGAAGTTGGCGTAGTAATCCTGGAAGAACCTGAGATCGGCGTCCTGATCGCCGGTCAGATCAAAGCGTTGTCCGATGCCAAGGCGCTTGTGCTTGTAGTCGAAGAAGCCGAGGTAAATGGGTACGCTCGCGCCTTCGGCGATACGATAGAAGCCGGTCTTCCAGCCGCGCTTCTTGCTGCGGCTTCCTTCAGGCGAAAGAGCAATGAAAAAGCTGTCCCGTTCATTGAACATGCCGATGGCTTGCTGCACCGCAGAGCCCGCACGCTCGCGATCGAGCTCGATGGCTCCGAGCGCCCGAAGCAAGGTGCTGAGCGGAAACCAGAACAAAGAATGTTTGGCAAAGAAATGCAACTCAGCGCCGATGGAAAACCTGTAAACCAGTGCCCAGAAGCCATCCCAGTTAGAGGTATGCGGTGCAGCGATGATGACCGCCTTCGGTATATCCGGCTTCTCGCCCACGGCCGTCCAGCCGCCGACGCGCAGTATCAATCTTGCAAGGCCTCTTAACATGGGCTTCACTGTCCGAATGTTGGTCGGTCGCTGCCGCACCCTGGTGTGGCATAGTAACGCCGACCGAGTCAATTTGTAATCGGACCGGGAGACATCGTGAGAACATCCGGATGGATGAAACGCCAGCCCTGGTTCTGGCCCGTCAAGCGTTTTTTCAAACGCATCAGTGGCAAGGAACTATGGCTGAAGACCGACGTCGAGTATGCGGTGCTCGAGACGGGTGGCTGGATATACATACCCGAGCGGCTCCGATCTGATTCCGTCATCTATTCGCTCGGCGTCGGTGACTCGATCGACTTTGACATGGATTTGATCCACCGCTACGGCCTGACAGTGCATGCGTTCGACCCGACGCCCTATTCGGAAGAGTGGATTGCAAGCCTGGAGTTGCCGGTCAACTTAGTGTTTCATCCTTGGGCGGCGGCCGGCGAAGACGGCAGCCTGCGGTTGTTTCGACGCATCAGCAAACGCGGCAGGAAGTCGAAAGTCATGTGGACGGCCGAGGGGGACGCCGGCGTCGGATCTGACTTTATCGATGCCCCTGCTTATACGATTCGCTCGATAATGGAAAAGCTCGGCCACGAACACATCGATATTTTGAAAATCGACGTCGAAGGCGCCGAGTACGAAATCCTCGATGGGCTGCGAGCAGAAGACAAACTGCCAACACAGCTGATGGTGGAGTTTCATCACCGCTTTCCCGGTATCGGCAAACAACGCACGGCGATCACCATCGAGCATCTGAGAAAGCTCGGCTACCGGATTTTCGCGATCTCCGAAACGGGGCGCGAGATCGGCTTCATCCTGAAATCCGACGCATAAAAAAGGGGCGCGCAAGAGAGGGCGCGCATAAGAAAGGCCGGGAGATTGCTCTCCCGGCCTCAGTTTTTTCTCCTTATCGGTTGTGCGGGGTGGGCCCGGAGGCCCGCCCCTTGAACCGGTTTTAGTTCGCGTCGATGATCGTCTGGCGACCCTCGGGGAATTCCTGCGGTACCCAGCCGTTCTGGTACGCATGACCCTTGCTCGCGCTGTCGGCGTGGCAAGTGACGCAAGAACTCGTCTGCACGATCGCTGAACGGCGCGTCACCGGCTTCGACCGTCGTGGCCATGGCCTTGGTCGGATCCGGCAGGATGTTGACGGTTGCCACGTGGCAGGCCGCACAGTCGTACAGTCCCCGCGGATAGGTCGGGCTTTCGAAGTTGTGCGGTTGACACGTGTCGCTTCCACCCGCCGGGGCATCTTCCGATCCGACGACGGTGAAGTAATTACTTCCCGTATCGTCATCTTCTTGGGTGCAGTTATCCCCGGTCGGCCAGTTCTGCAGCGCGTCCACGTCATCGGCGAAGGCGTAGATACCGCGGCCGCGGTAGACAACCCAGGGGTTCCCAGTCGCGCCGGCCGGATGGACGCCGTGCACCATCTCCTTGATGCCGAAGGCCTGGCCGGCCCTGCCGTCGTAAGATTCAGACGCATCCACTCCGAACCCGGCGCGGACGTACTGGTCGTTGGCCGCCGGGTTGTGGCACAGGTAGCACATGTCGATGTTGTCGACCCGGTTGCCGCCGTGCTGGTAGAGCGAACCGACGTGGCAGCTCAGGCACAGGCTG
>CAMYLB010000178.1 GCA_947259145.1 uncultured Woeseiaceae bacterium
TTCAGCGATGTCGAGTTTGTCAGCCTCGATATTGAGACTACCGGCCTGGATCCCTCCACCGCCGAGATGCTGAGTGTCGGGTGGGTACTTGTACGCGGAGGCAGAGTGGATCTTGCCACGGCCGAGTCTCATATCGTACAACACAGCGGTGGCGTAGGCAGCAGTGCGGCAGTCCATGGCCTGACCGATACCATTGTCGAGTCGGGAAGTGATCGGGCCGCCGCTCTCGACAAGATCATTGTCGCGCTTACTGGACGTGTGTTGCTGGTGCACCACGCCGGTCTGGACAAGGTCTTGCTGGACCGTTTGTGCCGACAGCGGTTTGGCGCGCCGCTACTCGTGCCGGTCGTTGATACTCTCGCGCTCGAACATCGTCGCCGTCACCGCCGGCACCATATCGACGAGAAACAATCTCTCCGCCTCGCCGAACTCCGCAGCAGTTACCAGCTGCCCCGATACAACGCTCACGACTGCCTGGTCGACGCGATTGCAACCGCCGAACTGCTCATCGCGATGGTCGCGCACAACGGCGGTGCCGATGGGACGCGGTTGCGTGACCTCTTTGTCTAGTGAGCGTAAAGTAATCGCCAATATGAATATTTGCCTTGAGGAAATTGAAAATGATCCGCAGACTGTTTCTTTTAATGCTGCTTCTTGCGAGCGTGTGTACGATGGCCGACGACAAGGCTAATACTGTTTCAGTTACGGGCACCGGTCTGGTCAGCGGCCTGCCTGATCGCGCCACGGTTCAGATGTCCATCGTGAGTCGCGCCAAAGAACTTGACGTGGCGCAGGCTGCAGCAGCGAAAGTAACGACTGCAATCCTGTCACTTACCGACAGGCTGGATATCGAGCGAAACAAGGTTGACACCACGGGTGCAACAGTCCGTCCGGACTATCGCTGGAATCGAGAAACGGAAGAACAAGAGCTGCGCGGCTATATCGCCGAGCGACAAATGCATGTCAAAGTCGACGATCTCGAACGGCTCGGCAAACTGGTTGAAGGTGCGGTTGCGGCCGGAGTCAACCAGGTTTCACCACCGCGGCTCGATAGTTCGCGACGCGAAGCACTGCATCGCGAGGCGCTGGCAATGGCGGCAGGCGACGCCCGTGCTAATGCCGAAGTGTTGGCGAAGGCGCTGGGCGCGAAGCTCGGCGATCCGATTTCTATCGCTGATAACAGCGCTGCGCTGCAACCCCCCGTGCCACAGCTGCGCATGGCAACGGCGGCAATGGAGTCGGATTCAGCGGCCACCTACAACGCCGGTGACCTGACGTTTGCTGCTACGGTGACTGTCGTATTCGAATTAGTGAACTGAGCGATTAGCCCAATCCCGATTCTCAAAACCCCGGTCCGGCCCCGGTTTTCCTTTCAGCTTAGCTTCAGCTTCGCTCAAGTCTAATAGCGTGACACACAGGCCATTGGCTATTTCTTCGTTAGGAGATTGTTATGTCACGTTACACCCAAACTTTTTCGGGGCTAATCCTCGCTACAATCCTGTTGCCTACATTGGCGAACGCAGACACCGGGCTCTTTGTTGGCGCCAGCATCGGCTCATCACACCTCGAAGACGATTTTAGTAATTTTAATATCGACACTGACGCAACCGCGTACCGTTTCGTTGGGGGCTTCCAATTCACGGACTACTTCGGGATAGAAGCCGGCTACCACAACTTCGGTGATTTTTCGGAGACCATCGATCTCGGTCAGGCTTTATCGCGAACTGAAATCAACGCAGACGGATGGACGCTGGGCGGAACCCTGGGATTACCGCTGAATGAACAAGTCTCCCTGTACGGTCGCGCCGGCGTGTTCTTCTGGGATGCCGATGTCGAAGTCAACGGATTCTCGATCGACGTGCCGGAAGACGAAAATTCATACTACGGCGGCGGTGCGAAAATCGATGTCACACAGAACCTCTCGCTACTCGGCGACTGGACGCGCTACGAACTCGATACCATCGACAGCGACGTGATTTCGATCGGATTCGAATACCGCTTCGGTCGGTGACCGGCCTTACCGGGCCGACCCATCTCGGTACACCGTGCGGCCCCGGGAAATCGTTGCGATTACCGTGGTGTCTTTCAGCGCATCGGGATCGTCAGTCGTGCCTGCGGATCGATCGCCTGCTATTTCTTCTGGTTCGCGAGGAAGTTCAGCATGCGATCTGCGAATTTCCCGTACGGCGGCGCAAGATATTTGGTGGCCGTAAAACCAGGCTGGTAATAAACCGGCCGCAGCTTCGAGAAAGTGATGAAACCCTCGTAGCCGTGGTAGTGGCCCATACCACTCGGGCCTACGCCACCGAAAGGAAGGTTGTGTTGCGCGACGTGGAATAAGGCGTCGTTGACCGTTACGCCGCCCGACATGATCCGGTCGATGTAACGAGCCGCAAGTTCCTTGTCGTTGGTGAACGGATATAACGCCAGCGGTCGGTCACGCCCGTTGACGTAATCAATGACCTCTTCCGGCTCGCGATACGGCACGATCGGGAGCAGTGGACCAAAGATCTCCCGGCGCCGAATTGTCATTTCTTCCGTGGTATTCAAGACCAGGCAAACCGGAAACTTACGGCCCTCGGCCTGAGGCGCCTGGTCCTGCAGATTAATAATCGTTGCGCCTTTATCGCGCGCATCGTCGAGCGTGTCTGAAACGCGCTGGAATGAGCGATCATCGATAATCGAGGTGTAGTCGTCGCTACCAATATCGGGACAGTGTTGCTTCGCCCATGCTTTTGCCCTATCGACAAAGTCGTCGACCTGGCTCTCGTGCACGAAAACGTAATCCACGTTCGTGCATATCTGCCCGGCATTGAATTGTTTGACAAAGAGTATGCGTTCCACCGCTTTCGCCATCGGGAAGTCAGGCGCGATAACGGCAGGCGCTTTGCCGCCGAGCTCCAGCGTTACCGGCGTCAGGTTGGCGGCCGCGGCTGCCATCACGGCCCGGCCCGTCTGGCCTGACCCCGTAAATATCAGGTGATCAAACGGCAGTTTCGAGAACTCGATTCCCACGCTGCCCGTTTCTTCGAAAAACTTCAGTTTGTCCTCATCGAAATATTTCGGGGCCAGCGAAATCAAAAGACGCGAAAGCGCGATTGAATTCTCTGACATTTTGACCATCGCGCGGTTACCCGCCGCGAATACCGCCGCCAGCTGCGAAAAGGTCAGATTGATCGGGAAGTTCCACGGGATGATCATGCCGACAACACCCAGCGGCTGCGGAATAACGCGTGCCTTGCCGCCGGGGTACATCGATTGATCCACCTTGCGGCGCTGGACTTTCATCCAGCTCTTCAGATGCTTGATCGAATCGATGATGCCGTCGTTCGCAGTAATGATTTCCGCAAACAGCGTTTCGTGCCGCGAACGATTGCCATAGTCCTGACTGATCGCGTCGATGATCGCCTCACGATTTTCGGTGATCATCCGCTTGAGGTTCAGCAGGTGGTCCTTACGTTTCTCGAGAGTCTCTGTTTCGCTCTTCAGAAAGCTCTGCCGCTGCAAGTCGAAACAACCGCGTAAGTCGGCGGATTCAGTTAGTGGCGTTACGTTGTCGTCGGTCAATTGCGAATGCATGTTGCCTCCTTCGGAACGAGTCGAACCTGTGTGTGTCCTGCACGGTTCATAATCGCGCCGGTCCAAACCCATGAACGGCACACGCAGAAGTTGGTGGCGTCCATGTAGATATTGGTTTGTTATCGTTGGTAAATATACTGGCTAGTCAGTACAATTACTAATCGCAATTATCACGTAAGACAACAAAGCCCAACAGACGTTACTGCAGGCAACCGGATCGCTGCTGACAGACTGCGACTATGAGTCAATTGCGCTCGGTCAGGTTAACGAAAACAAAGAGGCTTCGAAGATGTCGCTCCTAAAAAGTAGCTCAGTAATTACGATTGCTGTTTCCCTGTTTGTGTTGTCGGCTTGCGGTCAAAAAGCGGCCGACGATTCTCAAGGCAACATGGCCAAAGAGGGTGCAACCAGCGGAACAGGTGTTACAGCGACGGCGATTATCAATGCCGATGACACACCGGGGGAGTGGCTTTCGCACGGTCGAACCTATTCCGAGCAGCGCTTCTCTCCTCTCTCTCGCGTAAATCGCGACAACGTCGCAGAGCTTGGCCTCGCCTGGGCGTTTGATTTTGGCGTCAGCCGCGGCATCGAGGCCACACCGATCGTCTCTGACGGTGTTATGTACGTCACATCCAGCTGGAATATCGTAAACGCAATCAACGCGAAAACCGGCGACCTGGTCTGGCGGCATGACCCGAAAGTGGACAAGTCCCGCGCAGCCTTTATGTGTTGCGATATCGTCAATCGCGGCGTCGCGATCTGGGGTGACAAGGTCTATACGGGGACGATCGACGGACGCCTGATCGCAATTGACGTGAGCACCGGCAAGGCGGCCTGGGACGTGAACACGATCGATAAGTCCGAACCCTATTCGATAACCGGCGCGCCCCGGGTCGTGAAAGGCAAGGTGATCATCGGCAACGGCGGTGCCGAGTTCGGCGTACGAGGTTATGTTTCCGCCTACGACGCAGAGTCCGGGGAAATGCTGTGGCGATTCCACACAGTGCCGGGTAACCCGGAAAACGGGTTCGAAAGTGAGGCCATGAAGATGGCTGCGGCAACCTGGACCGGCGAATGGTGGACGGCCGGCGGTGGCGGCACTGCCTGGGATTCGATGGCCTACGATCCGGAGCTCGACCTTTTGTACATAGGCGTAGGCAATGGAGCGCCGTGGAACCAGAATCTGCGCAGTCCGGACGGCGGCGACAATCTTTTCCTGTCGTCGATCGTCGCCCTGCGGCCGGATACCGGCGAATACGTCTGGCACTACCAGACCACGCCAGGAGATACCTGGGACTTCACCGCAACCCAGCATATGATACTCGCCGATCTGGAAGTTGATGGCACGCAGCGAAAAGTCATCATGCAGGCGCCGAAAAATGGTTTCTTCTATGTCGTCGATCGCGAGACAGGCGAGCTGTTATCGGCGAAAAACTACGTGCCCGTCAACTGGGCGACGCATGTTGATCTTGAGACGGGTCGACCGGTTGAAGTCGCCGGCGCACGGTGGCCAGGAAAGCCTCCGTACCTGCAAATGCCGGGACCACTCGGGGGGCATAACTGGCACCCCATGTCCTATAGCCCTGATACCGGGCTTGTCTACATTCCGGCCCAGGAAGCGCCGTTCGCTTATGGCGACGATCCGGAATATCTGTACAAGGAAGGAATGTGGAACACGGGCGCGAACATGGCACTCGCAGCGCTGCCCACCGACGAGGCAACATTTGCTGCGGTCAAGGCAATGTTGAAAGGCCGGATTCTCGCGTGGGATCCCGTCAAGCAGGAAGCCGCCTGGTCCTTCGAGCACCAGGGTCCATGGAACGGCGGCATATTATCTACCGCAGGCGACCTGGTATTTCAGGGCTCGGCAGATGCCCATTTCGCGGCGTACGATGCGGCTAACGGTGAGCAGCTCTGGTCGTTTTTCAGCCAGACGGGTATCGTCGCGGCGCCGATCAGCTACGAAATTAACGGCGAGCAGTATGTCGCTGTTGCGTCAGGCTGGGGCGGCTCTTATGCGCTGGCCTACGGTGGCGTGGCACCGACGGGAAGCGAAGCAGGGGTCGGCCGCGTTCTCACCTTCAAGCTGGGCGCAAAAGAGACGCTTCCCGGCGTTTCCGCAATTCCAGCCCGCATCCCCAAACCACCCGCGCAGACGGCACCACCCGAAACGGTGGCCGCCGGTCTCGGTGCCTATATGCGTTACTGCGTTACCTGTCACGGCGACCACGCAGTTTCATCAGGGATCTTGCCCGATCTTCGCAGGTCGGCGTATCTCCAATCCCAGGAATCGTGGGATGCTGTCGTTCGCCGAGGTGCCTTGTCAGATCGTGGCATGGGTAATTTCGGTAAATTTGTGGATGCCGAGGCCGCTGCGGCGATACGCGCCTACGTAATCGGACAAGCCCGGATGGCCGTCGAAGACGGAGATGCAACCGCGAACTAGCGCAAACTCAAAACAAGAGCAACCTGAGCGAGACGAATGAACGGAGCCGAGGCGCTGATACAGACCCTGAGTGATTGTGGAGTAGAGGTGTGCTTTGCAAATCCAGGCACATCGGAAATGCAGCTGGTCGCCGCACTCGACAAGCAGCCGAAAGTGCGCGCAATTCTTGGTCTCTTCGAGGGCGTCGTAACCGGCGCGGCCGACGGCTATGGCCGCATGGCCGACAAGCCAGCC
>CAMYLB010000179.1 GCA_947259145.1 uncultured Woeseiaceae bacterium
CCGCAACCTCGCCGGGCTGAAGGGTGCCATGAGTACGGAATTCGACCCGGGTACGCCACACCCTGTTGTGGGCCTGATTACGGAGTGGCAGGACCAGACCGGCGATACCGAGCAGCGCGATGAAGATTCCGACCTCGGCGGCACGATGCGCCTTGGCGCGCAGCAGGTCACGCTTGCCGACGGCTCGCTGGCGGCACGTAGCTACGGCAGCACAAGCATCGAGGAGCGCCACCGTCATCGCTTCGAGGTGAACAACAATTACCGTCAGCGGCTTGCGGACGCGGGCCTGAGGTTTTCCGGCCTGTCGATCGATGATCTTGTCGAGGTGGTCGAGCTGCCGGGTCACCCGTGGTTTCTTGCAAGCCAGTTCCACCCGGAATTTACCTCCAACCCGCGGGACGGCCACCCCTTGTTCAAGAGTTTCATCAGCGCTGTGCGCCGCCACCGGGAAGGCGAACTTCCGGAGGCTGCTGAGGCATGAAGCTGTGCGGATTTGAGGCAGGCAACGATCAGCCGATCTTCCTGATTGCCGGCACCTGCGTCGTTGAAAGCGAACAAATGGCACTCGACACCGCGGGCGCACTGAAGGAGATTTGCAGCGATCTCGGTATCCCGCTGATCTACAAGTCGTCGTTCGACAAAGCCAATCGTAGTTCGCGCGATGGTTTTCGTGGGCCCGGCATGGAAGAAGGCTTGCGTATCCTGGGCGAGGTCAAGAAACAGCTCGGGCTATCGATCCTGACCGACGTGCATGAAGATACACCGATGGACGAGGTGACGGATGTCGCCGACGTACTGCAAACTCCGGCGTTTCTCTGCCGGCAAACGAATTTCATTCTGCGGGCCGCCGCCGCTGGAAAACCCGTCAACATCAAGAAGGGCCAGTTCCTGTCGCCATGGGAAATGCAAAACGTCGTCGACAAAGCGAGATCGACAGGTAATGACAAGATCATGGTGTGCGAACGCGGCTTCTCTTTCGGCTACAACAACCTTGTCTCAGACATGCGCAGCCTGGCGGTAATGCGCGGTACCGGTTGTCCTGTCGTCTTCGACGCGACGCACTCGGTGCAGCTACCGGGTGGTAAGGGGACGGCCTCGGGAGGGCAGCGCGAGTTCATCCCGGTGCTGGCACGCGCAGCCACGGCGGCCGGCGTTGCCGGGCTCTTCATGGAAACGCACCCGGATCCGTCTAAAGCGCTCAGTGACGGGCCAAACGCCTGGCCGCTCGGCCAAATGAGAGAGCTACTCGAAACGCTGGTATCGATAGATCAATGCGTAAAGAAAAACAACTTCCTCGAAGCAGGCTACGGCCTCGGGGTTCCTGACTCGGAGTAACAATGATCAAGATTAAAGATATTCGTGGTCCGTGGTCGAGAAATTCTCGATTCACGTGGCAACCCGACTGTGGAAGCCGACGTCACCCTGACTGACGGTGTTACCGCGCGCGCTGGCGTGCCGTCGGGGGCATCGACCGGCACTCGCGAAGCCGTGGAGTTACGCGACGGCGACAAAGCACGCTACCTCGGAAAAGGCGTGCGGAAGGCCGTAGACAACGTAAACGGCGAACTTCGTAAAGCACTGCTGGGCGTCGATTTCGACGATCAACGCGCGCTCGATCAGCGCATGATCGAGCTCGATGGGACTGACAACAAAGGGCGTCTTGGCGCCAACGCGATACTGGCCATTTCACTGGCCGCGGCAAAAGCAGAAGCGGCATCCAGGGGCATTTCGCTTTTTCGTCACCTGGGTCCGGGCACAACAATGCCCGTGCCGATGATGAACATCATCAACGGCGGCGCGCATGCCGACAATAGTGTCGATATCCAGGAGTTTATGATTCTGCCGGTCGGCGCGCCGAACTTCGCCGAAGCGCTGCGCTATGGCGCCGAAATATTCCACAGTCTGAAAAGCGTCTTGCGCGGTCAGGGTCTGAATACCGCCGTGGGCGACGAAGGCGGTTTTGCGCCGGATCTGCCGTCGAACAAGGCAGCGCTGGACACGATCATGACCGCGATTGAGAAAGCCGGATTCAAGGCAGGGGACGATATCCTGCTGGGCCTGGATGCCGCGAGTTCCGAGTTTTACAAGGACGGCGTCTACGACCTGGCGTCTGAAGGACGCACCTTCGACGCGGTCGGATTCACGGCATACCTCGCCGAATTGGCGGATGGCTACCCGATCATCACGATTGAAGACGGCATGGATGAGAGCGACTGGGAGGGCTGGCGGGTGATGACCGATGCCCTGGCAGAC
>CAMYLB010000180.1 GCA_947259145.1 uncultured Woeseiaceae bacterium
AGAGACGTGGTAGATTTGGTTCGCCAGGCTGCGCCGACCTTTACGAAGCTGGGAATGACCGCGCATACAATTATTTTGCGCCGCGTCGATATGCAAAACAGTGATTGAAAGTGGTCGAAGAATGGAGATTTGTGGTCGCGGCCAATGGCCGCTCCTACAGAAGTTTGTTTGGGCGAGACGTTGGTCGCGGCCAATGGCCGCTCCTACAGGGGTTCGTCGTGGAGAGTGCGCGGTTTTGTCGCGGCCAATGGCCGCTCCTACAGCTGCCTTATCGCGTCTTGAACGTATCCGGATTCAAATCGTGGCGGGACAGCAGTTTGTAAAAATCCGTGCGATTGCGTTTTGCGAGTCGCGCCGCCTGGCTCACATTGCCCATCGTAATCTGCAGAATCTGTGAGAGATAATTGCGTGTGAATTCATCGCGCGCGTCGGAGAACGAAGCGAGCTTACCGGCATGTTCACCCAATGACTGTTGCACGAGTTCGCCGCTGATCACGGGTGAGCGCGACAGTGCGACATTCTGTCGAACAATGTTGTAGAGCTGACGAATATTGCCCGGCCATTCGGCTGTGACGAGCATCTCGACCGCTTCGGGTGCGTAGACCTTTCGTTCCTGGCCGGCTTCCTTGGCTATCTCCTGCAGGAAGTGGGCGACCAGCAGCGGAATATCCTCGCGACGATCGTCCAGCGTCGGCAGCTTGATGTTGACGACGTTCAGGCGATAGTAGAGGTCTTCGCGGAAGCGACCCTCTGTCATCAGTTCCTGCAGGTCACGGTGTGTTGCCGAGATGACGCGCACGTCAATATCTTTAGCGCTCGTACTGCCGACCGGACGTACCTGGCTCTCCTGCAAGACGCGCAGCAGTTTGACCTGCAGCCGCATCGGCATGTCGCCGATTTCATCGAGCATCAGCGTGCCGCCTTCAGCCGCCTGGAACAGACCCTCGTGACTGCGGGTTGCACCCGTGAATGCACCTTTCTCATGACCGAACAGTTCGGACTCGAGCAAATTTTCGGCCATGGCGCTGCAGTTGATTGCGACGAACGGTTTGTTCTTGCGGTCACTCGCGTGGTGAATTGCTTGCGCGAGCAGCTCCTTGCCCGTGCCGCTTTCGCCCGTGATTAACACGCGCGCATCCGTAGCCGCAACCATCTTGGCCTGCTGCATGATCTCTTTCATCGCTTGATTGCGCGTGATGATCTCGGCAGACCAGCCTTCTTCGACTTCAACGCTGCCCGAATACTTGAGCGCGCGCTCGACCAGCGATATGAGCTCGTCTTTGTCGATGGGCTTGGTCAGGAAACCAAAGGCACCGTGTTGCGTTGCCGTGACGGCATCCGGAATCGTGCCGTGCGCCGTGATAATGACGACGCGAAGGCCCGGCGAACGCGTTTGCAGTTCTTTCAGGAGCCCGATGCCATCCATCTTGTCCATGCGCAGGTCGGTGATGACCAGGTCCGGACTGAATTGATGGAGCGTGGACAGCGCGCTGTGGGCCGACTCGACGGCCTCGATCTCGTAACCTTCGGCACGCAGCCGAATACTTAATAGGCGCAGGAGTCCGGGATCGTCATCGACGAGCAGAATCTTGCCTTTGTGTTGCGGAGTTTTGGCAGCCATGGAGTAGCAGGTTAGTGGTATTTGTCAGGTGCGGCAAGGGTGAGAAGGTTGTGCCGCGGTCGCGGCCAATGGCCGCTCCTACAGGCGCGCTCCTACAAGGTTGGCGTCGGGAGGCGATTGGAGGTGTCGCGGCCAATGGCCGCTCCTACGTTATTCCTGTTCGCGGATCGAGCGTTCGATCGAGGTGATGGCCTCTAGCTTGTCTTCGGCCTCTTCGAGTTCGCGGCGCAGCCGGCGATTCTCCGCCTCGACGCTCGACAGGCGCTGGCTGATCGCCTGTTCCTCGGTCTGTGCCGCGCGCGAGCTCGAGCTGCGCAAGCGCCGTAATTCAGCATTGGTGACGATGAAGCGCTCTACGTTGTTCAGATGGATTGTCGCGAGCGAGACTTCAGCCGGCGTCAGCAGCTCGGTCTGCGCCAAAACCTCGCGCAGCAGGCTGTCAGCCTCCACAGGGTTGAATTCCGGGTGGCCCGGCGTTGCGAGCACCAGCCCGAGGCGCAGCTGCGTGTTCGGGCCCGGCGTCAACGTGGCGCCGGATTTTGCATCTGCGTAGATTTCGGCCTGCGTCGCCGGGTCGCCGGCCGCAAGATCGTAAAGTTCCTTGAGGTAAACCTCGGCCTCCGGTGCGCCCAGGATAACGTCGCTGTCCGCGCTGGCCGTGCGACGCCCTTTCAGCCAGTCCGTCGTCTGGGTACAGCCGGCTATTGTCGTCACGATCACGATGATCAGTGCGATTCGACGCGTCCTGCCTGTTAGTCCCAAATTATCCATTCACCGCCAGCTTCTGTTGCGCCACATCGTGCTTCTGTGGAATGTGAATCCTGAAATGCGCGCCCGGAAATTCACCCGAGTCGATCAGTTCCACCGATCCGTCATGGGCCTGGATGCATTCCAGCACCACGGACAGCCCGATACCCGTACCGCCCACCTGGCCGCCTTGTTCGCGCCGGCCCTGGAAGAACGCCTCGAAAATCCTCGGACTTTCTTCGTCGGGAATGCCGGGCCCCGTGTCGCCGAACTCCAGCACGAAACTTCTCGGAGTGCGGCTTGCGCGAATCGTGATCAGGCCGCCTCTTGGCGTGAACTTGATCGCATTCGACAAGAGATTATCAAGCACCGTGCGGATTTTGTCTTGATCCGCGTTCACAATTATGTCGTCAACTTCCAGTTTTAATTGAATATTGGCGGCCTTCAGGGCCAGTCGCTGCGCGCGTGCGATCGAAATCACCTGTGCACGCAGTGGGAAATCGCTCAGCGTCAGGACTTCGCTCTTGGCCTGCCAGGCGCTGAACGACAGCAGGTTCTCAATAAGCTGCTGCAGCTTCAGGCCGTTCATGCGCAGGATATCGGCCACTTCCCGCTGCGGGCCCTCGAGTTCGCCCACCGAGCCATCCAGCAGCAGCTCGGTGCCCTCGCGAATATTGGCGAGCGGCGTCTTCAGTTCGTGCGACATGTGCCGGAGAAACTTGTTCTTCTCCTGTGCCAGTTCCAGCAGCCGCAGACGCAGCCATTCGAGCTGGCGGCCGAGGCGTTCGAGATCGGTCGGACCCTTGATGTCGATTGGTTTCGAAAAACCGCTCTCGCCGAGCTGTCCAATCGCCTGGTCGATCTGGCGAATCGGCCGTGCGACGAGCAGTGTAAAAATCAGGACGAGAACCAGCGTACCCGGGACCAGGGCCGCAATCAGCCACGCCGAGTAGCGCTGTGCTCCACGCGCTTTTTCCTGCAGCGTGTTCAGCTCCAGATCGATATACGCCGTCAGGATGCCCGTCAGGCCTGTGACGCGTTGCCGCAATGGTGGGAATCGGGCGATGGCGGCGGCGAGTTCTTCTTCATCGAGGCTGGGGTTCGACATTGCTGCCACGATGCGGCGTGCGCTGGCACTAATCGCTGTAGCCATTTCGCTAGCGCTCGCCCGCTCGAGCAACGGTGCCATATCGTCGAGCTGTGACTGCAGCGACTGCAGATCCTGCGCCATCAGCTGCAGGCTGTCGGGATTCTTCAACACCTGGTACTGGCGCGCCACGCGCTCCAGCGAACTGACCTGCTGTTCGAGGCGCCGGTTATTCTCGGCCGCGGATACGCCCGTTGTGACCAACAGTTCGCTTTGTTCGGCCACCTGGTCGAGGCTGAAGAGCGCCCAGATCACGGCGATCAGCAGCGGCAGGGCGACAAACCCGAAACCGACCAGAATCAGTCCGTTAAGCGATCTTGGGCGGTGAAATTCCATGGCGAAAGTGTAGCACTGGCGTGCTTGCAATAGTCCTCGGGCCAGGTCTCAGTCGGCCCAATAGGCCGTCGGGTCCCGGGCCGCGATCTTGCGCTCCCATTCGAGACTCGTCTGCACGATCGTGTCGAGGTCATCAAACTGCGGCGACCAGCCCAGTACGTCACGCACGCGTTCTGCAACAGCGATAAGCTCCGGCGGATCACCGGCACGGCGGGGTTGCTCCATCACGTTCAGTTCTGCTTCATTGGCTTTCTCAACGGCGGCAAGTACCTCGCGTACGCTGTAGCCGTGACCGTAGCCGCAGTTAAGGACGGTCGAGTCGCCGCCATTGCGGAGATACGTCAGTGCATCGAGATGGGCCGAGGCCAGGTCTTGAACATGGATGTAGTCGCGCAGACCGGTGCCGTCGGGTGTCGGGTAGTCGGTGCCAAAAATCGAGACGCCCGGACGGCGTCCGGTCGCCGCTTCGCACGCAACCTTGACCAGCAAAGTCGCTTTTGGCGTCGATTGACCGATGCTGCCGGTCGGCTCGCAGCCCGCTACATTGAAATAACGCAGCGCGACATACCTGGGTCCACCCGCGGCGGCGAGATCGCGCAGCATCCACTCGGTCATGAGTTTAGATGTGCCGTACGGGTTGATCGGTTGAGTGGCAGAATCTTCGGATGCTTTGCCGCCCTCCGGAATACCGTAGACGGCAGCCGTCGACGAGAACACGATATTTTGAACGCCATTGTTGGTTGCCGCTTCCAGCAGTGTGCGGCTGGAAGCCGTGTTGTTGCGGTAGTACTTGAGTGGATCGGCGACCGATTCCGGGACGATCGTGTGCGCGGCGAAGTGCATCACCGTGTCTATATCGTGCGTCGTGAAAATATCTTCCAGCAGCGCCGCGTTGCCGGTATCGCCGATCACGAGCTCGCCCGCGGTCACGGCGGCTTCGAAGCCCGTCGAGAGATTGTCGAGGGTTATGACCGACTCATTGGCCGCACCCAGCTGCCTCACGACGTGGCTGCCGATGTATCCGGCGCCGCCGGTGACCAGTATCTTCTTGTTTTTCATAATCTTTTTGACCCAAGCAGAATAATTGCGCTGAAACTGTGAACCGAGCGCGTGATTACAGGACAAAGCTTATCAATACTTCAGGACAGGAATACGGACCTGTATCGCACTCTGTCAGGCGATTTGACATTGCTTGTGTCGCAATACTCGCACACTTCAGGTTATGTTCCCGTTCATCATTCATCGTTACAATAATATTTAGCTTCCCCGGAGCAACAGTCGCCAAATGCTTTCAGATTTCACGCGGAAAAATATCGTATTCGCAGTGTCACTGCTTGCCATGGCAGCTTGTGGCGGCGGCGGTGGTTCCGGATCAACGGGCGGCGGCACAACGAACCGTGCGCCGATTGCGAACGCCGGTGTGAATCAATCGGTCGACGAACAGACCACGGTGACACTCGACGGCACGGCCAGCAGCGACCCGGACGGCAATACCTTGAGCTACCGATGGACGCAGACCGGCGGCGGGTCGGTCACGTTGGCCAATACGACCTCGGCACAGGCTAGCTTCGACGGCCCGGACATTGGCATCGGCAGCAGTATTACGCTGACCTTCCAACTCCGGGTCACGGACACTGCTGGAGCCGTCAGTACCGATACGATTGATGTGGTCGTCAACGGCGTTACCAATACTGCCCCGGTCGTCAATGCGGGAGTCGATCAATCGACCTCGGAGGGCGCGATCGTCAACCTGGCTGGCACGGCGACCGACAACGATATTGGTGACTCGCTGTCTTTCTTATGGACCGAACTCACAAACTCGGGCGTCACAATTACCAACAGCGACATGGCCAGTGCCAGTTTCGAAGCGCCGGCGGTTGGCGCCGGTGGCGAAACGCTGACCTTCGAGTTGGCCGTAAACGACGGCACGACGACCATCACCGACACGATAGAAGTCGCGGTGTCGGAAGCAGCGGCTGCCGTGAACATTTCGGGCAAAGTGCAGTACGAGTTCGTGCCGCCGAATCCAAACTGCAACGGACTGAATTTTCTCCTCACCGAGACGCGTCCTATTCGTGCGGCGACGGTACAACTCATCGACGACGTAACCGGCAACGTGCTGGACTCGACGGTCGCGACTGACATCGGTGATTATGCTTTCAGCAACGTCCCAGGCAACCGCGACGTGCGCATCCGCGCGCGCGCCGAACTGAAGCGCAGCGGGGCGCCCAGCTGGGATGTCGAGGTTCGCGATAACGTCGACACCTCGCCAAGCCCGCCGCCGCTCGGCAGCCGGCCACTGTATGTCGTCGACAGCGCTATCTTCAACACCGGTGGCGCCGACGTCACCCGCGATCTGACAGCAACGACAGGCTGGGGCGGCAGTTCCTACACCGGTGGCGCCGACGTCACCCGCGATCTGACAGCAACGACAGGCTGGGGCGGCAGTTCCTACACCGGCCCGCGTGCCGCGGCGCCTTTCGCCATCCTCGATGCGATCTACTCGGGCATGCGGCTGGTGCTTACGGCTGATGCGACCGCCAACTTTGGGCCCATGGACGCGTTCTGGAGCGTCAACAACACCTTGACCAGCCCGACGAATATTGACGCCGGTGAGCTTCCCACGTCGTTCTACCGCGGCGATCTCGATTCGCTGTTCCTGCTCGGTGACGCGAACGTCGACACCGAAGAATTTGACGATCACGTTTCCGTGCACGAGTGGGGGCATTACTTCGAGGACGTATTCTCCCGTTCCGATTCCATCGGTGGACCGCACGCAGGCGGGCAAAGTATCGACGCACGTCTGGCATTTGGCGAAGGCTGGGCCACGGCGCTCGCCGCGATGGCACTTGATGACCCGCAGTACTGTGACACGGGTGCTGCAGGGACAGCATCGGGATTCGGCATCGATACCGAGAACTTCGATTTCGGCTCGCAGGGCTGGTTCAACGAAATGTCGGTCGCGACATTTCTCTATGACCTTTGGGACACGGATGTCGATGATACTGATACGAGTTCCATCGGCTTCGGGCCGATCTTCGCTACGATGACAGGCCCGCAGATCAGCACCAACGCGTTCACGACATTGTTTTCGTTTGCCGCCGAATTGCGCCCGATGCTAAATGCAGCACAACGAACGTTCGTCGATTCGCAGTTAGCACGCGAGAACATCGATACAACGGGCATCGATATCTGGGGAAGTACTCAGGACAATATTCTGACATCACCGAACCAAGAGCGCGATGTCCTGCCGCTGTATACGACGTTGCCGACGGACGGCAGCATAATCAACATTTGCGCGAACAGCGACTACGATTCAGGACGCGACGGCAACAAGCTAGCCGAGTATCGATACCTGAGATTTACGACAACGTCAGCCGCGAGCTACACTGTGACCATCACGACAACGACGCAAACGCCGCCGACAAACGATCCACCGCCGACACCACCCGATGAAATCCGCGATCAGAGTGATCCGGACATGTTCATTTATCGCAGGGGACAAATTGTCGCTTTTGGCAACGGAGCTGCTGACAATTCCGAGGTATTCACGACGCCGGTACTCCCGGCAGACACTTACGTTGCCGACCTGCAGGAATGGCGCTTCGAAGACGAGGACGGCGCGTCCAGCGACTTTCCCGAACGAATTTGTTTTGACGTTTCCGCGAGTCCATTATAGTGACTGGCCAACTGGTGAAGAACATGAACAGAGCGAATCGCGTTGCACTATCCGTTGTCCTGACGTTTGCATTGACGGCCTGCGGCAATAGTGACGTCGACGAGTCAACCGCCGAGGCAGAAACAACACTCGCCAATGCGGCAACTGAAGTCGGCGCCAAGCCCCTGTCAGCTTACGACGGCACGGTCGCCAAACCCGGCGCGCCGTTCAGTGTCAGCTACAAAATAGTCGGCACGCCGATCGTCGGCAGTCCTGTCACGATCGACCTGCTGGTAACATCGATGCTGGGATCGGAGCCGGTCACCGTCAGCTATAGAATCAACGACGCGTCCGCCATGATGTTCCACGAGGCACAGCCGTCGCAGGTGCGCATGCGGCCGGCTGACAACGAGGATTTCGTCAAGCAGCAGGTCATGGTCGTTCCACAGCGCGAAGGTCGCCTGTACCTGAACGTAGGCGCCTCAGTCGAAACCGAAAGCGGATCGATGTCGAGCATGATGGCCATTCCGATCCAGGTTGGCAGCGGCGGCCGCAAGCTCGAGGAAAACGGCGAGCTGCAGCTCG
>CAMYLB010000181.1:0-2050 GCA_947259145.1 uncultured Woeseiaceae bacterium
GAGACATCGGCCCAGTCGTTCCAGATATCGCGCTTACCGTCGCCGGTTGCATCCACGGCGTAGGCACGAAAGCTCGACGGCATGAACTGTGGTCGGCCCATGGCGCCCGCATAAGATCCCATGGGACCGGTTGCGTCGAGCTCTTCCTCGCGCGTAAGGATCAGGAACTGTACGAGTTCATTGCGAAAGAACCTGGCGCGTTTCGGGTACTCGAACGCGAGGGTTGCCAGTGCGTCAAGAACGCGGTCGTTGCCCGTGATGCGTCCGAAATAGGTTTCCACACCGATGATGCCGACGATCATCTCAATCGAAACGCCGGACTCCTTGTTAATTCGTTCGAGCATTTCGCGGTTTTCACGCCAAAAAGTAACGCCGGCATTGATGCGCTCTTTCGTAATGAAAATCTTGCGGTATTCCGCCCAATTCAAGGTGCGTTCGGCCGGTGTCGATATCTTGCGGATGATCGAGGGCTTGATCTCGGCCTGGCTGAGCACGCTGCGCAACGCGTCCCGGTCAAATGCGTGCTCGCTTACCATCTCGTCGATGAATGCGGCAACTTTCGGACTGTCGACATCGACCTTGACCGGCCCAAGGTCTTCCGCAGATCGGGCACAGGCGACCGATAGCAGGAGTGCAGCAGCGACAACGAGCGTTCGATTTTTCATTAGTGAGGCAATAACTTCCGGTGGGAGTGAATCGACATGAGAATACCGAATCCGGCCATCAGGGTCACCATAGACGTTCCGCCGAAACTGACCAGCGGCAACGGTACTCCGACGACAGGGATGAGTCCCGTAACCATTGCCGTGTTAACGAAGACATACACGAGAAAAGTCAGGCTAATCGAACCGGCCAGCAGGCGCGAGTAGGTGTCGTGTGCCTGCACGGCGATATAGAGGCCGCGACCGATGACAAACATGTAGAGTACGAGCAAGGTCAATACCCCGAGCAGTCCGAACTCTTCACCAAGCACGGCGAAAATAAAATCCGTATCTCGCTCGGGCAGAAACTCAAGATGAGCCTGGGATCCATTGGTCCAGCCCTTGCCAAACAGGCCACCGGATCCGATCGCGATTTTCGACTGGATAATGTTGTAGCCCGCGCCAAGGGGATCGCTGTCGGGGTCAAGCAACGTCAACACACGCTGCTTCTGATAGTCCTTCATGAAATTCCACAGCACGAGCGCACGAGCGCACCGGGCACGGCGAGCAGTCCCATGCCAATGATTAATCGGAACGACATACCCGCCAGGATGACGACGATCACCCCGGATGCCGCGATCAGCAGTGACGTTCCGAGATCGGGCTGGCCGGCAATCAGGATTGTTGGTACAGCGATCATCAGCGCAATGGCCAGAATCTGACCCAGACTGGGTGGCATTTGCCGGTGATGCAGATACCAGGCCGCCATCATCGGCACACCGAGCTTCATCGCCTCGGATGGTTGGAATCGGATGCCGAGATTCAGCCAGCGTCGCGCGCCCTGTCCGACTTCCCCCACCATTAGCACGAGCACCAGGAGAACAAGGCCGGCCAGGTAGCCCCAGGGGGTCCAGCGTCGCAAAAAGTCCGGCGACAGCTGCGCCACGACGAGCATCGCGACGAAAGCGACCCCGAGACGGACGGCCTGGTTCATAAGGAGACGGTTGCTTTCGCCGACCGCGCTATAAAGTATGAGCAGCCCAAAGCCGCTGATCAGAATCAGGGCGCCCAGTAGTGGTCCGTCAATATGCATGCGACGCATGAGGCCCGCGAAATTCGATAGTGGCGCGGCCTTGGTCGTGAGTAAGCGCTTTGAGTCAGCGTACGGCATCGTCACCGTACCCCAGGTACTGATCCATGATTGCTTTCGCAATAGGCGCCGCTACGCCGCTGCCACTGCTGCCATTCTCCACGACGACCGCCACTGCAATTCGCGGCTTATCGAGCGGGGCGAATGAAAGAAACAGCGCGTGATCACGTTGCCGCTCCTTGATTTCTTCCTCGTCGTACTCCTCGTCCTGCCCGATCGAGACCACCTGTGCAGTGCCGCTCTTGCCAGCCATTTCGTA
>CAMYLB010000181.1:2085-24615 GCA_947259145.1 uncultured Woeseiaceae bacterium
GGTGCGCCGGTGCCAACGGCCCGGGCCGTGCCGCGCGGCCCCTGCATGACGTCATGCATTGCATTGATAATGTTGTCCCAGTAAAAACTATTGCTGATCTCTACATCGGGCAGTCGTTCAGGGATAACAAGTGTGCGCTCGCCGCTAAGTGCGTCTTCAACTGCCGCGACCATGTGTGGACGAAAATGCTGGCCGCGCGTTGACAAAGCGGCGGCGGCGGCGGCCAGCTGTAAGGGCGTGGCGAGCATGAAGCCCTGGCCGATCGAAGCGATGACCGTTTCACCGTGATACCAGCGCTGGTCGTCGCGATTTCTGAAGTTCTCGCGCTTCCACTCTCGCGATGGTACGACTCCGGCTTGCTCACCGCCAATATCCACGCCGGTCTTCCTGCCAAGGCCGAAACGATCAAGATAATCGTGCATGTTGTCAATGCCGAGCTCCTGACTGATCTCGTAAAAATACACGTCGCAGGATTGTTCGATGGCGTCGTGCAGGTCGACCGGGCCATGACCTTCCGGCTTCCAGTCGCGATAGCGTTGTCGAGCCCGGCGGATAGCGGCCGCGCACGGCACGGTTGAAAAGTGGCACGTCCACGTTGTTTTCCAATTCACCGTATTGAGCTGTGCTCATGCCGACTGCGAACAGGTTCGGATCAAACGAGGGAGCGCTGACCAATGCGAGGATTTCGCCGCTTTGGGGGTCGAGCGCAACGACAGCGCCGCGCCGTCCCTCCAGCAAGCGGGTCGCGAGTAACTGCAGATCGAGGTCGATGCTCAGGTAAACGTTCGAACCCGGAGCCGGTTTCTCGTCCATCGGTAACGAGTCGAGCAGCTGACTCGAGTCACCAGGGACCTGTCGGCCGCGAGCGTTGCTTACGAGGTGTCGATAGCCGGCGGCGCCGTGCAGGTCGGATTCGAAGCTGCTTTCGACGCCGGTCTTGCCCGTGTGCGATGTCCCGGCGTAGCGCGCCGCATCGAGCCGTCGCAGATCATCGCTGTTCATCGCACCGACGTAGCCAACGGCATGTGCCACGGCGGCGCCGTCAGGATAGTGACGAACCAGCCTGGGCTTGAAATCGACGCCGGGAAAACGCGGGCGCTGGATCGCGAAGTTGGCAATTTCCTCTTCGGTCAGCCGAAATTTTAGAGAGACGGGTCGGAAACGCGGTCCGCTGCGGCTGAGTTCCTTGAAGCGCGGAATGTCCTCGCGGTCGATCAGGGCCAAGTCTGCCAGTCGCTCGAGGGTATCGTCGATATCAACGACCTGCTCAGGTACAAGCTCGAGCTGGTAAGCCGGCAGGTTTTCGGCGATGACGCGGCCCCTGCGATCAAAGATCAGGCCGCGGATCGGTGCAACGGGTTCGATACGGACACGATTACCCTGGGCTTTTTCGGCGAACAGTTCGTGCTGCACGACCTGCAGCTGCACGAGTCGTGCGATGACGATGCCGAGCAGCAGAATTGCCATAAACGTAGCAACCATCACCCGCCCGACAAACAGGCGGCGTTCGGAGTGATGGTCCTTGATCGGCGACAGCAGCACCAGGTTAGCCGCCCGCCCGGGCCCTGTAGCGGACTCCCGTCAGGAACATGTACAGAAACGGCCAGATCAGGGTGCCCGTGACCACGGGCGCCCAGTAGGTCACCGGCGGTGCCGCAACGCTGGAGACGCCGTTAATCCAGAACAGCAGAAACTGATACAGGGCCAGCATCGCGAACACGGTCGCAGACAGCTGCGATAACGGGAACACACGCATCAGCAAATGAAAGCGCACCGTAATGAAAGCAATGACGCACAGCGCCAGCGCATGTTGCCCAAGCAGGGTTCCGTATGAGACGTCCAGGATGAGGCCAACGATCCAGGCGCTGCCGACGCTCCAGGTGCGTGGCAGCTGCATGGCCCAGAAGATGGTCAGAAGTGCCAACCAGTCGGGGCGAAACGGCGCAATCGTGTCAGGCAACGGCATGATTGACAGCATGAGTCCGACGAGCAGTGTTCCGATCACCGGCAGACGGCGGGATGCGCGGTCCCTACTCATCCTCCTGCTCCTCAATGACCGGGGCGGCCGACCAGATGAGCATGACTTCGCGAACCTGGTCGAGGGCTGCGGAGGGCTTTGCGGTGACGTTCGCAAAAGGCTCTTGTGGAATACGTGTCACCGCGTCGATCACGGCAACCGGGTAGCCGGCCGGAAACGAGCCGCCCAGGCCGGACGTGACCAGCAGGTCTCCGGCACGAATATCGGCGTTATTCGGCAGGAAGGGCAGATCGAGCCGGTCGATCTCGCCCGTGCCAACGGCAATCGTACGCAGACCGTTACGGTTGATCTCGACAGGCAGTGCATGATCCGTATCGCTGATCAGTACCGCTTGCGAGGTCATCAGCCCGGTCCTGATGACCTGGCCGACGACGCCGTCGGCGCTAACGATGGCCTGGCCGTCATAGGCGCCATCGCGGCTGCCGATGTCGATGATGAGGTTGTGTTCATAAGGGTTGGCATCGACGGCCATGATCTCTGCGACGCGCACCTCGTCGCGAACCTTGGCGCGTGCATCCAGCAGCGCGCGCAATCGCGCGTTTTCGGCTTCAAGGGCCGTGAGCCGCTGCAGCCTGGCGTTGGTGAGCAAGCGCTCGGCATTGAGGCGGCCCACTTCGAGCTGCAGATCACCGCGTGAGGTTGTGGATTCGCCGAGCCAGGCCCACAAACGCACAGGCGCATCGACAATCAGCTGAATCGGGTAAACCGCTGCGCCTATCGCTTTGCGTGCGGCGTCGAGGTGGTTCTCGCGATGATCGAGATACATCAGCACGATACTGATCAAGACCAGCAGCAGCAGCCGAATGCCGAGCGCCGGGATGCGTGCTGGATTGCTGTCTTTTCCCCGGGAAGCGACCATCGCGTAAGTGGACCCCGTCGTCAGTCGAGCCGGCCGTGAATCACTCCAGGCCGAACACAGTCGGACCGTGTTCGTCGATGAGCTCTATCACACGACCGCCGCCGCGGGCGACGCAGGTCAGCGGGTCGTCGGCGATGACAACCGGCAGTCCGGTTTCCTCCATCAAGAGCTTGTCGATGTCGCGCAGCATGGCGCCGCCACCCGTGAGCACGATGCCACGTTCAGCGACGTCTGCGCCGAGTTCTGGCGGCGTCTGTTCCAGCGCCTCCTTAACAGCACCGACGATACCTTGCAGCGGTTCCTGCAGGGCTTCGAGGATTTCGTTGCTGTTAAGCGTAAAGCTGCGCGGCACGCCTTCAGAGAGATTGCGGCCCTTGACCGAGATCTCGAGGACCTCCTGGCCTGGGAATGCAGAGCCAATTTCGTGCTTGATGCGCTCCGCCGTCGCTTCGCCGATCAGGATGCCGTAGTTGCGACGCACGTAGCTGGTGATGGCTTCGTCGAAACGATCGCCGCCGATGCGGACCGATGCGGCATAAACGATGCCGTTCAGCGAGATGACCGCGACTTCGGAGGTACCGCCGCCGATATCGAGCACCATCGAGCCGCGCGCCTCATGGACGGGCATGCCCGCGCCAATGGCCGCAGCCATTGGCTCATCTATAAGGTGTACCTTGCGGGCGCCTGCGCCCTCGGCCGATTCACGAATCGCGCGGCGTTCGACCTGGGTCGAGCCGTAGGGCACGCAGATCAGGACCCTCGGGCTGGGCCGGAAATAGCGTGATTGATGGGCTTTTCGGATGAAATGCTGCAGCATTTTCTCGGTGACAGTGAAATCGGCGATTACGCCGTCTTTCAAGGGCCGAATGGCCGTGATATTGCCCGGTGTGCGTCCCAGCATGTTCTTGGCTTCCATGCCCACGGCCTCAACAACGCGGCCGCCCCGTCCGGAATCCTCCCGAATCGCCACCACGGACGGCTCATCGAGTACGATGCCGTGTCCCCGCGAGTAAATCAGGGTGTTGGCGGTGCCAAGGTCGATGGACAGGTCATTGGAAAAATAACCCAGTATTCTCTTGAACATGTCGGGGCGGGGTCTCGAAGCAAGATTAACGGCGTAATCTAACAATGCGCAGGACATTGCACAAGGTGCCGTGTATTATTGCGTCCCCGCTGAAAAGCGGTCCGTTTGACAACCCTTTGACGCAATTATCACCGCCGGAAATGTCCCGTGTCTCTTAGCAAAGATCAGGTCCAGCACATTGCGATGCTGGCGCGGCTGAAACTCAGCGAAGACGAATACGCCGAGAGCGTCGAGAAGCTCTCCAGGATCGTGGATTTCGTCGATCAGCTTTCCCGGGCCGATACTGTCGGCGTGATACCGATGGCTCACCCGCTCGATACGGCTCAGCGGCTGCGCCCCGATGTCGTCGTTGAGACGGATGAACGGGATCGGTACCAGGAAAATGCGGCTGCCGTCTCCGACGGGCTGTACCTCGTGCCCAAAGTTATAGAATGAGTGCGACGCAGCTGGAAATGCACGCGCAGTCGATGAGCGAACTTGCCGCCGGGCTCGCCCGCGGCGACTTTACGTCTGTCGAACTGACGCAGTCGTTGCTCGACCGCATCGCGCAACTGGACGAGAAGCTCAATGCGTTCATCACGGTAACCGCCGAGCCAGCGCTTGCGGCCGCAGCGCGTGCCGACAAAGCGCGGGCAGCCGGTGACGGTGGCGTGCTGAACGGTTTGCCAATTATCCACAAAGACATATTTTGTACTCGCGGCGTGAAAACGACCTGCGGATCGAAAATGTTGAACAACTTCATTGCACCGTATGACGCGACCGTCGTTGAAAAACTGGCTGACGCCGGTGCCGTCGTTTTGGGTAAATCCAACATGGATGAATTCGCGATGGGCTCGTCGAACGAAACGAGTTTCTTCGGCCCCGTCAGTAACCCCTGGGACCTGGCGCGATCGCCGGGCGGATCGTCCGGTGGGTCTGCGGCAGCGGTTGCCGCACGCCTGGCGCCGGCGGCGACCGGCACTGATACCGGCGGCTCCATACGCCAGCCCGCAGCGATGACCGGCACCGTGGGCATCAAGCCGACTTATGGACGCATATCCCGCTACGGCATGATTGCATTCGCATCGAGCCTCGATCAGGCCGGCGTTATCTCGCGTACGGCCGAAGATGCTGCGCGCCTGCTTGGAGTCATGGCGGGTTTTGATGAACGGGATTCCACCTCGATTGACCGGCCGGTTCCTGATTATCTTGGCGGGTTGAAGGAGTCGATCAAGGGCCTGCGCGTCGGCATCGTCAGGCAGCATTTCGATGAGGGGCTGGATAAGGCATGCGGTGACAGGGTGAAGGAGGCGATCGCCGTGCTCGAGTCATTGGGCGCCACGACAGTCGAAGTTGATCTTCCCAATCTCGATCTGTCGGTACCGACTTACTACGTCGTTGCACCGGCAGAATGTTCATCCAACCTGTCGCGATTCGACGGCGTGCGCTTCGGTCATCGTGCGGAGAACGCCGAAGATCTCCTCGACCTCTATTGTCGCAGTCGCGGCGAAGGCTTTGGTGACGAGGTCAAGCGTCGCATCATGACCGGTACTTACGTACTGTCGGCAGGTTATTACGATGCTTACTACCTAAAAGCTCAGCAGGTGCGTCATCTGATCGCCGACGACTTCAAACAGGCGTTTGCTGCAGTCGACGTTATCGTCGGACCGACCGCACCTTCACCGGCGTTCAAGCTTGGTGACAAGATCGACGATCCGATTACGATGTACCTGAACGACATCTACACCATTGGTGCGAACCTGGCCGGGTTGCCGGCCATGTCGATTCCATGCGGCTTCGTCGATGAGCTGCCGGTCGGGCTGCACATGGTCGGTGCTCATTTCGCTGAAGAAAACTTGCTCCGGTGTGCGCACAAGTACCAGCAAGCAACCGATTGGCACACCGCCTGTCCCGCGGATTTCCTATGAAGGGAGCGCATCTTATGCATCCTCATGGCCGCGAAGCTGACTCTGCGGGATGGGATGCAAGGCGCGAGGAGCGCGCTGTGGTTATTCCACTGGAGCGACGAGCAACGCAGCAGCACGCCCGCAGAGTTGCTTCCCGTTCGGGTTTTGGCGCACAGGCTCGGATTACTTTGTTGCGAACCTTGCCAATGACAACCGGCATTGGACGCGGTTCGCGCCTCGTTTCCGAACCTGTGCGCCAAAACGCGGCTCAAGAGGATGCATAAGATGCGCTCTGGTTGGGAAACAGTCATCGGTCTCGAGGTCCACTCGCAGCTTGCGACGCGGTCCAAGATTTTCTCCGGTGCCTCGACGGCCTACGGCGCGGAGCCCAATACGCAGGCTTGCCTTGTCGACCTGGGTTACCCGGGCATGTTGCCCGTGCTCAACAAAGAAGTCGTGCACATGGCCACGATGTTCGGACTGGCTGTCGATGCCACGGTTGCACCGCGCTCGGTATTTGCGCGCAAGAATTACTTTTACCCGGATTTGCCAAAGGGCTACCAGATCAGCCAGTTCGAGCTGCCCATCGTCGAGCGCGGTGAGCTGTACATTACCGATGCTGAAGGCAAGGAAAAGCGCATCAGGATCACGCGAGCGCATCTCGAAGAGGATGCAGGCAAGTCCATTCACGAAGGACTCGACAAGAATTCCGGCATCGATTTGAACCGCGCCGGCACGCCACTCCTGGAGATTGTTTCGGAGCCCGATCTCAGCTCGGCGAAAGAAGCCGTGGCCTACATGCGCAAGATTCACACTATTGTTCGTTACCTTGGCATTTCCGATGGCAACATGCAGGAAGGATCATTTCGCTGTGATGCCAATGTTTCCGTGCGTCGCGTCGGGCAGAAAGCGCTCGGCACGCGCACCGAAATAAAAAACCTTAATTCCTTCCGTTTCGTCGAAAAGGCGATCAACTTCGAGATCGAGCGGCAGATCGAACATCTGGAGGACGGTGGAGAAGTCGTGCAGGAAACGCGGCTGTACGATTCGGACAAGGACGAGACGCGGCCGATGCGCTCGAAAGAAGAAGCAAACGACTATCGTTATTTCCCGGACCCGGACCTGCTGCCTGTCGAAATCAGCGCGGAGTATATCGAGTCGGTGCGGCAGCAATTGCCGGAACTGCCTGCGGCGAAGCAGCGGCGCTTTGTCGATGACTACGGCCTAAAATCAGCCGATGCTGATTTGTTGACGAGTTCACGCGCGCTCGCCGATTTTTTCGAAACCGCCACGGCGGCGACAGACGCGAAAACACAGCTGGTCGCGAACTGGGTCATCGGTGATTTGTCGGGCGCGCTGAATCGGGACGGACTTGAGATCACCGACAGCAAGGTCCCGGCGACCGAATTGGCAGGCCTGTTGACGCGAATCCACGACAACACGATCTCTGGAAAAATCGCCAAGCAGGTTTTCGAGGCGATGTGGGACGGCGAGGGCACGGCAGACGCTGTCATTGGTGCAAAAGGCCTGCAGCAGATTACCGACAACTCGGCGATCGAGGCTGTTGTCGAGCAGGTCATCGCAGCGAATCCAGGCCAGGTCGCCGAGTACAAAGCCGGTAAAGACAAGCTCATCGGTTTCTTTGTCGGCCAGGTCATGCAGGCAACCAAAGGCCAGGCAAACCCGGGACAGGTAAACCAGATCCTTAAAGACAAACTCGGCGGCTAGTGTCTGCGGATAGCATAATGCCGTTCGGATTCGAGTCGATGCCGGTGCGCGGCGCGCTCATCCATTTATCACGAACATGGCGCCGCATGTTGCGCGACCATGATTACGATCCGCTCATTACTGAAACGCTCGGTCATGCTGCTGCGGCGACCGGCCTGATTGCGCAGAGCCTCAAATTCGACGGCGCGATCACGCTGCAGATTCAGGGTAGCGGCATACTGCGCATGCTCGTGATGCAGTGCACGAGCGAACTCGATCTTCGCGGTATGGCATCGGCCGCACCCGGCGGTGCTGCCATGGAGTTTGCCGACCTTGTTGAAAAAGGACATTGTGCGGTGACCGTGGATTCCGGCGACAGGCCTTACCAGGGTATCGTCGACATTGACGATACATCGCTCGCGGCGAGCCTCGAACACTACTTCCTGCGCTCCGTGCAACTGCCGAGTCACATGGCACTTGTCGCGAACGCAGAGGTCGCCGGCGGCTTATTGCTGCAGCAGGTTCCCGGACAGCCCATTGAGGACGATGACTGGAATCGCTTGCATCTGCTGGCCAAAACCCTGGCCATCCGTGATTTCGACGGTGACGCCGGCATCCGCTTGATTGGCAATCTTTTCGCAGAAGACGATGTGCGTGTCTATACTCCGCGCGCCGCGAATTTCCGCTGTCGATGCTCGCGTCAAAAGACCGAGGATGTACTCAAGATGCTCGGTGAAACAGAGTCACGTGAGACGCTGGCCGAGCAGGGGCGCATTGAAGTGATTTGTGAGTATTGCGGGCGTCAACGTAATTTTGATGCGGTGGACGTCGAGCGCCTGTTCATTGAGAACGTCGTTCAGGGCCCCGACTCGGTTCAATAAACCTCCCCCCAACTGTCTACGCAAGAACCAAGCCCTGGTTCGGTAGCGGCGGCGAATACGGCGATGTCTTGCTAGCTCCAGCTACGCAACGTCGCGTCGCAAGACCTCCCCGCGCTTTGGCCGCGGCGGCGATCACGGCGATATCTTGCTAGCTCCAGCTAAGCAACGTCGCGTCGCAAGACCTCCCCGCGCTCACCGCCGCTGCTCAAGCGTGCTGCGTGAGGGTGTCGGGATGTGGTGGGTGGTGGTCGCTGGATCAGTGAGTTATACTGTTCGGCCGTTTATATTAAAGAATCGTTATATCTTTATATGAAGCCATCAACGGACAAGCTGCTGAAACAGTTCAAGGCCCTCGGCGACCCGATCAAGGTTCGCCTGGTTGCGCTGTGCGGCGTGGCCGAATGCAGTGTATCGGAGCTCACTACCGTGACGGGTCAAAGCCAGCCGCGGGTCTCGCAGCACCTGAAGCAGCTTTGTGCAGCGGACCTGCTGGAGCGATTCCGTGATGGCCATTTCGTCTACTACCGCGTGCCGACGAAGGGTATCGATCCGCTGACGCGTCGTCGTCTGCTCGCTCTGCTGCCCGCTGACGAGCCGCAGTTTGCGAAAGACACGCAGCGCCTGCAAAAGCTGCGCACGGACCATGATCGGGTCACACGGGCGGGCGATGATCGCGTGTTGCACAAAGCGCTGGTCGAGCTGACGGTTGCCCGGCCGCTCGGCGACCTTCTCGACATTGGTTGCGGTCAGGGCCGACTGTTAAAATTGCTGGCGTCTCGTGCGCACCGCGTCGTTGGTGTGGACACCGATCCCGACGCGCGCCGTTTCGCAAGGGCCGAAATGCTGCTCGCCGGATTGCCCAACTGTACCCTGCGACAGGGCGACATGGTTTCACTGCCGTTCGCCGACGCCGAATTCGACACAATTATTCTCGACGACGTGTTGGCCGGTGCCAGGCAACCGCTGAAAGCGCTTGCCGAGGCCCTACGCCTGCTCAAAAGTGATGGACGCATCCTGCTGCTGGCATCGGTTGGCGACAAAGGCGTCGCAGAGTTGAACAATAAATTCACCGAATGGGCTGCATCGACAGGTTTGCGTCTTGCAAAGCCCCGTTCGATTCCCGAAAAAAACCCGGAATGGTTGCTCGCCGTAGCAATGTCGGCTGGCCGCGCAATCGCCGCGGCCTGACTCGTGGCAGAAAAAACTATGACAACAGATACTATGCAAAAACCCTCAGTCTCCTTCGAATTCTTTCCACCGAACACGGACGCGATGGAGGCCACGCTCTGGAAGTCGATCGAGCGACTCGCCGATCTTGGGCCGTCTTTCGTTTCGGTGACCTACGGTGCCGATGGTTCGACACGCGAGCGCACACATGCTGCCGTCGAGCGCATTATTCGGGACACTGAGCTCACACCCGCGCCGCATCTGACCTGCATCGGTGCGAGCCGTGGTGAGATCGATGATATCGCGCGTGAATACTGGGACATGGGTGTTCGCCACCTTGTTGCGTTGCGGGGCGATGCGCCGAAAGACTCCGGTGCCTACACGCCAAACGCAGAGGGCTACGCGTATGCCACCGACCTCGTTGCGGGCTTGCGCAAAGTTGCCGACTTCGATGTCTCGGTCGCGGCTTACCCCGAGGTGCATCCGGAGGCACCGAGCACCGAATTCGATCTTGAAAACCTGAAACGTAAGCTGGATGCCGGCGCCAGCAGAGCGATCACGCAGTTCTTCTTCGATGCCGACGTATTCCTGCGCTTTCGTGATCGCTGTGCGAAAACGGGCATCGACTCGTCGATCGTCCCGGGCATATTGCCTATTACGCGTTTTCCGCAGCTCGAACGTTTTGCCAACATGTGTGGCGCCAGTATTCCGGACTGGCTACGGGATCGTTTCGACGGCCTCGATGATGATGAAGCAACGCGGCAAATGATCGCCGCGAGCGTGGCGATCGAGCAGGTGCGCGCCCTGCAAAAAGAAGGTATCGAGGATTTTCATTTCTATACGCTGAATCGCTCGGAACTGACGTACGCCATATGCCATGCGCTTGGCGTTCGACCCGATCGAGCGGCGGCGTGAGTGCATGAAGATGGAACGCAAACAAAGAATAGCCACTTTAATGCGCACACTCGATGAACGCATCCTGCTGCTCGACGGTGCCATGGGGACGATGATTCAGTCCTTTGGCCTGAACGAAGACGACTACCGCGGCGAGCGTTTTGTCGATTTCGGCCATGATCTGAAAGGCAACAATGATCTTCTGTCGCTGACGCGACCCGACATTATTCGCGACATTCACAGTCAGTTCCTCGAGGCTGGCGCGGATATTATTGAAACCAACACGTTCAATTCCAACGCGCCCTCGATGGCGGACTATGGCATGGAGTCGCTGGTTGCCGAATTGAACACCGCGTCCGCGAGGATCGCGCGCGAGTGCGCCGATGTTTGTGCCGCAAAGACCGGTGTTACGCGCTATGTTGCAGGCGTACTCGGCCCGACGAACCGCACGGCATCGATCTCACCCGACGTGAACGACCCGGGCTTTCGCAACATCAAGTTCGACGATCTCGCCGACACTTATGAAACCGCAGCCAGTGCCCTGATCGAGGGCGGCGTCGATTTCCTGATGATCGAGACCATCTTCGACACGCTCAATGCGAAAGCTGCAATTGTTGGCCTCAAGCGCAGCTTCCGGGCGACCGGTATTGAGCTTCCGGTCATGATCTCGGGAACGATCACCGATGCCTCCGGACGGACTTTGTCGGGGCAGACCACGGAAGCGTTCTGGAATTCGGTCCGACATATCAATCCGTTCATGATCGGTCTCAACTGCGCACTCGGTGCAAGCGAATTGCGGCCCTATGTTGACGAGCTTGCGCGCATCGCGGATACCCGTGTGAGCGCACATCCGAACGCCGGGCTCCCGAACGAGTTCGGTGAATACGATGAAACGCCGGAGGAAATGGCCGAGGTCGTTGGCGAGTTTGCGAACAGCGGCCTCGTCAACCTCGTTGGCGGCTGTTGCGGTACCCGGCCGGACCATATTCGTGCATTGGGCAGGGCTGTGGGCAGCTGTGCGCCGCGCAGCATACCGGCACTTCCCGTGAAATGCCGGTTGGCAGGACTTGAGCCGTTCAACATCGGTCCCGATGACCTGTTCGCGAACGTGGGCGAACGATGCAATGTCACGGGCTCGGCGGTGTTCCGGCGCCTGATCGAGGCCGACGATTACGCGGCCGCCGTTGCGGTTGCGCGTCAGCAGGTCGACAACGGCGCACAGATCATCGACATCAACATGGACGAGGGCATGCTCGACTCGGAAAAGGCGATGGTCACTTTCCTGAATCTTATCGCGTCGGAACCCGACGTTTCGCGCCTCCCGATCATGATCGATTCGTCGAAGTGGACGGTCATCGAAGCGGGTCTCAAGTGTGTACAGGGCAAAGCCGTTGTCAATTCCATCAGCCTCAAGGAAGGCGAGGACTCGTTCATAAAGCAGGCAGAGCTGTGTCGCGACTACGGCGCCGCAGTCATCATCATGGCGTTCGATGAACAGGGCCAGGCGGACACGATCGAGAGAAAGGTAGGGATCTGTAAGCGCTCTTACAAGGTGCTGACGGAGCAGGTCGGCTTCGATCCGGCCGACATCATTTTCGATCCCAATATTTTCGCGGTTGCGACCGGCATCGAAGAACACGCGAGCTACGGGCTCGATTTCATCGAAGCCACGCGCCAGATAAAGGCCGCCATGCCGCATGCGCTTGTCAGTGGTGGCGTGAGTAATGTGTCGTTTTCGTTCCGCGGCAACAATATCGTGCGTGAGGCCATTCATTCGGTGTTCCTGTATCACGCGATTCGTGCCGGCATGGACATGGGCATCGTCAATGCAGGACAGCTTGCGATTTATGATGATCTGCCCAAGGACCTTCGCGATGCGGTCGAAGACGTCATCCTCAATCGCGATTCCGAAGGGACCGAGAAACTGCTGGCGGTCGCCGAGAACTACAAAGGACAGACCGGTGGCACCGTCGCAAAAGGACAGGATCTTTCATGGCGCGAAAAGCCTGTCGAGAAACGCCTCGAGCACGCGCTCGTCAACGGCATTGATGAGTTCGTCATTGAAGACACGGAAGAAGCGCGCTGTGGAACCGACCGACCGCTCGATGTCATCGAAGGCCCGCTAATGGCAGGAATGAATGTCGTCGGCGATTTGTTTGGCGAGGGCAAGATGTTTCTGCCGCAGGTCGTCAAGTCGGCGCGCGTGATGAAAAAGGCTGTAGGCCACTTGATCCCGTTCATCGAGGAAGAGAAGGGCGGCAAAATGAGTTCCAACGGCAAGATCGTTATCGCGACGGTGAAAGGGGATGTACACGACATTGGCAAGAATATTGTTGGCGTGGTCCTGCAGTGCAACAACTTCGAGGTCGTCGATCTCGGCGTCATGGTTTCCTGCGACAAGATCCTCGAAGCGGCCCGCCGCGAAAACGCGAATATTATCGGGCTGTCCGGCCTGATTACGCCGTCTCTCGACGAAATGGTGCATGTAGCCAGTGAAATGCAGCGGCTGGGCTTCGACCTGCCGTTACTGATCGGCGGTGCAACGACATCGCCGGCGCATACCGCCGTCAAGATCGAGCCGCGTTACGAGGGTCCGGTCATTTACGTCAAAGATGCGTCGCGATCGGTCGGTGTCGCGCAGGCCCTGGTTGAGCCGGACACCTGTGCCGCGCTCATCGAAAAAACGCGCCACGAGAATGCGCGTCGGCGGGATCAGCACGCGAACAAGAAACGACTCGCACCGCAGCTCTCGATTAACCAGGCGCGGGAACGTAACCACGAATGCGACTGGAGCAATTACGCGCCGCCACGACCGACCTTCGAAGGCAAGCGGGTATTCGATAATATCGATCTCGCGGTTTTGCGTGACTACATCGACTGGATGCCGTTTTTCAATGCCTGGGAATTTCACGGCAAGTTTCCCCAGATCCTCAGCGACAAGATCGTCGGTGAAGCCGCAACTTCGCTTTTCGATGACGCAAAAAGGATGCTCGACAGAATTATCGAGGAACAATGGTTGCAAGCACGAGCCGTGGTGGGCTTTTTTCCGGCGAATTCAGTGGATCATGATGACATCCTGATCTACGCAGACGAACAACGAAAAACGACGCAACAACGCCTCGTACAACTGCGACAACAGCGTGCGAAAGCCGAGGGACAGGCGCAGTCCTGTCTTGCCGATTTTGTCGCGCCGTCCGGCAGCGGGCTCGCCGACTACATCGGCGCTTTCGCGGTGACGGCCGGAATTGGAATAGAGGAGCACGTCGCCCGCTTCGAAAAGGCACATGACGACTACAGCTCGATTATTCTGAAAGCGCTGGCTGATCGGCTGGCCGAGGCCATGGCGGAATACATGCATCAGCGTACTCGTCGGGAGTTCTGGGCGTATGCGAGCGATGAGCAGCTGACAAACGAAGACCTGATCCGCGAAAAATACCGCGGTATCCGGCCTGCACCGGGCTATCCCGCCTGTCCCGACCACACGGAGAAGGGCAAGCTCTGGCAGTTGCTGGATGTGGAGGCGAGTATCGGCCTGACGTTGACCGAGTCCTACGCGATGTACCCGACGGCCGCCGTCAGTGGTTTCTATTTCGCGCATCCCGATTCGAGGTATTTTGCCGTGGGCAAGATCGGTCGCGACCAGCTTGAATCCTACGCCGCTCGGCAGGGTATCAGTGTCGCCGATGCCGAGAAATGGCTGGCGCCAAATCTTGGGTATGAGCCTGAGGCCGCCAACGCGGCCTGAGCACGTCGTGAAGATATAACGTTTCCTGCACGATCGACGTTGATTGTGAACAATTATTACAGGTGAATGCAGGTACTTTTGCTAGACTGGGGCATCCGTTAGTCTGATTTGTTAATCAATCCAGCAGGGAAAGACGTATGCAAGAACCGCCCGTTCCGCTCGACGAAACCGTTCGTCTGCTGAGTCTCCATTCACTGCGCATCATGGATTCCGAGCCCGAGGAGCGTTTTGATCGGGTCACCCGAATGGCGAGACGGATCTTCGACGTTAATATCTGCCTGGTGAGTCTTGTCGACTCGGATCGACAGTGGTTCAAGTCAAGACAGGGACTCGACGCCTGCGAGACACCCCGAGAAGTTTCGTTCTGCGGCCACGCGATACTGGAGGAGCGGGCTTTTGTCATCGAGGATGCGCACACTGATCCGCGCTTTTCCGATAATCCACTCGTTACAGGCAATCCCAATGTGCGTTTTTATGCCGGCTATCCAGTGCATTCGGGCGAGGGCAAACGCATCGGCACGCTGTGTCTGATTGATGACAAGCCGCGTGCCTTTTCGACACAGGATGCGGAAACGCTCAAGGACTTCGCGGCACTGGTCGACGATGAGCTGGCGTCGTCGGCTGAGATCAATGTCGATGAACTGACGAAAATTGCGAACCGGCGCGGCTTTCAACAGGTTGCCCAGCATCTGTTGCCGCTCTGCAAGCGCAACAACCTGGAGGTCGAAGTATTGTTCTTTGATCTCGATGGTTTCAAAGCGCTTAACGATAAGTTCGGGCACGAAGCGGGCGATGAGGCATTGCAGGCGTTTGCCAAACTGTTGCTCAAGAGTTTTCGAAATTCCGATGTCGTGGCGCGCCTGGGTGGCGATGAGTTTGTCGTCATGATAGCCGGCCAGAAGGCCTTTTCGGACAGGGCCATAACAAACATGCGTAAGCTTGCCAAAGACATTAAATCGAACTTCAGCCAACACCTGGGCTGGAGCGTTGGCAGGGTGAGGTTCGATCCCGACGTTCATAATGACATCGACGACCTGCTGCGGGACGCCGATGAGCGAATGTACGCCGACAAGACTCGCAAGAACAAAGGAACGGCGTAGGCAATCGGCGTTGCCTCCGGCCAGGAGGCCTCAGGCGAGTTATTTGCCGACCGCGATTTCCACAATAAGCGGCAGGTGATCCGACCCGATACGCGCGCCCGTCCGTGTTTCCACAACGCCAACGCCATCCGAAACCAGCGCATGGTCAATCGGGATCATCGCAAACGGCAGGAACGTCGGCCATGTCGGCAGGATGCCGAACCCTCGCCGCGTGTTTCTGAGCCCGGTGCTTGCTTCCAGCTTGCGGTAATTGCTACTCCATACGCTGGCGTTCAGGTCGCCTGTCAGAACTACAGCGCCCGCTGCCTGATTTGCCAGGGCCGCAATACTTCTGAGCTGCTCGTTGCGGGCTTCGTACTGTAATCGCGACATCGGAATCGTGGGATGCGTATTGATCAGGGTCAGAGCTTCGTTATTTACGGTCATCGTTGTCACGATCGTCGGGTAGTTCAGAGGCGGGCTGTCGGCATGCGTGACCGAGTCGAGCGCAATGCGAGAAAACATTGCGATGCCGAAACTGCCTTCCCTCGCCGCGACGTAGTTGTGCGGATAGTCTCCACGCAGGCGCAGGGTTGCGTCCCGCCATTTCTGCGTTACTTCCTGCAGAAAAATCACGTCCGGCTGTTCCGCTTCGATGAGCTCGAACAACCGTTCATATTGGTCGTTTCCCGCGTACAGGTTGGCGTGCAGAAGCTTGATCGTGCTGCCGTTTTCGACCCGGGTCGCGCCAAAATACCAGGGCAGCACATAGCTCGCGTTGAATACGACAGTGACGAGCAACAGGACTGCATACTTCGGGCTTTGTAAGACTATGAATACTATGAGCAACAGCAGCGATGCGGCGAAGTACTGCAGCCTGAAATGGGAATACAGCTCGATGTAGCGATGCACGAAATCGAAACTCGTCACGACCGAAAACAGGATCGTGACGATCGCGGCGGCCTGCAGCAGGCCGATCCACGTCACACGTTTTTTGAGCATGCCCGGCAGTCGCCGCGTTTCCGGCTTAGTCGTCGATCGTTACTTCGATGATTGTCACAGCTTCGACAGGCACGTCGGAATGACCACCACGATTGCCGGTCGGAACGGCGGCAATGGCATCAACGACATCCATGCCATCGGAGACCTTGCCAAAAACGGCGTAGCCGAAATCCCGCGTGCCGTTGTTAAGAAAATCATTGTTCTTGATATTAATAAAGAACTGGGACGTTGCACTGTCGACCACACCCGTGCGTGCCATTGCCAGCGTGCCTCGTTCGTTCGATTCGCCGTTGTCCGCTTCATTCTTGATCGGATCGCGCGTCGGCTTGCTGGCCATGCTTTCATCCATGCCGCCGCACTGAATCATGAAGTTCGGGATCACGCGGTGAAAAATAGTACCGGCGAAGTGGCCATCCTTGACGTACTGCCGGAAGTTTTCGCAGGAGATAGGGGCTTTGTCGTCGAACAGTTCGACACTGATATCGCCGTGATTGGTCTTGATTGTGATCATGATGTCTCGCAAAAATTAGGTGAGCGCCGTTATGTACCACCCCGGCGGGCTGCTGTCACGCGTGGATGGCCGGCAAAGTCCTTGTGGTTCTGGATATTCGTCCAGTCGCTTGCCGCCAGAATGGCCGCGACGTCGTCGTACTGGTCGGCACCGTGCTCGATAAGCAGGACGCCGTTACCCTTGAGGATTTGCCCGCATTCGGCCGCGAGCGCGCGTATAGCGTCAAGCCCGTCGGCGCCTGCTGCCAGCGCTTCAACCGGTTCGTGCCGCAGATTGGCGAGCGCCGGGTCGCCAGCTCGCACGTAGGGAGGATTCGACACGATAAGATTAAATTGGCTGTTGCGTACAGGAGCGGACCAGCTGCCTTCTGCGAACGAAATATTACTCAGCTCGAGCTGCCGCGCGTTTTCACGCGCGATAGCCAGCGCCGCTTCACTGATGTCGACTGCTGTTATCTGGCACATCAATCGCTCCGCAGCGAGCGCCACGGCGATGGCGCCGCTGCCCGTTCCTAAATCGAGGATTTGCCATTCGGCCTTGCGCGGAATCTCCCGAAGCGCGAGGTCTACCAGCAGCTCTGTCTCCGGCCGGGGCACCAGGGTCGCGGGACTCACGAGCAGCTCATGCGACCAGAATTCCTTGCTTCCCATGATGTACGCCATGGGCTCACCGTCGAGTCGTCGTCGTAACAGCGCATCAAAGCGATCGAACGTCGTGTTATCGAGAACGTCTTCGGGATGTGCGAACAGGTAGCTGCGCGGCAGATTAATGCTGTGGCATAGCAGGAGCTCGGCATCGAGGCGTGGCGAGTCACTGGCAGCAGCCAGGCGCGTCACGGCATCGCCGAGTATCAAGTCAATGCGCCTGTCGTCTTCGTGGCTCATGGGTAGTGTTGGTCCGGTGCTATCGCGTACACTCGCAGCTGATTTCCAATGTAACTGATGCGTCCATGAACGTGTATTCCAATATTCTCGACATGGTTGGCAAGACGCCAATGCTCGAGGTAACGCACATTGATACAGGGCCGTGCCGCCTGTTCCTCAAGCTTGAACTCATGAACCCGGCCGGTTCGATCAAGGATCGCATCGGTATTTCGATGATCACGGAAGCCGAGAAGCGCGGCGATATCAAGCCCGGTGACACGATTGTCGAAGCGACGGCCGGCAATACGGGCCTCGGGCTCGCGCTCGTTGCCGCGCAAAAAGGCTATCGCCTGGTTCTCGTACTGCCTGACAAAATGAGCCAGGAGAAGATATTCAACCTGCGCGCCATGGGCGCCGAAGTAGTGCTCACGCGTTCGGATGTGGGCCGTGGTCACCCCGAGTACTATCAGGATCTCGGTAAACGCATTGCCGATGAGCGGGGCGCCTACTTCATCAACCAATTCGGCAACCCCGATAACTCGCTCGCACACGAACAGACCACGGCACCCGAGATTGTCGAGCAGATGGGTGGCGATCTCGATGCAATCGTCCTTGGCGTTGGCTCGAGCGGAACGGTCAGTGGCATGGGCAAGTATCTGAAGGAACACGCGCCCGACGTAGACCTGATCCTGGCCGACCCGGTTGGCTCGGTCCTTGCGGACTTCATCAACAAGGGCGAACTCGGTGAAAAAGGTAGCTGGCTCGTCGAGGGCATCGGCGAAGACTTTATCCCGTCCATTGCCGACTTTAGCCAGGTCGCCAAAGCCTACGCAATTACGGACGCAGAATCGTTTGCAGCAGCCCGCGAGCTCTTAAAGAAAGAGGGCGTTCTTGCCGGATCGTCATCCGGAACACTGTTGTCCGCCGCACTCACGTATTGCCGTGAGCAAACTGAGCCGAAAACCGTCGTTACGTTCGCTTGCGATACGGGTAACAAATACCTGTCGAAACTCTTCAATGACTTCTGGATGGAAGACCAGGGTTTTATTACGCGCGAGCAGTTCGGCGATTTGCGCGACCTGGTAGGTCGGCCTCACGGAGAGCGTGCGACGATTACAGTAGGACCTACGGACGTACTGACAACCGCCCACAACCGGCTTCGCAACGCCGGTTTCTCACAGCTGCCGGTTATGGACGAAGGCGATCTTGTCGGTGTTGTTACCGAAGACGCCATCATCCAGTTTGTGTACGGCAAACCGGAACTCATGCACGCTAATGTCGAAGACGCGATGGAGTCTGCGTTCATCAAGCTGGACAGAACCGAAAGTATGAATAACCTGGTCGCGATGCTGCGTGTGCAGCCGTATGCGGCCATCATGGATGGTGAAGATTTTGTTGGTCTGATTACGCGATCCGATGTACTCAACTATCTTCGCCGCCAGATGTGAGGACAATGTGAATGACCGGCAATAACAAAAAACGCGCATTCGCCACGCGCACGATCCACGCGGGGCAGGCTCCGGATCCAAGCACCGGTGCAATCATGCAGCCGATTTACGCGACCTCGACCTATGTGCAGTCGAGTCCCGGGGTGCACCAGGGGTATGAATACTCTCGTACCCAGAACCCGACGCGTATGGCTTACGAACGCTGCATTGCGGACCTCGAATCCGGATCTCACGGTTTTGCATTTGCATCCGGGATGGCGGCAACCGGCACGTTACTCGAGCTGATCGACAGCGGCAGCCACGTTATTGCGATGGACGATCTCTATGGGGGCACGCGTCGTCTGTTTACGGGCGTACGGACCCGCAGCGCCGGGCTCGACTTCAGTTACGTCGATCTTTCGGACCTTGAGCAGGTCAAGAACGCGTTCAAAGACAACACCCGTATGATCTGGATCGAGACGCCAACTAATCCGCTCCTAAAAATTGTCGATATCGAGGCTGTCGCGAAACTGGCGAAAGCCAATAACGTTATTGTGGTTGTTGATAATACTTTCGCGACGCCTTACCTGCAGCGACCGCTGGAGCTCGGCGCCGATATCGTCATGCACTCCGCGACCAAATTCATCAATGGCCATTCCGACATGGTGGGCGGAATTGTCGTCACCGCCGACACATTGCTTGCAGAGCAGCTCGGGTACTTGCAGAACTCCGTTGGCTCCATTGCAGGTCCTTTCGACAGCTTTCTGGCGTTGCGCGGTGTTAAGACGCTCGACGTTCGCATGCAGCGGCATTGTGAAAGTGCCATGCGCATTGCCGAATGGCTCGAGGAACATCCGCGCGTGGACAGTGTTCTTTACCCTGGCTTGCCGTCTCATCCCGAGTATGAACTCGCACGCAAACAAATGGCGGGGTTCGGCGGCATCGTCACTTTCTTTATCAAAGGCGATCTCGATGATGCACGGCGTTTCCTCGAGCGTTGCGACGTGTTCGCGCTGGCCGAGAGCCTGGGCGGCGTCGAGAGCCTGATCGAGCACCCGGGAATCATGACGCACGCAAGTGTGCCGGAAAGAGAGCGCGCCAAACTTGGCATCAACGATCAGCTGATACGACTGTCAGTGGGGATAGAGGCGGTCGAGGATCTGATCGAGGACCTGGAGCAAGCGTTCGGCTAGAAGCCAATAACCGGGGTCGAACCGAGGTTTTCGAAAACCTCGGTTCGACCCCGGTTTCTTATGCGTCGCCTAGAGCGGCGAGCTGGTCGGCCTGGTACTCGTTGACCAGCGGCTCGATGACCTGCTGCAGGCCGCCCTCGATGATCTCGTCGAGCTTATAAAGCGTGAGGTTGATGCGGTGATCGGTCACGCGACCCTGCGGGAAGTTGTACGTTCTGATGCGTTCACTGCGGTCACCTGAACCGACCAGCAGCCGGCGCTTTTCTGCCTGCTCCGTTTCCTGTTCTGAAACCTGCGCGTCGAGCAAGCGCGCCTGCAGTAATGACATTGCACGGGCACGGTTCTTGTGCTGCGAGCGTTCGTCCTGGCACTCGACGACAATACCGCTTGGCAGGTGGGTGAGGCGCACGGCCGAGTCAGTCTTGTTGACGTGCTGACCACCGGCGCCGGAGGCACGGTAGGTGTCAACTCGCAGATCCGCCGAATTGACTTCCACGGCTTCGACCTCATCAGGTTCAGGCAGCACGGCAACCGTGCAGGCTGACGTGTGGATGCGTCCCTGTGATTCGGTCGCCGGAACACGTTGTACACGGTGCGCACCCGATTCGAACTTCAGTTTTGCGTAAATACTGCGGCCACTTACGCGGCTGATTATTTCCTTGTAGCCGCCGTGATCGCCCTCGCGCGCTGCCAGTACCTCGATCGACCAGCCCATGGACTCGGCGTACTTTGTATACATGCGAAAAAGATCGCCAGCGAAGATAGCGGCCTCGTCGCCGCCGGTTCCCGCACGGATTTCGAGAAATACGTTACTGTCGTCATGCGGGTCCGCCGGGATCAGTGATTTCTGCAGCTGTGCCAGCAGGATCTCGCGGCGCTCGGCCAGGCCTTTGAGTTCTTCCTGGCCCATCTCGCGAATCTCGGGGTCCGCATCATGGGTCATTTCCTCAGCGGAGGCGACGTCGTTGAGCAACGTTTCATAGGCCTGGAAAGATTGCACCACGGGCCCTATGCGTGAGTATTCTTTCGACAGGTCGCGAAACTGGTTCTGATCCGCAATTACGTCCGCATCGGCGAGCAGACCGGCGATTTCCTCGAATCGCTCCTGCACGGATTCCAGCTTGAGGCGTATGGATTCTTTCACGTCGCGACCCGCTCAGCTGCCCTTTCGGATTCCGAAAAGTTCGCGCGCCGCGTCAATCAATTCCTGATCCGACGCTTCGCCGGCCTTGCGCAACCTTACGCTCGGATTGTGCAGAATTTTTTTCATCAGCGCGGCGGTGGCATATTCAACGGCATCTTCAGCGGATTCACCGCGAGCCAGTCGCCGCCGCGCCTGCGCGTTGACCTCGCTGCACAGCGTCTCGGTCTTCTCTCGCAGGGCCGCGATCACAGGCACGACCTCCTTTGAGCGTTCGATATTCGTGTAACGAACAATCTCCTCGTCGAGCAATCGATGTGCTTCGACCGCTGCGGCCTCGCGATTGCCCTGACCCTCAAGAATGACCTTGTCGAGATCGTCGATCGTATAAAGGTAGACATCGTTAAGATCGGCAACACCGGCTTCGATGTCGCGCGGCACCGCGATGTCGACGGCAAAGATCGGTTTGTGCTTGCGTGCTTTGACGGCTGCTTTCATTTGTTGAAGCGTAATGATGGGTTCCGGGGCCGCAGTCGAAGTAATCAGTATGTCGGCCTCGGGCAAGGTTCCTTCGATCTCAGATAGCGGCAGCGCAAAGCCGCCGAATTGGCCTGCCAGATCGCGGGCTCTTTCTACGTTGCGATTCGCGACGAACATCCGGCCGATCTCACGTTTGTGAAGATGCTTCGCGACCAGTTCGATTGTCACGCCGGCGCCGACCAGGAGCGCCGTGTGTTTCTTGAAGCCGGCAAAAAACTGGTCGGCAAGATTGACGGCGGCCGAGGCGACGGATACCGGGCTGGCACCGATCTCCGTGTCGGTACGAATCTTCTTTGCGACTGCAAAAGTGTGCTGAAACAACAGGCTCAGTTTCGGGCCCAGCGTCTTGGTCTGCTGTGCGTGTCGGAATGCGTCCTTGAGCTGACCCAGAATCTGCGGCTCGCCGAGTACCATCGAATCCAGTCCGCAGGCTACCCGGAATATATGCCGAATGGCCTGATCGTCCTGCAGCGTGAACAGGGTGTCGCAGCACAGCGGATCCATTTCGCGATC
>CAMYLB010000182.1 GCA_947259145.1 uncultured Woeseiaceae bacterium
GATTGACTGCGCCATGCGTTCGGCGCTTCTGAAGTCGGTGCCAAACAAACCCTGATCCGCGTTAACGATGCCCACCAGTGACAGCTTTGGAAAATGGTGGCCCTTGGAGAGCATCTGTGTGCCCACAAGGATGTCTGCCGCACCTTCCGTCGCCTGCTCCAGCGCCTCGTGCATCGCGCCCTTACGTTTGGTGCTGTCGCTGTCAACGCGCGTGATCGAATGTCCGGGAAATTGGGCGCGCAGTGCTTCTTCCAGCCGCTGCGTGCCTTCGCCGAGTGGCTTGACGACTTCTCCGCACTCGCCGCAACGTGTGTCCAGCGAACGGCAGGCGCCGCAGTGGTGGCAGCGCAGTTGATTGCTGTGCGCGTGCACCGTAAGACGAGAATCGCATCGATCGCAGCCGGCTATGTGGCCGCAACTGGCGCAGATGAGCGTTGGGGCAAATCCACGACGGTTAAGAAAAATCAGCGCCTGTCCACCCGCCTTGAGGTGATCGCGGATCGCCTGCCGGAGAGGCTCACTGAGTCCATCCGCAGCGGGCGTCCGGATCGTGTCGACGAGGCGGATAGTCGGCGGCTCTGCGCTGCCGGCGCGAACCGGCAGGTGGATGTGTTTGTAGTTGCCTTCACGACAGTGCTGCAGCATCTCCAGTGTCGGTGTCGCCGTCCCTAGAATGACCGGGACATCGAGGTGTTTGGCACGCACGATCGCGAGGTCCCTTGCCGAGTAACGCAGACCCTCCTGCTGTTTGAAGGAGTGGTCGTGCTCTTCGTCAACGACGATCAGGCCCGGGTTCTTCAAGGGCGTGAAGACCGCGGAGCGAGTTCCCACCAGGAGGTGAGCTGCGCCGGAGCGGGCCGCGCGCCATGCGGCCAACCGCTCGATGTCAGTCAGGCCCGAGTGAAACAGCGCTGGCTCGATGCCCAGGCGATCCCGAAGTCGCGCGACGAGCTGCGGCGTCAGTCCGATCTCGGGCGCAAGAACGAGTACCTGCTTTCCCTGATCAATGACGTCGCGCATGCGCTGCAGGTAGATCTCGGTCTTACCGCTGCCCGTAACGCCGTCAAGCAGGTAGGCGGAGAAACTATCGCTGGCCCGCAAAGTGGCGACGGCCTTTTCCTGATCTTCATTGAGAACCAGGCTGTCCGTTTTAGCAGTCGCGAGCGTTTCGTCGAAATCCTCGGAACGTAATTCGAGACGGGCGATGTAGGCTTTTTCGAATAGCGCTTTGGCAACACGTCGCCAATTTGGTAGCTCTTCGGTCAAGCGATCAGCGTCGATGCCATTGCCTCCGGCATCGATCAGAAATTCGAGCAACTCGGCCTGTTTAGGCGCCCGCCTCGCCATCGCTTCGATGTCCTGAGATTGGCCCAGGTCGGAAACGGCGATGGTCTCCACGGTTGGATGCAGCGCTTTGCCTTGCCGCAGCAGTGCGGGCAGGGCAGCCGCGACGACCTCGCCGATGGGATGGTGGTAGTAGTCGCTGGTAAAGCGGATCAATCGCAGGTCCGTCGCGGACAGCAGGGGCGCTTCGTCGATGACTGCATCGCAGCGTCGAATCTTTCCGGCTGCCAGCGAGGACTCATCCGAGTGCCTGAGCACGAGCCCGACCTGCTGGCGACGGCCGAATGGCACCAGCACGCGCGACCCCGCTGACGGGGGCGCGCCGGTCCTGGGCGGCAGATAGTCGAACTCGCGCGACAAAGGCACGTTTACAGCAACGTTGAGTATGGGGCCGTCGTTAATCAGGGATCACTCGGAAATTTTACATAATATGGCCAAACGGCCCCCAATCCTGTCAACCGGGACCGGGGCTTGGCCGTTAAACAAGGGAGACAAGTTAGATGACCTTGTCGTGGAGTCAAGAGATATGGACGTCAGTACCGCGGTTTTTGCGGTATCTTGTTCCGGCACGCCAATAAACGGGACACGAGCACTGCAAAAAGAACGGCAACTCAACCAGTTTCTGGCCGAGGTGGAGCGGCGTGCGCTGCGTATCGCCGAAATTGGTGTTCGGGATCGCGACGAGGCCCTGGACCTGGTCCAGGATGCAATGATCAAGCTGGTGCGCAGCTACTCGGATCGTGGTCGCGAGGAATGGGCGCCGTTGTTTTACCGCATTCTGCAAAATGGCGTTCGTGACTGGCATCGCCGACAGGCCGTGCGCAACCGCGTCATGGTCTGGTTTGGCAAGAAGCCCTCCGACGACAATGACTACGACGCGATTGCGTCGGCACCCGATCCGATCGGGCGGGCGCCTGACGAGGAGCTCTCGAACACCGAGGCCATGGAGCGCCTTGACAGCGCCGTGCATGACCTGCCAGCGCGACAGCGAGAAGCATTCATGCTGCGCATGTTTGAGGGTCTGGACGTTGCCGGGACGGCGGTGGCGATGGGCTGCAGTGAGGGCAGCGTCAAAACACATTATTCGCGAGCCATACATGCATTGCGAGAACAACTGGAAGAGCACAGGCCCGAAGGGCACGGGTCTCAGGAAGGAAAACGATGAACAAACCAGATGACACGTTTGGCAGACAAGTGAAAGCCACGTTTGACAAATCCGTCGATAAGTTGGATGCAGCGACATTATCCAGGCTGAATCGCGGTCGTCATGAGGCGCTTGCCGAGCTGCAGCGCCCGAGACGACAGTGGTCACACTGGGTGCCGGCGACAGGTGTTGCCGCGGCTGTGCTGGTCGCCGTGATGGTGCTGCAGAGCCCCACGGCGGTTGACGATTTTCCGGATGCGGCGAATGTGACCGATATGGAGATTCTGCTGGGCGAGGACAGCATCGAGATGCTGGAGGACCTTGAGTTTTACAGCTGGATAGACAGCGCGGACGTAGTTAGCGATGTCGGCTAAGCGCCTATCGGAAGCATTGATGTGCGGAGTCCTGTTGGGCAGCAGCGGCCTGGTGTGCGCTGACGGGAATGACGTGCCGGAAGTGGAGTTCCTGGAGTACCTCGGCATGTGGGAAGAATCAGACGAAGACTGGCTGATCCTCGATAAAGCGATGACGGCTGATAATAAAGAACGGAGCGATCCTGTACCGAAAGGTGAAGAATCGATGGAGAAAGAAGATGAAAGCTAAAACGAACGTCAGGGCAATCGTCGCCGTTACCGCGATGCTGATTTTTGGCACGGCAATTGCCCAGGAAGACAGCGTCAGCTGGGACAGTCTGAGCGACGGTCAACGCGAGGTGCTGAGTCAGCTTGAACAGAGCTGGGATACGCTGCCGGCCGAGCGCCAGCAGAGATTGTCGCGCGGTGCCGACCGCTGGGGCGGCATGTCGCGACAGCAACGCAAAGACGCTCGTGAGCGATTTAGTGCCTGGCGCGACCTGGCGGCCGACCGGCGCGAACAGATTCGGGAGCGCGCACAGATCTTCAGGAGCCTTCCTCCGAACGAGCAGGAGCGTATTCGCAAGAATTTTCGTAAGTATCGTGAGATGAACGAGGACCGCCGCAGACAACTCCGGGATCGCTACAAACGCATGACGCCCGAGCAGCGGCAGCGTTTGCGGGACCGCCTGGCAAAACGCCCTCGCCCGGCAGGTCGGGATTAGGCAACCTTCGGAAAATGCTTATGAAAAGGCCTCCAATCGGGGGCCTCTTTCTTTGTGCCCGTAGAGGGTGTTCGTTACACTGCCGCAGTCCAAATGGAGGCGTAAGAATGAAAATCGGTGTTCCGAAAGAAATTCATGCAGGTGAGCGGCGTGTCGCGACGACTCCGGACGTTGCCGCCCAGCTAATCAAACTCGGATTCAGTGTCGCTGTCGAAACGAATTCTGGTGCCGCGGCGAGCTATTCGGACGACGCTTACAGGGAAGCTGGATGCCATGTCATGGACTCGAGCAGCGACCTGTGGATGCACGCCGATCTGATTCTCAAGGTCAGGGCGCCCGAGGGCGCCGAGACAGCAGCGTTGCGCTCCGATCAAACGCTGATCAGTTTCCTGTGGCCAGGTCAAAACCCGGAACTACTCGAGCAGCTGACCGAAAGCGGCGCGACGGTGATGGCGATGGATAGCGTGCCGCGTATTTCTCGTGCACAGAAAATGGACGCGCTGAGTTCAATGGCCAACATCGCGGGTTACCGCGCAGTCGTGGAAGCCGCCCAGCATTTCGGTCGGTTTTTCACGGGGCAAATCACAGCGGCAGGCAAGGTGCCGCCGGCGAAAGTAATGGTCATCGGCGCCGGTGTTGCCGGGTTGGCGGCCATCGGCGCGGCAAAGAGCATGGGGGCCATCGTTCGCGCATTCGATACTCGTCCCGAGGTCAAAGAGCAGGTCGAGAGCATGGACGCCGAGTTCCTGATGCTCGATTTCGACGATGACGAAGACGGTTCAGGTGAAGGCGGCTACGCCAAAGTGATGAGCGAGGAGTTCATCAAGGCCGAAATGGCGCTATTCGCCGAGCAGGCGAAAGATGTCGATATCATCATTACCACGGCGCTGATTCCAGGCAAGCCCGCCCCCAGGCTGATCACGGCGGAAATGGTCCGGTCGATGAAGGACGGCAGCGTGATAGTCGATCTTGCGGCTGAGCAGGGTGGCAACTGCGAGCTCACGAAAGCCGATGAGGTTGTGCAGGTAAGCGGCGTTTCGATTATCGGCTATACGGATTTGCCGAGCCGACTGGCCACCCAGTCCAGTCAGTTATATGCGACCAACCTGAGGCACTTGATTACCGATCTGACGCCGGAAAAAGACGGCAACATCGTCGTTGATTTCGAAGACGAGGTTGTTCGTGGCGCGACAGTTTGCAGGGGCGGCGAAACGACATGGCCGCCACCTGCACCGAAACTTTCCGCGGCACCGGCGAAAACAGAACCGGCACCGGCGCCTGTCGTCGCCCCGGAGAAGAAGCGATCCGTTCTCGGGCCGATTGTTGCGGCAATTGTTGGCGGGCTCGCGCTGCTTGGCCTGGGCGCGGTTGCACCGGAATCATTCATGGCGCACTTCACGGTGTTCGTGCTGGCGTGTTTTGTCGGTTACATGGTGATCTGGAACGTATCGCCAGCGTTACACACACCGCTGATGAGCGTCACGAATGCAATTTCGAGCATCATTGTGATCGGCGCACTTTTGCAAATCAGCTCGACCGACAAAATCATCATGTGGGTTGCTTTGGCCACGGTGATGATAACGAGCATCAATATCGCTGGCGGTTTCGCCGTCACACGTCGCATGCTCGAAATGTTCAGGAAGTGAGGTCGATATGATTCCTACAGGCGTAGTTACCGTTTCCTATATCGTAGCGACGGTACTTTTCATACTGGCCCTTGGCGGGCTTTCCAACCAGGAAACCGCCCGACGCGGCAACTGGTATGGCATCTTCGGAATGGCCATCGCCCTGCTCGCGACGGTTTTCAGCGAGAACGTGACGCAGAATTTTGGCCTGCTCATTGTGGCGCTGCTCATCGGCGGCAGTATAGGCCTGGTGCTTGCGCGTCGCGTCCAGATGACGCAAATGCCGGAGCTTGTTGCCGTTCTGCACAGCCTTGTCGGTCTTGCGGCCGTGGCAGTCGGTTTCGCGAGCTTCATGGACCCGCACAAGAGTTTCGTTGGCATCGACCTGACGATTCACGACATCGAGACCTACCTTGGCATCCTGATTGGCGCTGTTACATTTTCGGGTTCCGTGATCGCATTCGGCAAACTGTCAGGCCGTATCGGTGGCAGCCCGATGCTGCTACCCGCGCGTCACTGGATGAACCTCGCGTTGTTAATAGGCGCGATCTGGTTCGGCCGCGAGTTCGTACTGCAGTCCGCCGCCGGTGGCGGCATAGCTCCGCTAATAATCATGACTGTTATCGCGCTGCTATTTGGCATTCACATGGTGATGGCAATCGGCGGCGCCGATATGCCCGTCGTGGTATCGATGCTCAACAGCTACTCGGGATGGGCGGCCTCCGCAACCGGCTTCATGCTCAACAATGACCTATTGATCGTCACGGGCGCCCTGGTTGGCTCGAGTGGCGCGATTCTTAGCTACATCATGTGCCGCGCAATGAATCGCCGGTTTATCGCCGTTATCGCCGGCGGATTCGGTACCGGCGGCGGCACGCCGGCGAGTACCGGCGCGCAGGATCAGGGCGAGGTCTATCCGATCGATCCGCAGGAAACAGCGGCTTTGCTGGCCAGCGCCAAAGAGGTCATGATCATTCCCGGCTACGGAATGGCGGTCGCGCGCGCGTATTGCGGGAAAAGGGCATCAATGTTCGATTCGGCATTCACCCGGTCGCGGGCCGCATGCCCGGCCACATGAACGTATTGCTGGCGGAGGCCAGGGTGCCTTATGACATCGTTTTTGAGATGGATGAAGTCAACGACGACTTTCCGAAAGTCGATGTGTCGGTCGTGATCGGCGCAAACGACATCGTGAATCCATCGGCACAGGAAGAGCCGGATAGCCCGATTGCCGGCATGCCGGTACTCGAAGTCTGGAAAGGCGCAACATCGATTGTGCTGAAACGCAGTATGGCTACGGGTTATGCGGGCGTTCAAAATCCGCTGTTCTTCAAGGAAAATACGCGCATGCTATTCGGTGACGCGAAAGAAACCCTGGACGAGGTTTTGAAGGCGCTCTAGAGGTAGGTCATAATCGGGGTGTAAGCCGATAGCTCATACGAGGCGCGACACCCCGGAGGGGACAAGCATGCTCGCAGGACTCGCATCCGATATTTCGCAACAGGTTCTCAGAACCGACATTGCCGGAATGCCGCTCGAGTGGATTGACTACCGTGAAGCGGTACGTCTTTACCACGCCGAGCAGG
>CAMYLB010000183.1:0-791 GCA_947259145.1 uncultured Woeseiaceae bacterium
CCATGCCCATCTCCGCCATGACCGTGCGCACATCCGCAAAGTCGACGTTGATAAGGCCGGGCCGGGTAATGAGCTCAGCAATGCCCTGCACTGCACCCTGCAGTACCTGGTTCGCCGATCGAAATGCGTCCAGCAAGGTTGTTTCGCCGCCGAGTACGGTCAGCAGCTTCTCGTTCGGAATAGTGATCAGCGAGTCAACGTACTTGCCGAGTTCACCGATGCCGTGCTCTGCGATCTGCAGCCGCTTGTTGCCTTCCATCATAAATGGCTTGGTAACGACGGCCACGGTCAGAATGCCGAGTTCCTTGGCAACCTGAGCAACGATCGGTGCAGCGCCTGTTCCCGTGCCGCCGCCCATGCCGGCCGTTATGAACAACATGTCCGCACCTTCGATGACTTCGAGAATCCGATCACGATCTTCCATCGCGGCCTGACGACCGATATCGGGATCGGCACCGGCACCGAGTCCTTTCGTAATGTTGCAACCGATTTGCAGCGAGGTTCGCACGCGCGATCCTTTGAGCGCCTGCGAATCAGTGTTGGCACAAATAAAATCGACACCTTCGATGCCGGTATCCACCATGTGTCCAACAGCATTGCCACCGCCGCCACCGACACCGATGACCTTGATGATCGCAGTCGAACTATGCGCATCCATTAATTCAAACATTGAGTCTTCCTCCGCTTGTTTGCTTTCCCTGTGGGGTACTCACTGAACCCCGTTTTTTAAAAATGGCCCTGGAACCACGACTTCATGCGGTCCCACACCTCACCTAAATTGCCGCCGATCG
>CAMYLB010000183.1:808-10213 GCA_947259145.1 uncultured Woeseiaceae bacterium
ATTGCCGCCGATCGGTGTACTGCGCCGATCGCGTCGCGACAGATTTTCGTTACCGTACAAAAGCAGCCCTACGCCGGTGGCATGGATGGGGTTGCGAACGACGTCCATCAGACCTTCAACGTATTGCGGCGCACCCAGCCGGACCGGCATGTGGAAAACCTCTTCAGCCAGTTCAACGGCGCCTTCCATCTTGGCGCTGCCGCCCGTGATGACGATGCCGGCTGCGATGAGCTCTTCAAAGCCACTTCTTCGAAGTTCATCGCGAACCAGGCCAAAAAGTTCCTCATATCTTGGCTCCACGATTTCCGCGAGCGTTTGCCGGGCAAGCCGCCGCGGCGGCCGCTCCCCGACGCTTGGAACCTCTATCGTTTCGTCGGGATTTGCCAGCTGCGACAGCGCGCAGGCGTACTTGATCTTGATCTCTTCGGCGTACTGCGTTGGCGTACGCATCGACACGGCGATGTCATTGGTTACCTGGTCGCCCGCTATTGGAATTACGGCCGTGTGCTGGATGGCGCCGCCGAGGAACACCGCGATGTCTGTCGTGCCACCACCGATGTCGACAATGCAGGAACCGAGTTCTTTCTCATCGTCGGTTAACACGGCGTAGCTGGAGGCGAGTTGCTCGAGAACAATGTCTTCAACTTCAAGGCCGCAACGCTTCACGCACTTGACAATATTTTGGGCGGCACTTTCGGCGCCTGTCACCATGTGTACTTTCGCTTCCAGCCGCACGCCGGACATTCCGATCGGTTCACGAATGCCGCCCTGGTTATCGATAACGAATTCCTGCGGGAGGATATGCAGGATTTTCTGATCAGCCGGAATGGCGACGGCGCGGGCCGCATCGATGACTCTGTCGACGTCGCTGGAGCTCACCTCTTTGTCGCGAATGGCGACAATGCCGTGCGAGTTAAGACTGCGCACGTGGCTACCGGCGATCCCGGTGTATACCGAGTGAATGTCACAGCCGGCCATGAGTTCGGCCTCCTCCACCGCGCGCTGAATGGAGTGCACCGTCGACTCGATGTTCACGACGACCCCTTTCTTCAGGCCGCGCGACGGATGTGAGCCGATGCCAACTACCTCGATATTGCCATCGTCGTTTAGCTCTCCAACGATAGCCACGACTTTCGACGTGCCGACGTCCAGGCCTACGATCAGGTTTTTGTCAGGGCGCTTTGTCATTCAATCCGTACCTCTGGCTACGAGCATTTTTTGCTCGGCCGGGTTCGGATCGGTGACCGGAGTAGTCGGTCCGCCATTCCAGCCAATCGTGAAACCATTGCCATAGCGCATGTCGACGTAGTCGATCTCCTTGGCATGGCCCGTGATGATGTCGGTGACGATATCGAGGAACAGGTCCGTGCGTTCGACGACATTGCGACGCCCCAGGCGTACTTCAATGCCGTTATTCAGCGTCATCTCCCAAGAGCCGCGCGCATCCAGGTTCACGCGGCGCAGATCGAGTCCGACCGGTATCAGCTGGTCACGGACAGTCAGGTAGCGTGTCGCAACCTCGGCCGAACGGTCATCCGGACCGCTGAGCCGGGGCAACTCGGCCGGTGTGTGCCGAGCCGCGGCTACGAACAGCTCGCCGCGTGTATTGAGCAGCCCGCTCTCGCCCCAAATGGCGGCCGGCACCTGTTCGGTTACCGTGATTGAAATGCGGCTTGGCCAGCGGCGCGCGACTCTCGCCTGATCGATCCAGGGTAGCGAGACGATGCGCTCCTGAATCCGATCAAGGTCTGCACCTACAAAGCCCTCGTCAATTTCATCGCCAATCGCCTCTTCTATCTGCAGTGCGCTTACACGCTGGAACGGGCCGCTGATTTCGATCGAAGATATCGTTCGATCCAACATCGTCAGGCTTAGCTCGTAAGTTGCAAACACAATACCGATTGCGACCAAGGGGGCGACGATACGCCCGATACGAATGGTCGGAATCTTTATCTGTTTCACGATTTTTGGCTTGCGCCGTCTGGCTTGTTTACGAGACATGTGCTGCCACCCCAGTAGTTTCGACAGCCTGCTTGATGCGGAAACTCGTCTCGAGAATTCGCCAGCAGAGCTCATCAAATTCGATTCCGTCTTTCTTTGCCGCCATCGGTACAAGGCTGTGACTGGTCATGCCCGGAACCGTGTTTACTTCGAGTACGAGCGGCTGACCGTCCGCGCCCGCCATAAAATCCACGCGACCCCATCCCGTGCAGCCGAGTTCGTTAAACGCCGCAACCGCGAGCTCTGCGTAGCTTTGCTCCTCCGCATCGTTCGAGGTGCCGCGACAGATGTACTCGGTCCGGTCCGATTCATACTTCGCTCGGTAGTCGTAGAAGACACGCGGTGTGACGATACGAATGCTCGGCAATGCGCGACCCTGTAGTACGGCGACAGTGAACTCGTCGCCGGCAATGCAGGATTCGAGCAAGGCCGTTGTGTCGTACTGAAACGCAAGATCAACAGCAGCATTCAGTTCGGCGCGTTCAAAAATTTTCGACATGCCAAAGCTGGAACCCTGCCGCGACGGCTTGATGATGAGCGGAAAACCCAGCTGTTCGGCGGCGACCGATGCATCTGCGTGTGTGCGTACCACGGCGTAGTCCGGTGTCGGGATACCGCAGGCGCGGAACAGGTGCTTGCTTCGGACTTTGTCCATCGCGAGCGCCGATGCCATGACACCGCTGCCCGTGTAAGGAATGTCGAACCACTGCAATGCCCCCTGCAGCGCGCCGTCCTCACCGCCCGGTCCATGCAGCGCGATCCAGACCCGATCGAAGCCCGCACTGGCAAACTGCGCCATCGTCTTTTCGGCCGGATCCCAGGCATGGGCATTGACACCTTTCGCCTGCAGGGCTTTCAGAACTGCGGCCCCCGTATTCAGTGAGACTTCGCGTTCGCTCGACAAGCCGCCCAGTATTACGGCAACACGACCAAACTCATCGGCTTTGGTGACAACGCGTCGTTGCTCAATAGGGGCGGTGCTCGTCATGATGTCACCTCACCGACGATACGCACTTCGTGCTGCAGGCTTACGCCATGAACATCGAGCACCGTCTTCTGAACGTGCTCGATCAGTTCTTCGATATCACTCGCCGATGCGTCTTCCCGATTGATAATGAAATTGGCATGCTTGGTTGAAACTTCCGCACCGCCGATACGATGCCCTTTGAGGCCCGCCGCCTCTATCAGCCGCGCCGCGTAATCGCCGGGCGGGTTGCGAAACACGGAGCCACAGCTCGGTAATCCCAGCGGCTGTGTTTTTTGGCGACGCTCGAGCATGGCCTTCATTTCTTGCATGCTTGGCAGGACGTCGGGGTCAAAACGGAACGTCGCTTCCAGGAACCATTCGTTCACAGGACCTTTCACACTGCGGTAAGCCACGGTGTAGTCTTGCGGCGTTCGTTCATGCAGCTCACCGCTGCGATCGATAGTCTGCACAGACTCGACCTGCTCCCAGGTTTCGCCACCGTGTGCACCTGCGTTCATGGCCAGCGCGCCACCGACTGTTCCCGGAATTCCGGCAAAGAATTCGGACGGTCCGAGTTGCCAGCGAATGCACTGGCGTGCCAGCTGGGTGCAGGGGACGCCGGCACCGGCCCTGACACGCTGGTCGCCAGCACGTTCGATGTGCTTCAAAATCTTTGTCGCTGAGATCACGACGCCCGGCAGGCCGCCGTCGCGAACCAACAGGTTGCTGCCAACGCCGAGCCAGAACAAAGGGGTATCTGCGTCGAGTTCCGCGAGGAACGACGCAAGATCATCGATACTTGCCGGCATGAAAAACGTCTGGGCCGGGCCGCCCGCACGCCATGACGTGTGGCGCGTCATTGGCTCGTCATGTCGAATCTCACCGTACACTTTGAGGTCCCTTGCCGTCGCCATCATGAGTGCACCTTTAGCGAAGGGCCTTTGCCAAGACGTTCGGGCAGGCCACTCGCATAAGCGCCGATGTCGCCGGCACCCATCGTCAGCACCAGGTCGCCTTCGACGAGCAGGTCTTCAAGAACCGGCTGGAGATCGTCGAGCGATTCCACGAATACCGGTTCAACAGCGCCGCGCGTGCGAATCGCGCGCGCCATCGCGCGACCATCAGCACCGGCGATCGGATCTTCGCCCGCCGCGTACACATCGAGAAGAATCAGGACGTCGGCTTCCGACAGTACGGTCGCAAAATCATCCATCAGGTCGCGCGTACGCGTATATCGGTGAGGCTGGAAGACCAGCACAACCCGTCGCTCGGGCCAGCCTGACTTCGCGGCAGCCAGGGTTGCCGCTATTTCGGTCGGATGATGGCCGTAATCGTCAACCAGCAAGACCTTTCCAACCGCGGTCTGAACTTCGCCGAGACTCTGGAAACGACGATCAATGCCTTCAAACTTCTCGAGCGCACGGACGACTGCCTCGTCACCAATTTGCAGCTCATCCGCCACTGCAATCGCGGCGAGCGCGTTGCGCACGTTGTGTTCGCCAGGGAGGCCTAACCTCACGTGCAGGTGTGGGGACATAGCGTCAGCTGTGTCCCCGTGCTCGCGTTCCACCTCAGTATCGCGAACACCTTGCGAAGGTTCCACCTCGGAAGAACGTTTCTCCCGAATGACGTCAAACTCCGAGCGCGCTTCATCGAAGCTGATGTTCACGGCCTGCACATCCGCGCCGTCGTCGACTCCGTAGGTCGTCACGGACCGCCCGATGTCCGCGAGGATGTCGTTGACGCCCGCATCATCACTACAAACGACGGCCAGCCCGTAAAACGGAAGGTTGTGAAGGAACTCGATGAATCCGCTCTTGAGTTTTTCGATATCCCCATCGTAGGTCGACATGTGGTCAGCATCGATGTTGGTCACAACAGCGAGCATCGGCTTCAGGTGCACGAATGAAGCATCGCTTTCATCTGCCTCGGCGACCAGATATTCGCCCTGCCCGAGTCTCGCATTGGCGTCGGCACTTTTGAGCCTGCCGCCGATCACGAAAGTAGGATCAAGGCCGCCTTCGGCCAGGACGCTTGCGACGAGACTCGTCGTCGTTGTCTTGCCGTGAGTACCGGCGACGGCAATTGAATACCGGAAGCGCATCAACTCCGCGAGCATTTCAGCACGGCTGACTACCGGCATGAGTTGCTCTCTGGCTGCTGCCACTTCAGGATTGGTTTCATCGACCGCGCTGGAGACGACTACAGCGTCGGCATCGCGAATGTTGTCTGCAGCGTGGCCGATGAATACGGTGGCACCCTGATTTTCAAGGCGCCGTGTCTGTTTGTTGCGTTTGAGGTCTGAGCCCTGCACGGCGTAGCCGAGGCTCAGCATGACCTCGGCAATACCCGACATGCCGGAGCCGCCAATACCGACGAAGTGCACGCAGTGAATTCGGCGCATGCGCTTTATCATCCGGCTCTCCCGAACCACCGCAGGTGTGGATTCGTACGGCGGCTCATGCCAATCCCCCTGCCTGCTGCAGGCACAGCTCGGTGATCCGATGCAGTGCGTTCGGGGACGCCAGCGCGCGCGCTTTTTCGGCGCGCACCAGCAGGGTCTCGCGTGATTGCAGCCACTCGCGCAGCAGCTCTGCCAACAGCTCTGGTGTGAGGTCGGACTCCTGAATGATCGCAGCAGCGCCGGCCCGGGTCATCGGGGCGGCATTGGCCGTCTGATGGTCATCGACAGCTGCCGGGTACGGTACGAACAGGGCGGGCAGACCGGCCGCGCAGAGTTCGGCAATCGTCAACGCGCCGGCCCGGCAAACCACCAGGTCGGCCCAGGCGTAGGCTTCTGCCATGTCCTCGATAAAAGGCAGCAGCTCAACGTCGATCGCGGAACCGGCATAGGCTTCTTTGGCCGTGTCGAGAGTACGCTCGCCGCACTGGTGGCGTACGACGGGCCTTAGCTCGACGGCAATCTGGGCCAACGCGGCCGGAACCGTGCGGTTCAATGCAAGTGCCCCCTGGCTACCACCCAGTACGAGCAGCCGCAACGGGCCTTGTCGCTTGCCATAGCGTTCGGCCGGCGCCGCTATAGCCGAAATGTCTTCGCGGACCGGGTTGCCGACGGTTTCCGCGTTGACTGAGGAATTAAAACTGCCCGGGAAGGCTTGCAGCACAACCCGGGCAAGACGCGCCAGAAGACGGTTGGTCAGGCCCGCAGCAGCATTTTGCTCGTGGATCTTGCGGCGCAGGCCCTTCACACTAATCCACTCGATATCAATCCCGGCAGCCGGTACGACGCGAGATTCCAGGCCGCGGTGAGTGCCGAGCCACACGACATCGCGCGAACTGGCCTGCAGCGCACGTGCCACAGCGAGCGCCGGATAGACATGTCCGCCGGTACCACCTGCCATAACGAGGATGGGTCGCGTGCTCATTTTCTACGACCTCGCTTGTGGTTGACCGGCTTCGCATCAACGGCGAGCTCGTGATGGATACGCAGCAACAGGCCGATACAGATCATCGTCATGATCAGACTGCTGCGGCCATAGCTGATCAACGGCAGCGTCAGGCCCTTGGTCGGCAACAAACCCATGTTCACGCCAACGTTGATAAATGCCTGCAGCCCCAACCATGTTGCAAGGCCGATCGCGATATACGCTTCAAAAAAGCGCTCTGCTCTTGCCGCCCGCATGGCAAGTTTGAAGACACGCCAGAGCAAAGCGAGGAACAACGCGATCAAAACCAGAGATCCTGCGAGGCCGAATTCCTCGGCGAATACGGCAAAGACAAAATCGGTGTGCGCTTCGGGCAGGTAAAAGAGCTTTTGCACACTGTCGCCGAGGCCGACACCAAACCACTCACCGCGACCGATTGCGATGAGTGACTGTGTCAGCTGGAATCCGGAGTCGTAAGGATCCGCCCAGGGGTCCAGGAACCCGGTGAGACGCTTCATGCGATACGGGGATGTTATCGCCAAAATCGCCATGCCGATCACTGCGGCCGAGAAGAACACCAAAAAATCGCGGATACGTGCGCCGGCGACAAACAGCATGACGAGTGCGGTGGCGAGCAATACCAGTGCCGCACCGAAGTCCGGCTCTTTCAGCAACAGGGCACAGGCCAGTGTCAGCACCAGCATCGGGCGAAGGAAGCCCACGAATTCCTCGCGCAGTGACTTGCTGCGGCGGACAAGGTAGCCGGCCAGGTAGAGCAGGAAGCAGAGGCGTGCCGGCTCTGATACCTGCAGATTCATAAAGCCAACGCGCATCCAGCGAGTGCTGCCGTTCACCTCATAGCCGATACCGGGAACCAGCACCAGAACCAGCAGGGTCAAACCGGCGAGCAACAGCAACGGCCCCAGCGTCTGCCATACCTGCATAGGTATGAACAGGCAGATTCCGCCCGCGACTGCGCCAATCGCCGCCGCCAGCAATTGCCGCTGGATGTAGAAAAACGGGTTGCCAACGGCGTTTTCCGAGATCGAAATCGATGCCGAGGCCAGGATCACGAAGCCGCCGAGCAAGAGAGCCAGTGCGATCGTCAGCAGGACTGAATCGATCTGCAGCTCGGTTTTCAGGCGCGCCGGAAACGGCATCGTTGCGCTATGAGAGCTCATCGTTTCAACGCCCGTGCCGCTTCACAAAACGCGTCGCCGCGCGCCATATAATTCGCGAACTGATCGAGACTTGCGCAGGCCGGCGCAAGCAGCACGGTATCGTCCGACACAGCACAGGAAGCGGCCAATTGCACCGCGGCAGACATGTCTTCGGCAAAAAGGACAGGCATGACGGTGTCAAGCGCAGCGGCGATTTTTTCCGCGTCGGTGCCAATCAGAACCGCGCCCCGCAATTTGCCCTCGAGCGCCTGGGCAAGTTCTCGGAAGTCGCCGCCCTTGCCGTCGCCGCCGGCAATCAATACAAGCATGCCATCGACGGAATTGATGGACGCCACGGCCGCGGCGACGTTGGTCGCCTTGGAATCATTGATGTAGTCGACAGCACCGACACGTGCGACAAACTGCATACGGTGCGGCAGACCCGGAAATTCCGCGAGCACCTGCAGCATAGCCGACATGGACAGTCCTATCAGTTCGCCGGCCGCCAATGCCGCCAGCGCATTCAGTTGGTTATGCACGCCGTACATGGCGAGATCGTCAATCGAAATCAGCAACGCTTCGCCGCGCGCGAGAAACGTCTCGCCATCTTCTGTCCGCAAACCAAACTGATTCTCGGTCGGCTCATCAAGACCGAAGCTAATTACGTGCTTGCAGTGCCTGGTGTGCTGCAGTGCTTCCGCATCTGAGCGGTTTACTACAGCCGCTTTTGCGTCGCGGTAAACGCGATACTTGGATTTGCGGTATTCGGCTTCGTCGCTGTGCCAGTCGAGATGATCGGGTGACACATTCAGAAGCACGGCGACAGCAGCTGGCAGTGTCATCGTTCTGTGCAACTGAAAGCTGGACAGTTCGAGTACGTAAAGCTGCGGCGTCGGATGGTCCAGGAGGTCGAGCGCGGGCTCGCCGAGATTTCCGCCAGAATCAACGTTGTAACCGTGCTCTTGCCATTGGAACCCGTGATGGCGACGAACGGGGCTTTTGCCTCACGAGCGAACAGCTCGATGTCGGAAACGACTTCGAGCTGCTTTTTGCGCGCATTCGCAAGCAGCGGGTGTTGGTCCGATATGCCAGGTGAAGCAATGATGCGCGCAACTCCAGCCGGCAGTTTCACATCGCCGAGCAATACCTCGGCATCCGGCCATACCTCGTTGAGTTCCTCCATGCCAGGCGGCTCCGCACGACTGTCGAAGAACATTGCATCGATATCGCTTCTTCTGAGGTAGCGCGCAATCGACAGGCCCGTCGCACCGAGGCCGACGACGAGGTCCTTATGCGCTGTTGCTCGTGCCGCCGTCATCGTATTTTCAAACTCGCGAGACCGATCAACACGAGAATGACCGTAATAATCCAGAATCGAACAATGACCTTGGGCTCGGCCCAGCCTTTCAGCTCAAAGTGATGGTGCAGCGGCGCCATGCGAAAAACGCGTTTGCCGGTCAGCTTGAATGACGCCACCTGGATGATGACGGACAGCGTTTCGACAACGAATACACCGCCCATGATCGCGAGCACGATCTCCTGCCGTACGACGACCGCAACGACGCCCAGCGCAGCGCCGAGCGACAATGCACCGATGTCGCCCATGAAGACCTGCGCCGGGTAGGTGTTGAACCAGAGAAAGCCCAGACCGGCGCCCGCCATCGCCGTGCAGAAAACCAGGATCTCGCCCGTGCCTGCAACATAGGGTATGCCCAGGTATCCCGCGAAATTGATGTTGCCTGTAACGTAGGCGAAGATACCCAGTGCACCGCCAACAAGGACGGTCGGCATAATAGCGAGACCGTCGAGGCCATCAGTAAGATTGACTGCATTACTGAAGCCGACAATAAAAAAGTACGTTACGACAACCTGAAAAAGCCCTAAGGGGATA
>CAMYLB010000183.1:10267-16672 GCA_947259145.1 uncultured Woeseiaceae bacterium
GTTTGCACCTCATCGGTTGCCGTAACGTACAGAGCAATGGCGGCAATAAGAGCCGCACTAGACTGCCAGAAGAGTTTTTGTTTCGCCGAAATGCCGGCGGGGTCCTGCAATATGAGTTTCTTGTAATCATCGACGTAGCCGATGACCCCGAAAGTCAGTGTGACGAACAGTACGATCCAGACGTACAGGTTCTCCAGGTCTGCCCACAGCAGGGTGCTAACGGCGATCGCCGTCAGAATCAGCGCGCCTCCCATTGTCGGCGTGCCGGCCTTAAGCAGGTGTGTGTCAGGGCCATCTTCGCGGACCGGTTGACCGATCTGGTTAACGCTCAGCCGCTTGATCATTCGCGGGCCGATAATGAACGACAGGAGCAGCGCCGTCAGCGCACCGAGAATTGCGCGCATCGTCAGGTAATTGAATACGTTGAAACCCGATTCGAACTGTGCGAGATATTGTGTGAGATAGAGCAGCATAATCAGGCCTCCCTTCTCACGGCTTCGACTTCGCGCAACGCGTCGACGACACGCTCCATGTGCATCGATCGGGATCCTTTAACAAGCACATTGACGGAATTGCTGAGCTTGATGCTCAATTCATCGACGAGCGCGTCGATGCTGCCGTACCAGCTTGCATGCTCGCCAAAACCCTCAACCGTATTGCGTGACAAATCGCCCAGCGCGAACAGACGATCGATACCACATGCACGCGCCGCTTCTCCGACCTCGCGGTGCAGCGCCGCAGCATCCGATCCAAGTTCTTTCATATCGCCAAGCACAAGCCAGTTTTCGCCGGACAGTTGCGACAGGAATTTTGCTGCCGCGATGACCGATAGCGGGTTCGCGTTGTAACTGTCGTCGAAAAGTGTCGCGCCATTGCTTCCCTGCAGAGCCTGCAAACGGCCACTGACCGGACTGACTCCTTCGAGTGCATTTTTTATCTGTGTGGCACCAATCCCGAGCGACCATGCGACGGCGGCAGCTGCGCAGGCATTCCTGACGTTGTGAACGCCGGCAAGCGGCAGGCATACATCGACCTCTGTATCCGGCAGATGCAGTCGAAACTGCGATTGCTCAATATCAGCAGCGACATCATCGGCGTAGACGTCAGCCGACGGGCTGCGCCCGAAGCTGATCAAACGACTGTCGTCAACCAGCGCAGACCAGTAATCAAAGTAGGTGTCGTCGGCATTCAGAATCGCAATCGTCGGCCGCTCTGCGTTCTGCAGGATCTCGCCTTTTGCACGAGCCACACCGTCGATCGAGCCAAAACCCTCGAGGTGCGCGGCGGCCGCGTTGGTAATAACGACGACGTCCGGTTTCGCTAGCGCCGTCAGGTACGCGATTTCGCCGGCGTGGTTGGCGCCCATTTCGAAAACGGCAAAACGGTGTTCGTCTTCGATTCTCGCCAGCATCAGCGGCATGCCGATATCGTTATTGAGGTTTCCCTGTGTCGCCAGGGTTGGCGCCTGTTGTGCCAGGCAGGCCTTGACCAGCTCCTTGAGCGTGGTCTTGCCATTGCTGCCGGTAATACCAACGACCGTTACATCGTGCTGCCTGCGCCACGCCGCAGCAAAGCTGCCCAATGCCTCACGCACGTCATGCACTTTGATTTGCGAGATATTTTCGTGGACCAGCCGTGTCACTACCGCGCCAGCTGCGCCAGTCGCCTGCGCCGTGGCGAGGTAATCGCCGCCGTCGAAGTTTGGACCCTGCAGCGCGAAGAACAACTCGCCACGACGCAGGGTACGTGTGTCCGTGCTTATGCCGGCGAAATCACGGTCGTCACCGTGTAGCACGCCATTCATGTTCTTTGCCGCGGCGCTCAACGATGTAATCATTGCGCAGCCCCTTTGACGCCGGCCAGCAGCGCAGTCTCTGCTACCGCGTAGTCCGAGAAGGGGCGTCACCTCGTCGATTATCTGGACCGGGTCTTCCGCGCGCGGATTGTCGCTCGTGATTACGACACGGTCAGCCAGCCGCTCCGCCGCCCTGGCCATTAGCGGGCGTTTGCCCGCATCCCGATCACCGCCGCAACCAAAAACACACCAAAGCTTGCCACGACAGTGCACGCGCAGCGCGCGCAACGCCGCTTCCATGGCGTTCGGCGTGTGTGCGTAGTCGACGTAAACTGCCGACCCTTCCGCGGCGACGCGCTCCATGCGGCCCGGCGGCGCCTGCACTTTTGACAACACGTCGCAGGCGCTGTCCAGCGAAACTCCCTGTTGCAGCATCAGTGCGAGAACGAGCGCTGCATTTGCAACGTTGAAATCACCCGGCAATGGCAGGGAAAAACCGCCGTCCCCCCACGAGCTGACAAAGCCGACGTCCGATCCCTGCCCGTGGGCGACTACCGAACGCACAAATACATAGGGCCTGCCGTTGGCAACGCGGTCGAAGTTCGTCGAGACAGTAATGACCTCTTGCCCGCAACGAGCCGCGAGATGAGTGCCGAATTCTGAATCGAGGTTCACGATTCGATTTCGGGTATCCGACTCAAGAAACAATCGCGCCTTGGTTTCGAAGTAGTCCCGCATGTCGGCGTGATAATCGAGGTGATCGCGCGTCAGATTAGTAAACAGCGCCGCCTCGAAACGCACACCGTCGACGCGGCCCTGCGACAACGCATGAGAAGAAACCTCGATCGCGGCGTAACTTGCTCCCTGCTCGACGCGGCCCTGCGACAACGCATGAGAAGAAACCTCGATCGCGGCGTAACTTGCTCCCTGCTCGACGAATCGTGCAAGCCGCCCGTGTAGCTCCACAGCGGCCGGTGTCGTCATGCCCTGCGACTCTTCAATGTCGTCGACGCCGTATCCCAGCGTACCGAGATAGCCACATCGTTCGCCCAATAGCTGCGCACACTGCGCGACGAGCCACGCCACCGTGGTTTTGCCGTTGGTTCCCGTGACGCCGATGACGCCCAGTGCCTCGGATGGACGGCCATAAAAGCGATTGCCTATTTCGCCCAACTTGTCGGCGAGATTATCGATCGCAAGCATCGGCACGCCGATGTCCGTTGGCGCCTCGGAGGTCGATGCGTCGTAAGCAACCGCACTGACGCCTGCTGCTTTCGCTTCCGCCAGGTAATCCAGCCCGTGGCTGTTGATGCCCTGGCACGCCAGAAAAAGATAAGCTCTGCCAAGCTGGCGGCTGTCGCTCGCAATTCCGTGTATGGGAACGGGCGGTGCGTCCGAATAGTCCTGCAGCAATTCGGCGAGGGTCGGAAATGTGGGCAGGTGTTCCGCGGGCATGCTCATCGACTCGGAGCCCGATTGGCCATTGCCTGCAGCGCATCGCCCGGATCGCGCGCTGGCATCTCATCGGGTGCCACGGCCAACAGACGAAGCGACTCGGCCATGACGTCGGCGAAAACGGGCGCAGCAACGTCGCTACCATAGTAGAGTTCGCCACGAGGTTCATCGATCACGACAACCGTTGCGAGGCGTGGATTGCTGGCCGGTGCGAGACCGGCGAATATTGATATGTACTTGTCCTCAGAGTAGCCGCCCGTCGCGAATTTCCAGGCCGTGCCAGTCTTGCCGGCAATACGATAGCCATCGACCGCAGCCTTGGTACCGGTACCGCCGGGCCGCACCACTTCTTCGAGCATGCGTCGCACCGCAGCGGCAGTTTCCTGCGAGATTACCTGTCGACCATCGTTGGGTTGTTCGAGGCGGACCAGTGATATTGGTCTGAGGCCACCGTCGTCGCCGATGACGGCGAAAGCTTGCGCGAGCTGCAGCGGCGTTACCGACACTCCGTAGCCATAGGCAAGCGTCGCCTGGCTGATGGGTTGCCAGTGACTGAAATGTGTCAGCATCCCAGCCGATTCACCCGGGAATCCGCTCGTAGTCAGGGTGCCAAAACCAAACTGCGTCATGGTATCCCACAGCTGATCCGGCTCCAGCGTCATTGCGAGCTTCGTCACGCCGACATTGCTGGAGCGTGCGAGTATCGTCGTTAGACTCACGCGACCAAGGTTGCGGCTGTCTTCAATCCTTTTCGCACCTACTGTCACGTAGCCAGGCGCGGTATCAACGACGCTGCTTGGCCGGTACTGGCCGCTCTCGAGCGCAGCCGCAACAACGAGCGGCTTGATGCTCGAGCCAGGCTCGAAAATATCCGTGATCGCCCGGTTGCGATAGCGTGCCGCCGCGAACTGCGAGCGGTCATTCGGGTTGTAGGTCGGCTGGTTGACCATCGCCAGCACTTCGCCTGTCTTTACGTCAAGCACGACGATCGAACCGGAGCGTGCTTCGTAGGATTTGATGGCAGCTTTGAGCGAGCGGTAGGCGAAATACTGCAGCCGTAAGTCGATGCTGGTCTTCAGGTCTTTGCCATGGTGCGCTGGCCGAATGCTTTCCACGTTCTCGATCGAGCGGCCGAGGCGATCTTTCAGAACTCGCTTTGCGCCCGACTCACCCGCCAGCCAGTGGTTGAAGGCGAGTTCAAGACCTTCCTGCCCTTCATCGTCGATATTTGTAAAGCCAAGCAGATGGCCCGTAACTTCGGACGCAGGGTAGTATCGGCGGTATTCCCGCTGCACGTTAATGCCGGGCAGACTCAGTGCCAGCACTTGTTCCGCCTGCTCCGGGTTCAGGTGCCGCTTCAGGTATAGAAATTCCTTGTCCATGCTGCGTGTAATGCGACGCATCAGCGTTCGCGAATCGACGCCCAGCGCACGGGCCAACTGCGGAATATCGTCTACGGCCGAAGCAAACTCCTTCGGATTCACCCAGATGCTGTCAACCGGCGTACTGATCGCGAGCGGCTCACCGTTTCGATCGCTTATCGTTCCGCGGTGAGCTGAAATTCTCTCGGTTCGCAGATGTCGCGTGTCGGCTTGCTGATTCAGAAAGTCCTTGTCGAGAACCTGCAGGTACACGGCGCGCCCGACCAGCGTTGCTGCCACAAGGCCAAAGAACGCCAGTACGACCGTCACTCGTCCGACGAAACGTCGTGCTGCCTTTTGTTTTGTCTCTGCGCCGCGTTTCATTAGCGTTCAATCACAAAAATTTCGCTGGCCTGGGGTCGCACCAGGGAAAGATCTTCGGTTGCAACCCGTTCGATTCGTGCATGCTGGGCCCAGGTGCTTTGTTCAATCTGTAGCTGGCCCCATTCAATGTTCAGTCCATCGCGCTCGTGCGTCAGCTGCTCGAGTTCCACGAACAGCTTGCGCGATTCGTGCTTGGTGTAAACCAGGGCAATTGCGCTCACTACACACACGACTGCGAATACGAAGATCAGAAGAAACGGCTGTGCTGGCTGGTTCACATGCATCATGTGCGCTCCGCTATGCGCAGGCGTGCGCTGCGAGCTCGACGATTTACCGCTATTTCATCCGCCGTCGCCGTAGTTGCCTTGCCGATGATTTTCAATTTCGGCCTGAACTCATCCGGAATCGAAGGCATCCCGCGATACGGCTCGGGCTCACGCGACGCATTGCGCATGAACCGTTTCACCATGCGATCCTCGAGCGAGTGAAAGCTGATGACGCAAAGACGCCCGCCCTGTCTCAAGACATTGACCGACTGCCCAAGCACGGACTCCAGCTGCTCCAGCTCATGATTGATTTCTATGCGAATCGCCTGAAAGGTTTTGGTTGCCGGGTGTTTTTTGGATCGCTGCCGCCCGTAAGGAGCTGGCACTGCGGACTCGACGATCGCCGCCAGTTGCAACGTTCTTTCAATCGGCGCTTCCTGCCTTGCGGCGACAATGGCACGGGTAATGCGCGCGGCGTGCCGCTCCTCCCCGAACTTCGAAATTACGTGTCTCAACTCTCTTTCATCCACGGACGCAAGCCACTGACCGGCCGGTACGCCCGACTCCGGGTCCATGCGCATATCGAGTGGGCCATCGCGCATGAAGCTGAAGCCTCGATCGGCTTCATCCAGCTGCGGTGATGAAACTCCGAGGTCAAGGAGAATCCCGTCGACCCTGCCGAGCAGAGTTTGACCGCTGACGTCGCTCCTTTCGCTAATGAATGTTTCAAGTTGCGCACAAGCACCCTTTATCAATTCGACACGCGGATCGTCTTTAAGAGATCTGGCTGCTGAAGCAATGGCCTGCGGGTCACGATCGATTCCGATCAGACGACCATTCGCATTGAGTTGCTTCAGAATCTCCCCGCTGTGACCACCGCGTCCGAACGTTCCATCGACGTAACAGCCGTCTGGTTTTATTTTCAGCCCCTGAAGGACCGGCCCCAGCAGCACCGGCACATGCGCGTTGCTGCTCATTGCATGGACAGCAAACTAGAACGAGATCGACTCGAGGTCCGCCGGCAGGTCGCCGTCGTCTTCCTCGCTGAGCCACGCATCGCGTTTTTCGTTCCAGGTCTGTTCATCCCAAAGTTCAAATTTGTTGCCCTGCCCGATCAACATCGCGGTCTTGTCGAGCCCCGCGA
>CAMYLB010000184.1 GCA_947259145.1 uncultured Woeseiaceae bacterium
AAGTCTGTATTTCAGATGCTGGAAAAGAGCGTAGTTGGCAAGCCGATAGAAATCGTAAACAAGACGTTTCTGGCAAGCCTGGGCCTGGTCTCGACGATGCAGACCGAGTTTACGAAGTTTCAGTCAGATTTCGAGAAGACGTTTGAGAAACTCGTGAAGGACGGTGAAAAGGCTCGTAATCGGTATCGCGCTGATTTCCGCGATTTCCGCGAAGACGTCAAGGACTTCAGTGTCGATGTCGTTGAAGACGTTGTTGAAGCCAAAGATCGCGTGGTTGAAAACGTAAAATCGGCAGCTTCCAGCTAAAATAGCCGGATAGCCAGGCTGAAAGACCAGCCTGATAGACGAAGGGCCGCTTTATGCGGCCCTTTTTCTTGTGCCCTCAGGGCTCGTAGTACGTCGCCAGTTTAGCCAAATGTTCAGCGGCGTCCCCGACGACGAATGGCTTCAGCATATTCAGTACGGCGGCGGCAATGTGTATTGCGGAATCGTCAGCCGTACGCGGAGAATCAACGAGGGCATCGAACCTCTCCGAGAACAGAGCTGTTACAGCGAGGTTCCTGCTCACTACCCTGATATCGCGGTTATCGAGCCGGATCTGGCCACCGGCCACCAGTGCGTGCAGATACAACTCGAAGGATGCGGCCAGCCCCCGGGCAAAGTGCTTGAGAGCATTTCCGACCTTGGGGTATTCGGTGATGAGGGATTCCATGTCGCGAAGCAGGAAACGATACGCGGCGGTCAATTCGAGAAGCAGGTGCAGGAATACCCAAAAATCGTCGAGCGACGCTTGTTGCGATTCAGGTGGTCGCAAGACTTGTTTCGCGTCAGCCTGGAATTCAAGGAGCAACGCGTTGACCAGGTCGGACTTCTTGTTGAAATGATAGTACAGATTACCGGGACTGATATCGACTTCATCAGCAATTTCATTGGTCGTCGTATTTGGCTCGCCGTTCTCATTGAACAGCAATAAGCTCGATACGAGAATTCGTGTCCGAGTATCGCGTTTCATACATCCATCCGTCTTTGGGCCCCACTCTACCCGGATCTGCAAGCCTACGGGTACTACGTATTGCAGATTCTCATGGCGCTACGTATTCATAGAAACTGGGGGCAATAATAACAACATGCTCGTTTCCATTAGAGCTTCGCCACCTGGCCTGTAGGTCAAAGGCCTTTTGAATTCCGCTGGAATTTCAAGGGGATCAGAGATGAAGTGGCACGTCCTGCGCCCATTATGGGTCGCAATCGGGTTAGTCGGGGCACTCCTCGTTGCCCGTGTATTCCTTGTTCCCGATGACTTCGGCGTTCATGGCAGAAATTTTACCTACGGTTTCTACCGCCTGAGCAATGTCCAGGAGTGGAAAGACTTCCCGGTCAAGTACCAGGGTAGAGAAGGCTGCGTCGAATGCCACGATGCAAACGTCGAAACGCTCAATGCGTCGAGCCATGCACCGGTCGAGTGCGAAAACTGCCACGGTCCCGGGGCCCATCATCCGGATGACATCGAGTCACTGCCATTAGATACCACGAGGCAACTTTGCCTGCGCTGCCACGCATATCTCGAGTACCCAAACAGCGCCAGAGGCTCGCTTCTCAGCATCGAGGACAAGAGGCACCGGCGGCGAAGCGAATGCATTAAGTGCCATAACCCGCATGACCCCAAGGAGGATATGAGATGACCTGTTCTCGTCGGGATTTTCTTAAAGACGCTGTTGGCGGCACTTTGGCGACCGTAATGCCCCTTAGCGCGTTCACGTTTCTAAGCACGGCAGAAGCGAGGACGGCCGTCGAGGAATCGAAGGTGCGGTGGGCATTTCTCGTAGACACCAATAAGTGCGTGGGTTGCGGCCTTTGTGTCAAAGCCTGCAAGAACGAGAACGAAATTCCTTACGATGCAGAGGTTACGCGAACCTGGGTCGAGCGATACGTGATTACCAAGGACGGCAAAACGCATATCGACTCGCCAATGGGTGGCCGCGATGGCTTTACGAGTATGGAAGTAGATGGCGAGGAAATTGACCCGGATAATATTGAAAAAGCCTTCTTCGTTCCGAAACTCTGCAACCAATGCGACAACCCGGCCTGTGTGCAAGTTTGCCCGGTCGGTGCGACCTACCAGACAAATGACGGCGTCGTCCTGGTCGACCGGGATTGGTGCATTGGATGCGGCTACTGCATCATGGCCTGCCCGTATGGCGTCCGATTCTTCCATCCGGTGCACAAAGTCGCCGACAAATGTAACTTCTGCTACCACCGCATCAGCAAAGGCATGGAGCCCGCATGCGTCGAGTGTTGCTCGTTCGGAGCGCGTCGCATTGCCAATCTAAAGGACCCCGACGACCCGGTAACAAAGATCATAACGACCGAACGGGTTGCGGTACTCAAAGATGAGTACGGCACGAAACCGCATGTCTTTTATCTGGGCCTTGACGCCAACGTGAGGTGATCGCATGCCGCATGACATCATTGTTCACGGCATAGAGTGGACCGTAAAAGAGCTGTTCGTCTATCCGAACGAGTACATCTATTGGAGCATCCAGATTGTCATGTACCCGTACATGACCGGGCTCGTAGCCGGTGCTTTCGTATTGTCGTCGCTTTATCACGTATTCGGTCTAAAACAACTGAAGGAGATTGCCCAGTTTTCCCTCGTGTTCTCGCTGGCGTTGCTCCCGGTCGCCGCGTTACCGCTGCTGCTGCATCTGCAGCAGCCAACGAGGGCAATGGAGCCGTTGCTTACGCCTCATTTCACGTCTGCGATTGCAGCGTTCGGAATCGTTTTTACGGCCTATGCACTTATCGTTCTTAGCGAAATCTGGTTCGTCTATCGCAAGTACTTCGTGGAGCAGGTTCACGCGTTGAAGAACAAGCAGGGACTGTCGAACGCCATGAGCCGCCTGGTCTACCGGGCGCTGACGATCGGCGCGTACGACGTCAGCGACGACGCAATCAGGGTGGACAAGAAAGCGGCCACAGTTCTCGCGGCCATTGGCATACCGGTGGCCTGTTTCCTGCACGGCTATGCCGGATTTATTTTTGGTTCAGTCAAAGCCAACGCTTTATGGATGTCACCACTGATGCCCGTCATATTCATAATGTCCGCGGTCGTGTCAGGCATCGCGCTATGCATGCTGACCTACATTATCATCAGGGAGTGGCAGGCATTTCGTAGCCGGCGGCACGGTGGCCTGCTCGAAGCAAAAGAAATCAAAGGGGCAGAACTAGATGTTATAGACACAGCTGCTCGATACCTGCTGGGGTTTCTTGTCGCCGCGATCAGCCTGGAAATGCTGGACCTGATCTTTCGCGGCTACACGGCGATGAAGTCCTGGGACATCCTCCGTTCGGTGATGTATGGCAAAGACTTCATGAACATTTTCCTCCTGCAATACACGCTGGGCAACCTCGTGCCGTTCGTGCTGTTGCTTCTGCCCGGCCGAACCCTGAAACGTACGGTTCTGGCCCTTCTTCTTGTTCTGTTCGGCGTATTCATGATGCGTTGGAACGTAGTCATCGGGGGCCAGGCGTTCTCCCTGTCCTTCTCGGGCTACATGCATTATGAGATTCCTATCATTCCGCACAGTGTGGAGACGTTTAAGGAAGGTGTGTTCGGCGCCCTGACCGTCATCTCGGTGCCCTTTATTCTGTTCTGGATCATCAACAAGTTCGTGCCGTCGCTACAACGAGAAGCAAGCGGCGAGTAGATGGAAGATCGCGTAGCCGAATTGGAGTTGCGTCTCGCCGCGGTCGAGCAGCGGCTAAGCAAGCTTGAGGGTCAGGCGCCTGACGCATCGGTAACGGATGAAGTCGATCTTGAGCCTACGCTCGGCAAGGGTTCTCTATCCAATGCGTCGACACTTGTTGGCCGGGTTCTGCTGATCTTCGGCGGCGCCTATCTCCTGCGCGCCATCACGGAGAACGCGGTTGTTCCAACGGCGTTGGGCATTTCCATGGGCGCAACCTATGCCCTGTTCTGGCTGTTTATGGCGCATCGACGAGGCCGTGTCGAAAGTCAGCGTACCGGTGCCCTGTTTTACGGTGGCGCATCCGTACTACTCGCACTGCCGTTACTCGTTGAAGCCACGGGCCGCTTCGCGCTGGTTTCCGGGCTTCAAGGCATCATCGCGCTTACCGTATTCTGTGCATTGTCGCTGTCGGTTGCCGTGGCCAGGGACCTTCGACTTCTCGCCTGGCTCATCACGGCAGGCGGCATTGGCACAGCTTTTGTTGTTCTAAAGCTTTCTCAAAGCGCGGTCCCTGTGTCGGTTTTTCTGATTTTACTGGGCATCGGTACGTTGTGGGCTTGTTACTGGCGGCAATGGAAGGGTCCGCAATGGCTGGGAGCGTTGGGCGCGAACGCCGGTGTGCTTGCCCTGGCCATGCTCAGTAGCAGTGACCAGTGGACGGTCGCGCCCCAGTCCGTGTTCTTATCAAGCGCCATGCTGTTGCTCGCGTATCTCTTGAGCTTTGCAGTTCACTCTCATATCCGCAGTCACAATGTCGGCGTCTTCGAAGCAGTACAAGCCCTGCTGGCCGTCGGAATCGCATTCCTGGGTGCCAGCATTGCGGCCCGTGCCGGCCAGATCGTTATGTCACAGATCGGCATCCTGGCCCTGCTACTCGCAGCTTGTGCCTACGCGCTGGCGTTCACACCACTGACGCGTTCTGTGCGCGGTCGAAATTTCTTCTTTTATTCCACGCTGGGCCTAGTGCTCCTGGTGGTCGGCAGTGCACTCGTACTGTCACCTACCGTCGCGGCAGCCGCATGGTCGCTGCTCGCCTTGGCCATGGCCTGGTTCAGTGGGCGATACGGCAGGGTTGCCTTGAGCCTGCAGTGCACGTTCCTGTTGCTGGCCGCCGGAGTAAGTTCCGGAATCCTCGAGACAGGGCTGCAGGCATTGGCGGGCGATGCCCTGGCTTCCTGGCCGCCGTTGGTACCCTGGCACCTGGTTATAGCTCTGACGACGGTTGCGTGCCTGTTTATTCCCGTTGCCCAGCATTCTGATCGCTGGGGTGTCCTGGCTGGCGTGCCGCAGTTGATCGTGCTGGCGCTGTCGGTCTGGGAGGTCGGGGGACTCATGGTCGTCTACTTCGCACCCGTCCTGGCCGGCGCCGGCACCGCGGAGGCCAATCAGGCAGTGCTCGCAGCCTTGAGGACGGCGGTACTGTCCATTTCGTCCATAACACTGGCTTTGTCCAGCCGCCACCAGCGATGGCCCGAGGCGCGTTGGCTGGTCTACCCGGTCCTCGTCCTGGTCGGCATCAAGCTGTTCCTCGAAGACTTTCCGAACGGCCAGCCCGTGACGCTTTTCGTCGCTCTCGCGCTGGTCGGCAGCGCTCTGATCCTGGTTGCCAAATTGCTCGGTCGCGACAACGCCGCCGACTGAGTTCTCGACCAAAAATCCGTAGAAATCCCTACCTGATTTCAGCAACAACCTATTGAGATATTTTCTGCATCCCGGAAGATGCACATAAGAAAATTAGAATGTCCTAATGTACTGACATTCTGTTAATGCACGGACCGCAGCTCGACGAAATAAAAAATGCAGCGCAACGCCTCGACAGGCGCCCCCGCCAGAACTGCTCCAACCCCGGTCAAGACCGGGCAGATTCTCTTCCTGAATCTGCCCGGCTCCCGTTTTATTGACACTCGTTGGGAGAAACAATCATGAAACTCATAAGGCACGGCTATTCTCCGCCTGTCCTACTGACAATCGCCATCATGGCCAGTTTTGGCCTGTCAGGCTGTGATGGGGACGACGGCGCGGCTGGCGCCGCCGGCGCCGCCGGCGGTGACGGCTCCGATGGCATCAGTTGTTGGGACCTTAACCAGAACGGCGTTGGTGATATTCCGGATGAGGACATCAATGGTGACGGTGTTGTCGATGTTCTCGACTGCAGCGCAACCTCCAGCGACGCCTACGAACCCGAGCAATTGCACAAAGGTTACTTCGAAGAGCACGCTTACGAAGGCACTGAGTCCTGCCTGAATTGCCACGGCAAGATCGGCGATGACCTGCTGAATACGGCACACTTCAAGTGGGAGGGCGTCGCCTCGAACATTGAAGGTCATGAAGGAGAAATACACGGCAAGAAAGACATACTCAACAATGCCACGACCAGACCAATACGTATGCCAAGGCACCAACGACCGCCGGTCAGCCTGACCCAGGTGTTGACCTGTCGCTGGTCGCTCAAAGCGTCGCCATGAACTCCGGAGTACCGACCATCGACAACTGCATCGACTGCCACGCCAAAGCGGGCGGCGGCGATAATGTCAAACACGGCGACCTGTCGATGTCATTGGCGAACACCACGCGTGAATTCGACGTGCATATGGGCAAGGACGGTGTCGCAAAATTTGAATGCGTAGCCTGCCACGCGGTCAAACGCGTCGATGGCAAGCTGTTATCCCATGGCATAGGCGGCATGCCCTATCACTCCGTCGACGAAGGCAACATGAAACAATGCGACGACTGTCATGGTGATCGTTCGAGCATTCATATCGGAAAAACCGTCGAAAGTATCGTCGGATTCCCGGGCCACGGCAAGCTCGCCTGTCAGGTGTGTCATATCCCGACATTCGCCCGCAAAACATCGACAAAAGTCGAATGGTATTGGGCTGACGCGGGACAGGATATCGCCGATATCGATATACCGCTACAGGGTGTCCCCCCTCGAAAAACTTACGACAAGAAGAAGGGTAAGTTCGTCTGGGCAAACGATGTCAGACCGACGCTGCGCTACTTCAATGGCAAGTATACGAAGTTCCTGATCGGCGACAACAACGATGTGTTCACGAGTCTGCCGGCCGTACTCGCAGAGCCCGTGGGTGACTACACGGATCCGAACGCCATGATTTACCCGTTCAAGAAGATGATCGGCAACCAACCCGCAGACGCCAATACGGACAAAATCCTGGTTCCGCACCTGTTCGGCGGCGCCGGTGGTCCGAACCCGTACTGGGGCACGTACGACTGGAACCTCGCGCTTCAGGACGGCTCCGACGTAACTGGCCAGGGATACACGGGCGAATTCACATTCGTTGACACCGAGATGTATCTCTCAGTCAACCATGAAGTTGCACCGGCAGAAATGGCCTACGGCATGGACGGTCATTGCGACGACTGCCACTTCTCCGACCAGATCGATTGGGGCGCTCTCAGCTGGAGCAGCGATCCGATATTGGGAGACGGCACGAGGCTCGAATAGCCTCCGCGTCGAAGTCGGCACCTACAGGCGCCCGCTATGCGGGCGCCTTTTTTATTTTAGAGGCAGCAGTCTGTAGGTATACTTTTTGGAGAGTTCCGGCTCTGTCGCAGAGCTAGGCAAGCACTGCCGCAAGGTTTGCGGTCGTCTGTTGGCCCCATTCAGTTCGGTACAAGATCGCCCGATTGCGCCCCTGGCTCTTGGCCTCGTACAAAGCGTCATCGGCTTGCCGTATCAGTTGTTCGGGCGTGATGCTTCCCGGCGACTCGGTCAATGCGGCACCGACGCTCACCGTGACGCTATGTGCAGTTTCAGACGCCTTGTGTTCGATACCGACACGAACGACTTTTTCACAAAGTTCGCGCGTGAACGACTCCAGAAAGCGCGCTGTCGGATCGTACAAGACCATCACGTATTCCTCACCGCCGTAGCGGGCGACCATATCCAGTGGTCGGCTCACCGCAGCAACGAGGACATCAGCCACCGTTTTGATGCAATCGTCACCGATCTGGTGACCGTAGCAATCGTTGAACAGCTTGAAATGATCGATATCGACGACGACAACCGCAACGGTCGTGCCATCACGCCGCGCCTGCTTCCAGACCTGTCGAAGGTGCTGATCGAACATTCGGCGATTGAACAGACCGGTAAGCACGTCGGTGTGTGCAAGCCGCGTCAGCTCGCGCCTGTTATCGAAAATCTCCCGCGCATTACGTTCCAGCAGATAACTCGCATAAGTGCCGATAAGGTTGGAGAAGCCGAGAAACATGGCGCCGTACGCGACTTTTTGCATGGGTGCATTGAATCCGAGGCTCATGCTCAGATAAACGAGGAAGATCGGCCATCCAACCGCAATGCTCTGTCGCAGCGTCAGGCCGAGGACAAGATATACGTTAAAGGTCGTAAAGATCAGGCCCCAGGATACTACCGGAGCACCGGTCTGCATGGCGATGCCGCCGACAAGAAGTATTGACGCTCCTACGACGAATGCCACGGCAGCAATCATATAGGGCAGCCACCGATGTTCCCTGAACACGAATGTCGCGCCTAGCACAGCGCCCAATGGTACGAGCGTCGCCAAAATACGTACGGGCATAGCCTTCTCGACGAAGGCCGCTGGCATGAGATATATGTCCAAAATACAGACGATTGCCGCTAGCAAGAATCCCAAGCCGATGCCCGCTCTCGCGACCGGCAGCATACGATGAACGTAGTAGCGGCGGAATTCCTGATCGAGACCCTGCAATTCCGCTGTCGCCGTGGCCGAAGAGCGCGGCATGAGACTCGGAGTAAGCGGTAAATGTGTGGCCTTGTTCAGCATTAAAGAAACTCTGGCATTATCATGAGCGCCTGTTGCCCGACTATCCGTAATCCCCGGTCTTGGCCCCCAAATCGGAAGACTGAGTGTCAAATCCGAAAAGTTCCCCGGCGCCCGGAAAAGAATATAGCATTAAACCTGCACAAACCCGGGTGACACACATGCGTCTTGGCGTTTTCGCGCTGGCAACAATATTCTCGACAAGCGTCCTGGCTGGCGAGCTGCCGGACAGCAATACGCTCGAACAGGATGCTGTGGTCATTGGCGAGATCACGCTCGAAAAACTGAACGTTTTTGACCTGTCGAATCCCGATGAGAACAACTGGCTGTATCGCCTCGCCAATCGCCTGCACATTGTCACCCAGGACAAGGTCATCAACACCTACTCAACCCGCATGGTCGATGAGTCCGCGCGCGTCCTGCGCCGGAATCGCTACCTGTTCGACGCTGAAATCAGGCCCAGGCGCTATGAAAACGGCGTCGTGGATCTGGCGGTCGTGACTCGTGATGTATGGACTCTGAACCCGGACATCTCAGTTACAAGAAGTGGCGGCGAAAATCGGATAAAAGTAGGCCTCGAAGACACCAACCTGCTTGGCCGGGGCCAGCTGGTTCGCTTGGCGCGAACCGAAAACGTCGATCGAACCTCAAACAGCTTCGAGTTTGCCGACCAGCATTTGGGCAGGAGCTGGGTATCGGCCTTCCTGCAGATTGCGGACAATTCCGATGGCAACTCCAATGTGTTATCCGCGATCCGACCGTTTTATGCGCTGGACACCCGCTGGTCAGCCGGCGGCTCAATCGTTGATGACGACCGTCGAAGCGCGCTCTATGTACTCGGCGACGAAGCGGCTGAGTATCAGCAAGAGCGTGACTACGTGACGGCGTTTGGCGGATGGTCTAAAGGTCTGCAGCAAAGATGGGTTAGACGTTGGACGGCCGGCATTGTGCACGACGAAAACCGTTTTTCAGCGGTCCTGAACCCAACGCTGCCGTCCGCAGTACCCGACGATCGCAAGCTGGTATATGCATTTGTTGGCCTGGAGATCGTCGAAGACCAGTTCCAAATGGCCAGGAATCACGATCAGATCGGCAGGACCGAGGATTTCAATCTGGGCTCGCGTTTGTCAGCATCCCTTGGCTGGTCTGACAAATCACTCGGTGCGGATCGCGACGCCCTGATGTTCTCTGCCAGGGCGAGCCGCGGATTTGGTTCACTGGACAAGACCGCACTGTTGCTATCGATGTCCACCGACGGTCGCGTCGAGTCAGGTAGCGCGAGGAACGCGCAACTGACAGCCAATGCACGTTATTACCGCACCCAGTCGCGCAAACGCCTGTTCTTTGCGACCGTCGCCGCGACCGCGGGCCACTCGCTGGATCTCGATAACCCGGTCCAGCTCGGCGGCGACAGCGGGCTGCGCGGCTACCCGCTGCGCTACCAGAGCGGCGACTCGAAGCTCTTGCTGACGATCGAACAGCGCTATTTCACCGACTGGTATCCCTTTCGCCTGGCACGCATCGGCGGTGCCGTTTTCGCCGATGCAGGACGCGTTTGGGGAAAGAACCCGCTGGGCAGCGAACCTCACGGCTGGCTCAGCGACGTCGGCTTCGGCTTGCGAATTGCGCCGACACGCAGCAGTGCGGCCAAGATGATCCATCTCGACGTAGCGTTCCCGTTGGGCGGCGACAACTCGATCGATTCGGTGCAGATCCTGCTGGAATCGAAACGGGGCTTCTAGTAATGAACACACCCGCAACAAACAGATTCCCGGGCCACCCATGAGCTACCGGCTTGTATTTGGGGCAAGTGGCTACATCGGCAGCCATCTCGTGCCGTACCTCCTTGCGCAGGGACTGCCGGTACGTGCAACGTCGCGCAACGTCGAAGTCATCGCAGGTCGAGGTTGGGACGACGCCCTGCTCGCCGAAGCCGACGCTTTACGCCCTGAGACTCTGGACGAGGTACTGCAGGACGTTGACATCGCATACTACCTCGTGCACTCGATGGCGGCCGGCAAAGACTTCCCGCAGCTCGATGCCACCGCTGCACGCAATTTTGCCAACGCGGCGGCTCGGCAGGGTGTCAAGCGCATTGTCTACCTCGGAGGCCTGGTCCCCGAGGCGCCGAAATCGACGCATCTGCGCTCGCGCCAGGAAACTGGCGATATTCTCCGGGCAGGCACCGTCCCGGTGACCGAAATACGGGCCGGCATGATCATCGGGCCGGGGTCCGCGGCCTGGGAGGTAATCCGCGATCTCGTCAACCACCTGCCCATTATGATCACGCCGCGCTGGGTCTTTTCGCGGTCTACGCCAATCGCACTGAGCAATCTGCTGCAGGTTCGCGTCCTGACGCCACGCTTGTCCTCTTATTGGCTGCGCCTTGTAACATCGGTGCCGACAAACATCGCCCGTGCCTTGATCGATGGTCTTTCGCAGGATGTCATTGCCAACGATGATCGGCTGGTTTTGTTAATACCGCAGAAGCTGCTCGGATTTCGAGAAGCCGCAACGGAGGCGCTCGAAGCCGATCGCCAGCATGCGGTGCCCGCTCGCTGGGTCGAAGGTTCGATCGCGTGTCGCGAATTCCGGCCGGAGTACGCATTTTATGCGAAGCAGGCGGGAGACAGCACCGTCAGCAGCGCCAGCGCAAACGCGCTTTGGCGTGTAATTTGCCGCATCGGCAGCGACGGTGATTTCTTTTATGCCGGCTGGCTTTGGTGGCTTCGTCGGGTCCTTGACTGGGTCGTCGGCGGACCGAGTTTCCGTCGCAAGCGCCGGCATCCGTACGAGCTTCGAGTCGGCGACGCTGTCGACGCATGGCGGGTTATCGCCATTCAGCCTAATCAGCGGCTGACCATGCTGATGGAAATGAAGGCACCGGGCGCCGGCGTACTCGAATTCTCGATCACGGATTCTGAAGGCGGCCGGCGCGTGGCCGTCAACGCCTATTTTCACCCGGCCGGCGTGTGGGGGCTCCTCTACTGGTATGCGCTGCTGCCGTTCCACGCGTTCATTTTCCGCGGTATCACGCGTGTTATCGCAGCGCGCGCCGAGTCCCCGGGCGAAGCGGCCTAGTCTTGTGGAACTCACATTGTGAAGTTCTTTCTGTCAAAATCAATAGGCCTGTTGGGTAGACCGTCGCAACGCAATGACCAGGCTGCGGTGGATACTTACAGCTTTGCTAAAGTCGATAAAATAGCCTCGAATGGCAGTACTTTGACAGTTTGATTCATCTTCACGGGGGAACCCAGCATGTATTCCGAACATCATCGCGCATCAATCGAAAATCCAGAGGAATTCTGGGCACAAGCTGCAGAAGGCATTCACTGGGATGTGCGCTGGAATCGCGTACTGGACGACTCCAAGAAGCCGTTCTACCGCTGGTTCTCCGGTGGCCGTCTCAACACGTGCTTCAATGCCGTCGACCGGCATGTCGACGGTGGTCGCGGCGAACAGACGGCTATTATCTATGACAGCCCATTGACCGACAGTCAGCGCAGCATCAGCTACGCTGAACTGCTCGAAGACGTAGCGCTTTTCGCTGGCGCCCTCGCCGGCCACGGCGTCGAGAAAGGCGACCGCGTCATCATCTATATGCCGATGATTCCCGAAGCGATCGTCGCGGTACTTGCGTGCGCGCGGCTGGGCGCCGTGCACTCCGTTGTGTTCGGTGGTTTTGCGGCTAACGAGCTGGCGACCCGCATCGACGATGCGCTGCCAAAACTCATTGTATCGGCCTCCTGTGGCATCGAACCCGCGCGCATCGTCGAATACAAGCCGCTGTTGGATCAGGCCATCGATCTGGCCAGTCACAAACCGCAACACTGCATCGTTCTGCAGCGACCCCAGGTAACAGCGGAGCTGATTCCCGGACGGGACATCGACTGGAATGATGCCGTCGCGTCGGCACGGCAACACGACTGCGTCATCGTCGATGCGACAGACCCTCTGTATCTACTCTATACGTCCGGCACAACCGGCCAGCCCAAAGGCATTGTCCGTGACAACGGCGGGCACGCCGTCGCCCTGCATTGGTCGATGAAGAATATCTACAACGTGGATCCGGGCGAAGTCTACTGGGCCGCTTCGGACATCGGCTGGGTCGTTGGTCACTCCTACATCATTTACGGGCCCCTTCTGCACGGCAATACGACAATACTCTTCGAGGGAAAGCCGATTGGTACCCCGGACGCGGGAGCATTCTGGCGCGTCGCAGCCGAACATGAGGTCGCCTGTATGTTTACAGCCCCCACGGCCTTTCGCGCCATAAAACAGCAGGACCCAGGCGGCGAGTTGATCGCGGGGCATGACTTGTCTGCATTGCGAACGCTGTTTCTTGCCGGCGAGCGCTGCGACCCGGACACGCTGCACTGGGCCGAGAACAAACTCGGCATCCCCGTAATCGACCACTGGTGGCAAACCGAAACCGGCTGGCCGATCGCTGCGAATTGCCTGGGCATCGAGAGGCTGCCGGTCAAGGCGGGTTCGGTCGGTCCGGCGGCACCGGGATGGGATGTGCGTGCACTCGATAGTCAGGGCAAGGATGTCAAACCGGGTGACGTTGGCGCCATCGCCTGCAGGCTGCCGTTGCCGCCCGGAAGCCTGACGGGTTTGTGGCAGGCCCCCGAACGTTTCCGCGCTGCCTACCTCGATGCTTTTCCGGGTTATTACGAGACCGGCGACGCGGGCTTTATTGATGAAGACGGCTACATTCACGTGATGTCGCGCACCGATGACGTCATCAACGTCGCCGGCCACCGCCTGTCGACCGGCTCGATCGAGGAGGTCCTGGCCGCGCACAAGGACGTTGCCGAGTGCGCGGTAGTTGGCGCTGTGGATGAGCTAAAGGGCCAACTCCCACTCGGATTCCTCGTCCTCAAGGCAGGAGTCGATCGAAACCACGACGATATCGTTGCAGAGTGCGTGAAGATGGTGCGCGATCAGGTCGGTCCGGTTGCGGTTTTCAAGAAAGCGGTCGTTGTCGCGCGGCTACCAAAGACGCGCTCGGGCAAAATCCTGCGCAGCACGATGCGCAAAATCGCCGATGGCGACGAGTATCGCTTCCCGGCGACGATTGAAGATCCGGTTGTCCTCGACGAGATAGGGACTGCAATGAAATCAATCGGCTACGCGAATCCGTCGGCTTCGGAATAACCGTATAGATCTCACCGCTGCTACACTCATAATCAGTGTATTCAGTCCAGTTTAGAGGAAATCGGCGATGGCCTATGGAACCAGCGATATTCGTAACGTATGTCTTGTGGGACCCGGCAATGCCGGAAAAACGCAGCTGACTGAGGCACTGCTGCACGCCGGCGGCGGCATTCCTGAGTGTGGCTCGGTGGATCAGGGCAACACCGTCTCCGATTACACGCCGCGCGAGAAGCAGCTGGGTCATTCGCAGTTTTCTGCAGTCTGCCATTTGGATCATGGCGGCATCCACGTCAACCTGATCGACACGCCCGGATACCGCGATTTCATCGGCCGCGCACTGGCCGTACTGCCGGCCGTAGAAACGGCGGCTGTTGTCATCGATGCCCAGAGCGGCGTCGACATGATCTGCCGGCGCATGATGGAAGCGGCGAAAAAACAGCGCCTCTGCCGCATGATCATCGTCAACAAGATCGATGCCGAGGAAATCAACCTCGAGGCAGTGCTCAGCGAGATACGAGAAGCGTTCGGCGCAGAATGCCTGCCGATGAACCTGCCCGCTGCGGATGGCGAGGGCGTTGTCGACTGTTTCTTCCAACCTGAGGGCACGGATACGGCGTTTGGCGACGTCAAATCGGCACATACAGAGATTGTTGACCAGGTTGTTGAGGTCGATGAAGCGCTGATGGAGGTCTACCTCGAGCAGGGGCAGGAGCTCGAGCCCGATCAACTGCACGACCCGTTCGAGAAGGCACTGCGCTCCGACCATTTGATTCCCGTCTGTTTCGTCTCCGCGAAAACCGGCGCCGGCATTCGCCAGCTTTTGCAGGTTTTCGAACGCCTGATGCCGAACCCGATGGAAGGTAATCCGCCACGTTTCCTCAAAGGCGAGGGAGAGGACGCCGAAGAAGTCGTTATCTCACCCGATCCCGACGCACATGCCATCGCGCATGTTTTCATGGTGAACATCGACACGTTCAAAGGTCGACTTGGGACATTCCGAGTTCACCAGGGCACAATTCGGCCGGGCAATCAGCTCTTTGTCGGGGATGCTCGAAAACCGATCAAGGTCAATCAGCTGTTGAAAATAAACGGCGGCACGCACACCAAGGCAAAAGTCGGCGTCCCCGGTGATATTTGCGCGATCCCGCGCGTCGATGAGGTGCACTATGACGCCGTGCTGCATGATTCTCACGACGAAGATCATTTCCACCTGAAATCGATCGACTTGCCGCGACCGATGTACGGCCTCGCGATCAAACCGCCGACTGACAACGACTCGCAAAAAACCTCGGATGCGCTGCACGTTGCCGAAGCTGAAGATCCTTCTCTGCAGGTGCAACACAATGCCGCCCTGAACGAAATCGTCCTGCGCGGACTCGGCGATCTGCACCTGCGTACCGTTCTCGAACAAATTTCCGATCGCTACGGCCTGGAGGTCATCACTTCTCTGCCCTCCATCGCCTATCGCGAGACAATCACAGCGAAAGCCGAGGGTCATCACCGGCACAAGAAGCAAACCGGCGGCGCGGGTCAGTTCGGCGAAGTGTATCTGCGAATCGAGCCGCTGCCTTCCGGCGAAGGCTTCAAGTTTGCGAGTGCCGTCGTTGGTGGATCGATTCCCTACCAGTACATTCCGGCCGTGGAGACCGGGGTTCGCCAGGTCATGGAATCCGGTGCCATTTACGGATACGCGATGCAGGACATCATGGTGACGGTCTACGACGGCAAACATCACTCGGTGGACTCCAAGGAAATTGCCTTTGTTCAGGCCGGAAAGAAAGCATTCCTCGATGCCATTTCGAAAGCATCGCCAATCGTCATGGAACCGATCGTCGATGTAACCATTCGAGGCTCAAATCGCTGACCGGCGGTGACGGCAGCTTTACCATGGACTTCAGCCACTATGCCGAAGTGCCGCGGGAAGCGCTGGAACTGGGGCCTGCAAAGTCGAAGGCAGCCGGCTGACAAGCGACGTCGCCGGCCTTTGAGTGTCTTTAGCGACTGTGAATTACATCACAGGGCCGGCGCCCCGATTGCGCTATACATAATAAGGAAGAATATATCGCCGACGAGGATCCGGGCCTATGCAACAGAACGGCAACCAAGATCGGGTAGTGCCAGTTCCTAATCTGCTGGACTACTTTCGGACCTCGATTGAATGCGTTATTTCCGAACAGGGCGTCGACGTGAAACCGCATGCGACGCATTACGTCGTCAATTTGCTCACGCTGTTCTCGCGCTCCGAAGAACTGTATGAAGATGACTGGCTTCTTCGCCGACAGCCTGGCCAGCCATGCGGTCGACCTCGACTACTACATCCACATGGGCGGTAGCGCCTACGGCTCTCTGTCGGAAGAAGTCCGCGGTACATTCCGTGGAAAGGCGTTCGCGGACACATACAGCGAACTTGCCGCCAAATTCCAGGTTCTTGTTGACGTGCTTAATGAAATGCGCGACCGGGAGCGGCAGGAGTCTGACATAGACGTGCTTCGCACCTACAATGTCTGGCGGAAGACAGGCAGCAAGCGCGCCGAGAACCTGTTACGGCAACAGGGCGTCGTACCGATCGCGACCCGCGGCCCTATCCGGCAACACTAACTGCCTTTCATGCGGTTGATGAACGCGTCGGCCTCATCGATGGCCACCTGCATGTCGCGAATCAAAGCATCGACCTGGCCTTCGAGTACTGCTGTCTGGCCACGCAGCGCGGCCAATGCCTGTGCATTCAAGCTGTGCTTGAGAAACAACACGTTGTCAGTCAATACCGCCATAACGGGATCAACTCTATTGCGGGCCGTTTGCATGCGATCACGCATCTTCAGGAACTGGCGTCGCGCGAGCTTTAGTTTCTGTTCCTGATCTGCTTTCAGAGCGGCGCTGCTGTAAAGATCCAGCTCCGATTCCCATTCATCAAATAGATCCTCGCTGACACGATCGATATCAGCCAGATGTTCGTCGAGGTCCTCGGTTGCATCCCGGGAGCGGTCTACTTCTTTACTCAGTCGTTCGTATTTCTTCTCGAGCTCGCCACCTTCATAGCCCACCAACTCGCTGAGCTCCTCGTAAGCTGTAACGAGTTGTTCGCGTGTTTCGGCCTGTGCGTCCCGCGCATCCTCAACGCGATCGACCAGTATGTCTCGCTTGTGTATGCCAACCTTCTCGAGTGCTGAGTATTGAACCGACGCACAGCCTGTTAGCGCAATGAGCACTGTGCATACGAAGCCGGCACGGCCAATTTGCAGGTTGCCAGATAGTTGTGTCATCTTTGCGATCGCTCCTGAATAGGTCTTTTTTTGATGAATCCGCTGCTAACAAAAATCATACCGTTGATCCCTTCGATACTCAAAAAGAAGCGCTCGTGGGCTGCGGTTGTCGCCCTGCTTGTAGTCGGCTATTTCGCCACAGGAAGCGTCAGTTCCGGAATCGACTGGATGTGGAAAGAACCGCGCGACCTGCTGGTCGACCGTGTCGAAGCAGCCCGTGACAGTCAGCACGCCGGCGCCGAACAGTTTCGCGATGCGCTCACGGAATTCAAGGCCGTCGTTGACCTTCCGGAAAGCGATCTCGAGCGTCAGTACAACACGCTTAACAAGGCACACAAGCGCAGCCAGGCAGCTGCCGATGACATCAGTAAGCGCGTCGATCGCGTTGTCGACGCCAGCAACAGCCTGCTCGAAGAGTGGAGCTCTGAACTCAGCGATTACAACGACCCGGCGCTGCGCCGTATCGCGGAGCAGCAGTATGATCAGACCCGTGAACATGCCACCCGCTTGATTGCGTCGATGCGCCAGATCGAAGACAGGATGCAGCCCGTTCTCGCTTCCTTCCAGGACCAGGTGTTGTACCTCAAGCACAACCTCAATCTCTCGGCGATCGCTGCGCTGGAGGGGGAGGCGACGATCATCGAGTCGAACGTCGACATACTGATCGCGGACATGAATCGCTCAATCGCGGAGGCCGATGCATTCATAGAAGTCATTCTTAAGCGTGAACAATCATAAAATAGCGGATTCTGAACCAACACGATAAAAAACGGGGCATCTCGCCCCGTTTTTCTCGCTTGCCTACGGGAATTACTTGAAGAACTTTGAGGCCATGCCGGCCAGTCCTGAAACGCCACCCACTGAGTCAAGAAGACTGCCGCCCTTGCTGCTCTTGTCGATAAGCTGCGGCAATATTTGCGAAAGGCTGCTGCTGGCCTCTTCCTTGCCTATGCCGAGCTTGGATGCGAATGCCTCGATCTTGTCGCCGCCAATCGCGTCCTGAAGTTGCGCCGGCGAAATCGAGTCGTTTGAACCGTCACC
>CAMYLB010000185.1 GCA_947259145.1 uncultured Woeseiaceae bacterium
TTTGCCTGTCGTTTGTAGACCGGCGGCGGCTCGGGCTCTCGCGGAGCGCGCTTCTGATCGCGCGAAGACCACCACCAGGCGAAAACCGTCAAAAGCCAGACCGCCGCCAGCAGCTGACTGGCCCGCTGCCAGAATCCGACCGGCATCAAGGGCGGCACTGCCGTTTCTGCAACGTCTGTTTTTGTCGCCGCCTCGGCAATGTCTTTCGCGATGACCGGTACATCGGCCGCCTTGACGTTGATCGTACGCGCGGGCAGCCTCGCGACGCGCCAGGTCGCAGAATCGATATCCCACCAGGGCACCTCGAGCTCGGGTAGTTCGATAGCGCCTCCGTCGACGCCGATGATCGCGTACTGATCTTTACGAATGCCGCGAATGCCGCCGGCTTCGACGCGGCGACTCAGTTCCGGTTTGTCTTCATAGACATTGAGTCCATCGACGCTCGGCGGCGCGATCGCCGGAATCTGCGTTTCGATCTGTCCAAGCGCGCTGACCGTCACGCGCCGCGTGACGGGCTCGCCTGCATTGATTCGTTCCGGATCACGTGACCATTCCTCGCTGAGCTGTACGTCACGTGCCGGCAGCCACACCGCATCCCGAAATTCGGCGGGCGGTGCAGGAACGGGCAACACCTGGACCGTATGCGCGTCGGACTGGAACACCTTGCGACCCGTGATGCGACCGTCGCGAAGCACGCGTGCCTCGAACACGGCCGGCGAAATAGCGATCTCGCCACTCTGCTGCGGATAAAGCGCAATAACTCGCTCGACAACGTTATAGGCCTTGCCATTGAGAATCGCTTCATAGCTTTTTTCGTCACCGGCCAGTTCAACAAGAACTTCGGCGCCGCTGATTGTCGGCTCGCGCAAAGCCGGTTGCCGGGTCGCCACGGCGCGATACACCTTGATTCGATACAGGATTTGCGCCTGCACGTAGGCTTCGGCCTGGTCGATCTCGCTCGCGATGAACACGTCCGCTTCGCCCGGCGGCTCTTTGGACGGTTCGTTGACAGTGATCTTTACGGGCGCGCTTTGCTCATTGCCGACCGCAACGGGCGGAATCTCCTGCTCGCCCGTGCTTTTTGGCATTAGTGCGATCGTCCAGGTTCGGCTGCGCCGGATTTCACCATTGTAAATTGAGGTGTTGCTGAGCTGGCTCACCTGGCCCACATAGAACGCTTCTTCGAGGACCGTAAGATCGGGTTCACTATCGGTATTCGTATCGACGATGATCTCTAGCATGAACGATTCATTCAGATCTACAGACGCGCGATCAACCTGCGCGCGCACGGCCGCCGACGCGCTCGACATCGAGGCGATGAAGGCAATAAGCACAAGCATTGAACTCTGTAGAAGCCTGTTGTTCATTGTCACCACGGTTGTGCCTCGTTGTCCGGCCAGACATCGTTACCGTCCTGATCCTTTCCCGAACGCTGATACTGATGCCTGAATTTGCGCCGCAGCAAACCACCAGGATCATCGGGTATGCGGCGCAGCCACTGCTCCATCGCCTGTTCCTGTTCCTGCTGTTGACGAAGCTCGGCAAGTTCGGCAGCCGACAGCTGCTGTGGCATCTCGCCTGTCTGTGCCTCCTCGGCGGCACGCTGCAATTCCTCTTGCAGCGCCTCGAGATCTTCGTCGCTCATTTCCTCGTCGCCACGCTGTGATGTGTCGCTTTCCCGGGACTGGTCTTGTGATCCGGATGATCCCTCGGAATCTTCCTCGCCAGGCTGGCTCTCGGAGTCCGACTGCTCGCCCTCTCCCTCCTGGTTCTCGCCGGACCGTTGCTGGTCGCCCTGGCCTTCCTGCTGCTGTTGCTGTTGATCCTTGAGGTTCCTGGTGAGCTCGAGATTATAGGCCGCGTCTTCGTTGTCGGGCTCCATTTCGAGCACCTGTTCGTAGGCGTCGATGGCCGCGTCGAGCTCGCCCTGGAAAACCATCGAGTTGCCCAGATTGTAGAGATTTCTCGCGTCGCCACGTTCGGCGAATTCAGCCGCACTGCCCGCAAAATCTTTCGCTCGATAGCGGGCGACGGCGCGCCACTCGGTGTCCTCGAACAGGGCCGCCGCATCCTCGGCATTACCGGCTTCGAGCAGCTTCTCTGCCTGTTGATTCCTGTTTTGCCAAAGGTCGTCCCAAAACGATGCTTCCGCCGGTTTCGGCAGGGGCAGGACGAATATCAGCAGGACCAAAGCCCAGCCGCGCCGGAACGCAAGCGCCGCGATCGGCAGCAGCAACAACAGCAGCCACGGCCCTTCTTCTCGCCACTGGTCCGTCGCCAGGGCCTCGGCGGACGATGATGCGGTTGTCACTTCGCCGGACAAGAGAATATCGAGGTCACGATTATCGGCGGACAGCGTGGCGAAACGACCTCCCCCGGCAGCCGCCAGCGCGCGCAGCGAGGTCTCTTCGAGCCTTGGCACGGCAATCCTGCCGCGATTATCGGTAACGAAACCGCCCGACGCGCGTGGAATAGGTGCGCCCTCGCGGGTACCGACACCCAAGACTGACACGGTATATCCGGCCGACTTCAAATCCCGCGCGACTTTCTCGGCGGCGGCCGATGAACCACCATCGCTAATCAGCAGAACCTCGCCGTAGCCGACACCGGCCTGATCCAGCAACTGCCGGCCTTTCTGCATCGCGACCACCGGGCTGCTGCCACGGCTTGGCATGATATCGGTGCTAAGACTGTTGACGAGCGCAGCGACCGTATCGGTATCCGTTGTGAGAGGCGTGACCGTAAAAGCATTCGACGAATAAACGACGAGCGCAGTCTGCCCGCTTTTGCGGCGCTCGAGTATGTCGAGAATCTTCAGGCGGGCACGTGCCAGCCGACTGGGCGAGATGTCCTGAGCATCCATTGACCTGGAGAGATCCAGCGCCACGACCAGCGCCTGCTCGGCACGAAAGACCGGCTGCTCGATGCGCTGCCACGCCGGTCCTGCCAGCGCGAGCGCTGCAAGAACGCCGCCAATCGCGAGCAGCCACCAGCGATAGTCGATACCGCGGCCGGGGGCGCGCGACAACACGTACGGCATCAGCACCGGATCAATGACATCGCGCCAGTTGCCCGAACTCAGGCGACCCCGCGCAAAGACAATGGCCATCAGAATCACGAGCGGAATCGCAAGCAGCCACTCGGGACGCAGCCAGTGGAAGTCAGCCAGCATCGGCAGTCCCCCCGGCCCGCACCGCCGCCGATCGCCTGTGAGCCAGTCGCTGCAACAGCGTAATCGCACACATCACGGCGACCAGGGTAAACGCGCCGCCCAACGGCCAGTAGTAGAGTGATTTCACGGGCCGAAAACCCGACTCGGGCTCCTCGACCGGCTCGAGCTCGTCAACCAGTCGATAGATATCCTGCAGACTGGCGGTGTCGGTCGCCCTGAAATACCGGCCACCCGTCAGTTCCGCGATTCGCGTGAGCGTGTCCTCATCGAGGTCGGCAGAGGGGTTAATTCGGCGCCGGCCGCCAATGAGAGACGCGACTTCGAGCTGCTCCGCCCCGATGCCTATTGTGTAGATCCGCAGTCCCACCTGCTGCGCCAGTTCGGCCGCCTTGAGTGGCTCGACTTCGCCGGCTGTGTTTGCACCATCCGTCAGCAACACCAATACCTGGTCGCCTTCTTCTTTCGGCTGCTCGTGCACGCGGCGCACGGCCAGCGTGATGGCATCGCCGATCGCTGTTTTCTCGCCCGCGAGCCCGATGAAGGCTTCCATCAACAGAATGTTGACGGTCTTGCGGTCCAGGGTCAGCGGCACCTGCAGATACGCGCGTTCGCCGAACAGGATCAGTCCTATGCGGTCTCCCTCGCGCCGCTCAATAAAGTCGCTGGCAACCGCCTTGGTCGCAGTGAGGCGATCGACGCGGCGATTACCCAGTTCGAAATCCTTTTGATCCATGCTGCCCGACAGGTCGACAGCGAGCATCAGGTTGCGTCCCGAGACAGGTACATCGAGTTCATCGCCGATGCGTTCCGGACGCGCCGCCGCGAGCACGAGCAACAACCAGGCCGCCGCGGCAACCCAGACGCGCCAGTTGAATAACTGCTCTGTAGCCGACCGGTTTTTGAGCGTTTCGAAACCCGCGAGCGTAGGAACCCGAAGTCCGGCTTGCGACAAGCCGCGCGCTTCCGGCAGCAGCGCGCGCACGATCCAGGGCAGTGGCAGCAGAAATAACGCCCAGGGCCAGGCCAGCGACCACATCAGTCGGCTCCTCGCAGCGGCACGCTCAAGCGCATGCGCACAGCCGACAGCAGTGCGTCGACATCGACGTTTGAAAAATCACCCGCGGGATCGCGGTACGGTAGCTGCAGCAGGCTTTTGCCGCCTTCCGTGTGGAAGTAGGGCAAGGGCATGCCCCGATCCAGCCATTGCAGCCAGGCCTCACCCGTGAGACCGGCCACCTCGTCTCTTGGCGCGTACGCCAGCATGCCGCGGCGCAACAGCTCCGACAGCTGCCCCGCGAGCGTCACCGGGTTGCGATGTTCGACATATTCCGTTTCGTAACGCGCGAGTTCGCGCAGTGCGAAACGACGCGCCGCACTGCCCTGCCATCTCTTATAGGCCTGCCATATGAGGTAGCCGACCACTGTCGCGACCACAAACAAGACGAACCACCAGCCGGGCGCGAGCGGCCACCAGCCGATGGGGTCCGGCAGGTGCAGGTCGCGAAGCGGCAGCTCTGAATTGTCCATATTCAGCGTGGCCTCCGCCTTAGCGCCGTTTGCAAAGCGCGAACCGGGTCGTCGTCGGTAGACATCGGCAGCAGGTGTACGCCATAGCGCTGGCAAAAAGCTTCCAGCTCATGGCGGCGCTGTTCGAATGCATTGTGATAGTCACGTCGCGCCGCCGTTGCAAACGTGTCGATCTCAAGTTCGTCGTCAGCTGATACGAGGCGATATCGCCCTGGCGGCGGCAGCTCTCGCTCCAGCGGATCGTTCATGAACACCGCCAGTACCTCGTTGTGGCGTGCCACGCTGGACAGGTAGGACTGTGCGCTGCGTCCAAATCCCGTGAAGTCGCTGATCACGACAACCAGGCTGCCGGGCCTCGCAACCCGTCGCAGCGAAGACATCGCCTGCGCTAGCAGTTCTGCACTATCGGGCGCTGCATTGTCATGATGCTCCCAGTCGCGATGTCCGACGAGTTCGTGAACGAAACGTAACGCGGCCGTCCGGCCGAGCCGCGGCTTGAGCTCGCGGTGCGTCGTATCACCGAAAACCAGGCCGCCGAGGCGATCGCCGCGATGATGCGCCGCCCATGCGAGCAGCGCAGCCGCCCGGCTCGCATTAACCGACTTGAAGCAGCCTTGCGTTGCGAAATGCATTGTGGAACGAAGATCGACGACCACCAGGACCGGACGTTCACGCTCCTCGCGAAACAATTTGGTATAAGCCGTCGCGCTGCGTGCGGTTACTCGCCAGTCAATGCTGCGAGGGTCATCCCCGGGCTGGTACGGACGCGATTCGTCGAACTCCATACCGCGACCGCGAAAATGTGACACATAAGCGCCGGTCTGCAGAGAGTTGACGCGCAGCACATCGAGCGCGATGGCTCTTGCCGGGCCACTGAGTCGAATCAGGTCGGCCTGACTGATACTGACGGGCGATGCATCCGCGCGAATGTGCTCCAGCCGAGGCACTAGGGCACTCCGACACCGTCCAGAACGCCCTTGATCACGGAATCCGCGTCGACGCCGTCTGCCTCCGCTTCGAAACTCAAGACGAGCCTGTGACGCAGGACATCCGGCGCTATCGCCTGAATGTCTTCCGGGCCCACAAAATCCCGGCCGGCCAGCCACGCGTGTGCGCGGGCGCCGCGATCGATACCCATGCAGGCACGCGGGCTTGCCCCGTATTGCACCTGTCCCTCAAGTGCCGGGTCAACCGCACCCGGGTTGCGGGTTGCGACCACCACGTTGACGATGTACTCCTCGAGTTCGGGGGCGAGATGCAGGTTCAGAATGCTCTGGCGGGCCTGCATGATCGACTCCATCGACAGCAGCTCGGGTGGCTGGAACATGTCGCGCCGGGCCTGCTTCGCTTCGTTGCGATTCAGGACGAGAATGCGTCGTTCGCAACGCTCGGGTAACCAACCACGACGTGCAACAGGAAGCGATCGAGCTGTGCCTCGGGCAGCGGGTAAGTGCCCTCCTGCTCGATCGGGTTCTGGGTGGCCATCACCATGAACAGGCTTTCCAGCGGGTAGCTTTTGTCGCCCACCGAGATCTGTCGTTCTTCCATCGCCTCGAGCAGCGCCGACTGCACTTTTGCCGGAGCGCGATTAATCTCATCCGCGAGAATCAGGTTGTGAAACAACGGGCCCTTGCGAAATTCGAAGGTGCCTTCCTGTGGACGATAGATATCGGTACCGGTGAGGTCGGCCGGCAGCAGGTCGGGCGTGAACTGCAGGCGATGAAAATCGCCTTCGATGCTGTCGGCGAGTACCTTGATTGCGCGGGTCTTGGCGAGGCCCGGAGCACCCTCCACAAGGAGGTGGCCGTCGCAAAGCAGCGCGATCAACATCCTGTTGATCAGGTGCGCCTGACCGATAATCAGCCCACTCGCGTGTGCTTCGAGTTTCTGAAATTGTGCTCAGCCGACCAATATCACCCAGACGGAGTACAAATAGGATGTGTGGGCAGGCCAACCGGTCGCGGGCGTTTTTATTCAAAATTGCGCCCACTTCAGTAGTATTGACCCCTGTTCCGACCGCTCCAGAGCCAATACATTGCAGTCAATCAGAAAAAAAGCGTATCGAATGAGCTGCCTGTCCGTGGCCGGGATCGTATTCCTGACCCTCCTCGGGGCCTGCGAACGGACACCCCAGCCCGACGCATCGCCACAAGAAACAGAAATCATCGCGGCACCGAGCTGCGGCAGCGATGGCCGGCTGACGACACAACTTTACGGCAGCATCGCGCGACAAATCAGCTGGTCTTCCGGGGAGCTTACCTGCGAAAGCATGCTGCGACCCGAGGGCAAAGGCATTCGCTTGCGCTTTGCGGGTAATGCCGCTGACAGCAAGCTTGCGATCCTGCTGGCGCTGCCGGAGCTGCAGCGCGGCAGCACCGTGGTGGAGTCGCCGACCGTGGTCACGTTGACCGTTGAAGGCAGCGGCCGATTCTTCAGTACGCCTACGCTTGAGGCCTGCTGGTCGGATATCGCGACCCAGGAGCTTATTGAAGACGGCGGCGACCGCTACGCCATCAGCGGCACGCTTTATTGCGTCGCACCGCTTGGTGAGATCAATGGCGTCGCCGCCATCTCGATACCGAAACTCGAGTTCAGCGCCATCATCGACTGGAGCGCAACATGATCCGGACACTCCTGCTGTCGGTCCTGGCCGCAGCGCTTCTTGCCGCCGTTACGGCCTGCAGCCCGCAACCCGCGCCCAAAACATCCAGCGGCTCGAGCCTCGAATCGATGTTCGAACTCGACGAGCTCGTCATCGTCGCCAATGACGGTTCCCGTCACGTTTTTGAAGTGTATCTCGCAACCAGCCCGGAGCAGCAGCGCCGCGGCCTGATGTTTGTTCGTGATTTGCCCGAAAGCACGGGCATGTTATTTGTCTACGACGAAGACGGCATGCACTCGATGTGGATGAAGAACACCTATATCTCGCTGGATATCGTGTTTGCCCGCGGCGACGGCACGATTTCGTCTGTCATACATGACACGCAGCCGTTGTCGCTACGCTCGCTGGGTGCCGTTGAACCGGTCCGATTTGTGCTCGAACTCAATGCCGGTGTTGCGAGACGCCTGCATATCGGCGCCGGCAGTCAGCTCATCTGGACGCCGGATCAGAGCACGGCGGCAATGGCGTCGGCCAGGTAGTTTACGTTATGCGCGGTGATGCCGGCCGTATTGATGCGGCTGGAATCGACCATGTAGACGCCATAGTCTTTTTTCAGACGCGCAACCTGGTCGGCCGTTACGCCCAGAAAACAGAACATGCCGACAGCACGCACCAGGTGGGAGAAGTCATGCTGCGGCGCCCTGGCCTCGAGCGCATCATTCAGCAACACGCGCATTTCACGCAGTCGGGCCCGCATCGTTGCAAGCTCGACGCGCCACGCGGCTTTCAGTTCCGCGTCATTGAGGATGGTTGCGACAACCACGGCGCCATGATCCGGCGGCACCGAGTAGATGGTTCTGACCACGTTGTTGACCTGGCTGTAAACCGTGTCTCTAGACGTTGCGTCGGCCGAGAGTATTGACAACGTGCCCACGCGATCGCGATACAGCCCGAAGTTTTTTGAACAGGAATTCGTCACGATCATTTCCGGCACGAGACCGGCCATGTGTCGAACCGCAAATGCATCGGCGTTGAGACCCTCGGCAAACCCCTGGTAGGCCATGTCGATAAACGGCACCAGCTTACGCTCGACAATGACATCGGCAATAGCGCGCCACTCGTCTTCCGAAGGATCGAGGCCCGACGGGTTATGGCAGCAGGCGTGTAGCAGCACGAGGTCGCCTGCCGGTACCTGGCGCAGGGTTTCGAGCATCTTGTCGATGCGAATTACGTGTTTTTCAGTGTCGTAATACGGATAGGGTTTGAGCGTCAAACCGGCGCCGCCCAAGAGAGGAATGTGATTGGCCCAGGTCGGGTCACTGACCCAGACGGTCGCATCAGGCCGCGCGCGCAGTATCAGGCTGGCAGCAACTCGCAAAGAACCCGAGCCGCCCGGCGCCTGTATCGTCATCAGGCGATCTGTGTCGACAGCGTCGGCAAACGTCATCGTCTGCATCGCGGCATTAAATGAAGGATCACCCGCCGTTCCGATGTAGGCCTTGCTCCTCTGCGTATCCACGAGCCGTTGCTCGGCTATCTTCACGACGTCGAGCACCGGCGTCTCGCCCTCGGCTGTGCGAAATACACCGACGCCCAGATCGATCTTTTGCGGACGAGGATCGTTCGCGTGTTCGGTGATCAGGCCAAGAATGGCGTCTGCAGGTGCAGGTTCAAGTGTTTCAAACAAGGCAGTTCTCCCAAAAACGCCGGCTGAAGAGCCGGCGTCTCTGGGAGTATTGTAACGATATTGTCAGGCTTTTGGAGCCCAGACCGAACACCACCCTGCGGCCGCAACGGCCTTGCCCGGGAAAATCTGGCAGGGACGCCACGCATCGCCATCATTGCCCTGTACGAGGGCGCAGTTGGCGCAGTTCTGCACGGCGGCGGGATTGTTGCGGCTTGCGGGATCGACTGTCGATGCGTCATGCGTGTATTTCATGGCAGCCGCCATTGGGTCGTCGACCGACAGCTGCGGCAAATCACCGGCCTGTGCCTGGCGAGAGGGAGCTACAAAACATCCGGCAGCGGCGACGGCTGACAGCTGGATAAACTTACGACGTGCGATCTTGCTCAAGGGAGTCTCCTTTAGTGCGGTTTTGCGCCGGTACCACCGGCTGGAAATAGTCTAAACCAGATTGATGCACCGGCGCGCATTTTATTACACGTACCTGAACCGCGGCAAAACAGGATAGGCGCATGATTTTGATCAATTTTCGAGAACGATTCTCATTACGGCCTGCAGGCCGCGGCGCTGCGATATACTGCCTTTCCATTGTCCCCGCAACAGCAGCGAATGCCAGGCAACAGCGCCCCCATCACTATCAGCGAAGTCCGCGGTCGCGGGACGATCGGGTTGCCGTCGAGGAACCCCTGGAGATTCGGCTTGGCTACGAGACCAGTTCGGGCCGCCGCGAGCGCAGCATCTCGATCACGATGCGCACGCCCGGACATGACGCCGAACTCGCCACCGGCTTTCTGTTCACAGAGTCCATCATCCGCGACTCTGCGGATATCGCGCTGGTAAAGCCGTGTGGGCCACCTGCTTCGGACAGCGGCTATCACAATGTAATGCGTGTCGAACTGGAGTCCGGCGTAGACGTCGATCTCGACCGCCTTCAGAGGCACTTCTACACAACCTCGAGCTGCGGCGTGTGCGGCAAGACATCGCTGGAAGCGCTGCGCATTTCGGGCGCCAGCAAGCGACCCTTCGACGACACGCGATTTAGCAGGGACATGCTGACGGCACTACCCGACAAGCTTCGAACCACGCAAAAGACCTTCGATGAAACGGGAGGACTGCATGCCGCCGCGGCGTTCAATTCGAACGGCGAACTGCTCGTGACCCACGAGGACGTTGGGCGCCATAACGCTGTCGACAAAGTGGTGGGCACGCTATTATCGCGTAATTTGTTGCCCGCGAATGATCTCGGACTGTTGGTCTCCGGAAGGGCCAGCTTTGAGCTCATGCAAAAGGCGCTGATAGCAGGCATGCCGATTCTGGCAGCGGTAAGCGCGCCGTCGAGCCTCGCAGTCGACCTGGCGCGCGAGTTTAACGTGACGCTGGTCGGTTTTCTGCGGGGCGACAATTTCAACATCTACGCGGCTGAGGAACGGATAGCGTGATGGCGACACGACGCATCGACGAACAAACCACGAGCGAAATCGTCAAGCAGTTCGACGCAAAGCCTGAAATGCTCGTGCAAATACTGCAGGCGATCGTCATGCGCTACGGCTGGGTTCCTGAAGATACGATCCGGCAACTAGCCGACGAGGTGAACCTCTCGCGCGCCGACGTTTACGGCGTCGTGACCTACTACCACGACTTCCGAACCGAACCGCCCGGCGAACACATTGTGAAGATTTGTCAGGCCGAAGCGTGCCAGGCAATGGGGAGTCGCACACTGACGGATCACGCACGCAGGTCACTCGGCACCGCTCTGCACGAAACAAACGAGGACGTCACGCTCGAACCGGTGTACTGCCTCGGCAACTGCGCCTGTGCTCCCGCCGTGATGATCGACGGCAAGACCCATGGCCGCGTCAACGCGGATCGCTTCGACGAACTCGTTGGTGCGATGAAGGAAAGCCGATGAAGTCGCGCAGTAAAATTTACGTGCCGCGCGAGACATCTTCAGTTTCGGTGGGCGCCGACGAGGTTGCGCTCGAGATTGCGCGTGAAGCGAAGCGCACCGGCACGAGCATTGAACTGGTTCGCAACGGTTCCTGGGGTGCGACGTGGCTCGAGCCGCTGGTGGAAGTCGAGGTCGACGGGGCGCGCATTGCCTACGGCAACGTTGATGTCTCAGACGTGCCCGGGATGTTTGCGGCGGGCCTTGTCGATGGGGGCGAACATCCGCGTCGGCTCGGTCCGATTCTGGAAGTCGACTACCTGGTTCAACAGGACCGCTGGACGTTCTGGCGCTGCGGGCTGATCGATCCGCTTTCATTGGACGACTTCCGCGCGCACAAGGGCTTCACGGCGCTGGAAAAGGCTTTCAGCGACGGTGCCGACGCCGTGCTTGATGCCGTAAGCGAATCGGGATTGCGCGGCCGCGGCGGCGCCGGTTTTCCCACCGGCATCAAGTGGCGCACGGTCGCCGAAACCGAAGCCGATCAGAAATACATCGCGTGTAACGCCGACGAAGGTGACAGCGGCACGTTCTCCGACCGCATGCTCATGGAGGGCGATCCACTCGGCCTTATCGAAAGTATGGCC
>CAMYLB010000186.1 GCA_947259145.1 uncultured Woeseiaceae bacterium
CTATGTCATTACGCAGGGCGACAACACGATTCGTGGCTATCGAGAAGGGAACTTAAAAACAGTTACCGAAGCGGCCACGGTCATTGTTGGTCAACTAAATGAACGGCGAATGGGAAAGCGCGCTCGCGCCCAGCTCGTGATCGCCAACTCTAAAAAATCCTGACCCGGGATACCGGCTTCCATGTCCAGCACCGCTGATAAGAATCTCGCCTTGTTTTGCGATTTTGAGAATATTGCGCTCGGCGTCCGTGATGAGAAATACGCCAAGTTCGACATCAACTGGGTCCTTGAGCGACTGCTGGTCAAGGGCAGCATCGTCGTAAAGAAAGCCTACTGTGACTGGGGGCGTTACAAAGAATTCAAGGCAACAATGCACGAGGCGGCATTTGAGCTTATTGACATTCCACACGTGCGGCAGTCCGGCAAGAACTCAGCGGACATCCGCATGGTCGTCGACGCGCTTGATCTGTGTTACACCAAGTCGCATGTCAACACGTTCGTCATCATCAGTGGCGATTCCGATTTTTCGCCGCTTGTAAGTAAACTACGCGAGAACGCAAAGACCGTGATCGGAGTCGGCGTCAAGAACTCGACGTCCGACCTGCTGATTAGTAACTGCGACGAGTTCATTTTTTACGACGATATTGTTCGCGAGCATGCGCAGAAAGACAAGAAACCGAAAGCGTCGAAGGGACGTACAACGAAACGAAAAACCGCAAAAGCCAAGCCAAAGGACAACAAGCAGGAAGGCATCGACATGGCGCTCGAGGTTGCGGCAGCGTTGAATGCAGAGCGCGGCGACCAGGACAAGCTCTGGGGGTCGATGGTCAAACAGGCGGGCAGCTGGACCTGGAGCTCGACGAACGCTCGGGCGGCTATATTATCCGCAAAGTCGTTCGCTAGAATAAATCGAAGCGGCGGCGCTCAGGCTATTTGCCAAAAACGCGTTTCAACAAATCCGTGGTTCTTTTTGCTGGATCCTGCCGGATTGCCGCTTCTTCTTTCGCGAGATAGTAGAAGATTCCGTCCATGCCTTTTTCGACGACGTAGTTGCTCAGGTCTGCATCGACTTTCGGTACGAATGGCACGGAATTGTATTGCTCCATGGCAGCCTCATAGGAGTTGGCGGCGCCGACATCTGCCAGGCTTTCGTCAACCACGGGTTTCATCTCGACGGCGAGGGGACCGGACATCCTGGATTTGAAGTACTGGGTCGCTGAATCCTCCGGGCCGTTGTAGATCGCCATGACATCGTCCAACGTCATTTCATTGATAGCGCCGATAAACAACTGTTTGGCTTTGGGTGTCGCAATTTCCGCGGCGCGATTCAGCTGTGTTTCGAGATCGGTCAACATGGAGTCCATGCCGATTTTGCCCAGTACGTTTTTTACCTGGTCCAGTTGCGCCGGCAAGGGAATATGGATCTGTGGGTTTTACCTGGTCCAGTTGCGCCGGCAAGGGAATATGGATCTGTGGGTCGAGATTAAAGCCATCGGTCGTGCCGAGACTGCTGACTACGTTTTCGGTGCCTACTCGCAGAGCCTCTTTGAGACCGTCACCGATGTCATCTGTGCTCAGGGCTTGTTGAGTTTGCTGTTTCTCATCACCGCCGGATACCATGTCCTTCAGCTTGTCCAGCCATCCCGCGGATGCGCTGCCACTCGCACCGATCACGGCCAAAACCAGCAGCGTCGAAAGCAATCTCGATGGCTGCGTCCTGTGGGGCGTTGTTTTGACCTTACTCATGACCTGTACGTCCTTTTGACTGCAATCAGAGCGGCATTATACAAGAGTGCTGGTCCACAACGGGCGACAAGCGATAGCGCTGTTAGGTATAAGCCAGAATTGACCAATTCAGAGAATAAACTCAGAATTATATGGATTTCCGTGTAAAGCAGTTGCGCATTGCTTGTCAGGCAGGGGAAAACGAATAACGGGTTCACCGCATGAAGAGATTCATCGCAGAGTGTCACCGTCGCCGTGTGTTTCGAGTTGCGGCGCTATACATCGTGGGCGCATGGGTGGTTCTACAGGTAGCGAGCCTCGTTTTCGAAAGCTGGGAGATTCCGCAGGCCGTGCTGCGGCACGTATGGCTCGGTGCGTTAATTGGCTTTCCCGCTGCGCTAGTTTTCGGCTGGCGATTTGACTTTGTCGGCGGTCGAATCGTTCGTACTCTGGATGAAAGTGCAACTGACGATCTTTCGCTGCGCACCACCGATTATCTCATTCTCACCGCATTGGCGATTGTCATTCTGGCGATGGTGTACGGAGTAGGTACTGAAATCTCGACTGCGCCGGTATCTCAGTCTGACCACGTAGCAGCGACGATCGAAGCGAAATCAATTGCTGTGCTGCCGTTTGCCATCGTAAGCCCTGACGAAGGTGACGCTGGGTTTCTTGCTGTTGGTATACAGGACGACCTTCTCACACGGCTTTCAAAAATCGGTGACTTGAGAGTCATATCTCGCACATCGGTTGAACGTTACCGCAATACGACGAAGAGCATTCCAGGAATCGGCAAGGAACTCGGCGTCGGCAAGATACTGGAAGGAGGCGTACAACGTTCGGGTGACAATATTCGCATCAATGTTCAATTAATAGAGGCTGCGACAGACACGCATATCTGGGCGGAAACCTATGATCGTAGCCTGACGGCCGGCAATGTCTTCGCGATTCAAACCGAAATTGTAGAAGAGATCGTCCAGCGACTGCAGGCGACACTAACGCCACAGGAAACAAAGCAGCTGACGGCGATGCCAACAGAGAACCTCGCTGCTTACACAGCCTTTCTGAAAGGTAGAAATCTAAGCAGCATCGAGTCGATTGAATCATTGAACGCGGCAATTCCAAACTTCCAGACCGCCGTCGAACTGGATTCGAATTTTGCGTTGGCCTATGTCGGCCTTGCCGATGCGTATCTAACGCTCGGCGCAAATTTCTTCGGCGGACCGCCAATTGATGAAAGCAACGCGCTCGCCGAGCCACCGCTGACCAAAGCGCTGCAACTCGATCCCGAACTCGGAGAGGCGTACGCCACGCTCGGACTTTTGAGGCAACAACAGGGAAACTGGCAGGCTGCTGAGCAAGCTTACCAAACCGCGATTTCATTGCGGCCGAGCTATGCTCGTGTCTTTCGTCTGTACGGTCGCTTGCGCCGAGACCAGGGCAAGATCGAAGAGTCGGTAGAGTTCTTTCAAAAAGCACTGGTACTGGATCCTTATTCGGCGCCTGTGAATGTTGACCTTGGACGAGCCTATGACGCACTAGGCCATTTCGACGAAGCTTTGCAAAGATTCCTGCGAGTCGTTGAAATCGAACCGGATCACGCTTTTGCATATGTCTATATCGCAGCGATCCACTACTTGGTCTATGGCCAGGTCGACGAGTCCCTGATCTGGTATCAAAAAGCGGCGGAAAATGACGCTCTCAGCCCGAGCCTGCAGGCAGCACAGGCGATCGCTTACCTCGAACTCGGCGACGCGGACAGCGCAAAGGTGTGGATCGACCGAGGACTGGAATTAGGGCCGAGGACTTTCTGGGCGGTCTGGGCCAGTACGCTCCTTAATTTGCATACAGACGATGAGGTCGCGACCCAGGCCGATGCGCGAACGCTGCTGGAGCTTTACCCGCGTAATTGGGGTTCTCTATTTCTCCTCCGCAACGCAGATCTGGCGGCCGGCCGTTACGATGTTGCCCGATCCCGCTACGCGAGAGCCTTTCGCGAATTGACGGAACCGGAAGTGCCGGAGGTTACCGTCTCCAACTACCAGGCTGCAGTCGATCTGGCGCTGGTTTTGATACGTTTGAATGAGCAAGAAAGGGCGAACGATCTTCTCGCGGGCAGCCTGGTGGCGATCGAGACGCTGCCACGGCATGGAATGAATGGCTACTGGATTAGTGATGCCCGTATTTACTCGCTTCAGCAGCGTCCTCAGAAGGCTATCAATGCCTTGCGACAGGCCATCGATGAAGGGTGGCGGATTTTTTCATGGCTCTATCTGCAGCACGATCCCAGTCTTGATGCGATTCGTGCAGAACCGGAGTTCCAACGTTTGTACGCAGAGTTGCAGGCAGACCTTGCGGCGCAAGCCGAACGTGTGAGGGACTTGAAAGCAAGCGGTGAGCTTGCTTCCAACGCCCCTATACCGATGTCCGAAAAGTCATTGCGATCCCCGTTATCGAACTGACCTGCGATGGTGGCTGAAAAACGCCAATAAACTGTTGAAGATCCGTGGCTCAGGCGTAGTGCGGATACACCGGCTGGTACATGTACTCGTGGATATCCGCCAAAATGTCGTCAGGCTCTTCGCGATCGGTAAAACCGTTGTCATAGGCCATTTTGGCGACGTCTCTCGCGATCAAAGCCGATACCTGCCGAATGCGCGACAGCGCCGGATAAATGCGACCTCGCTCCAGGTCCGCTTTCGTAACCTGGTTGGCCAGTGAATGCGCCGCCGCCAGGAACATCTCGTCAGTAACAATACGGGACCGACTGACGATCACTCCCAAGCCAACACCGGGGAAGATATAGGCATTGTTGCCTTGCCCGGGCACGAAGACCTGGTTGCCGAGTTTCACGGGATCGAACGGGCTGCCGCTTGCAAAAATCGCTCGTCCACTTCATGTTTGTGAGCATAGGGTTCCTTGTGTACAGCAATATTGTCGCGCCCCGCAACAAGAAGGCCCTTGCTGTCAACAAACCAACAGTGCTTGCGGGCTTTTTCTTCATCCATGCCTGCTTCTTTCAGTGCAGCAACGAATACATCAGCAATTCCGATGCCGGCTTCGCCGGCACCGAGGAACAGAATTTTCTGTTCGGATAGTTTGCCGCCCGTGATGCGCATTGCGGCAATGACACCGGCTACGGCAACGGCTCCAGTGCCCTGGATATCGTCATCGAACAGGCAGGTATTGCCGCGATATTGCTCCAGCAAGCGAAACGCGTTGGTATTGCCGAAATCCTCGATCTGGATCAACACGCCCGGGTACAACTCTTTGGCGGCAGTTATGAATTCATCAAACAGTTCATCGTAGTCTTTGCCGCGAACGCGTCGACGCTCCAGGCCGTTATAGAGGGGATCGCTCAATAACTCTTCATTGTTGGTACCGACATCCAGCATCACCGGCAGGCACTGGGTTGGATGGATACCCGCGCAGGCCGTATACAGGGCCAGTTTGCCGATGGGTATGCCCATGCCATCGGCGCCAAGGTCGCCCAAGCCGAGAATTCGCTCGCCATCAGTAACGACGATGATGCGGGTATCTTTATGCGGCCAGTTCTGCAAGATTTCCTTGACGCGACCTTTGTCCTGCATCGACACATAGAACCCGCGCGGTTTTCGATAGATGTGCTGAAACTCCTGGCAAGCCTTGCCGACGGTCGGCGTGTAGATAATCGGCATCATCTCTTCGAGGTGATTCATGATTACGCGGTAAAACAGGTTCTCATTGCGGTCCTGCAGCGCGATCAGGTAGAGGTACCGCTCAAGGTCGGTCGGTTTTGCGCGGATATTGCCGAGTACCCGCAGCTCTTGTTCAGCCATGGTGTGAACCCGCGGCGGCAGTAGCCCCCGCAATTTCAGTGCATCTCGTTCGGCTTCGGTGTACGCCGTGCCTTTGTTACGCACGGGGTCGTGAAGGATTTTTACGCCGGCATGCAGGTTGGGAGGTGTTTGATTGATCACGGTTGTTCCTTGATTCCTGGCGCTCGCAGCCAAAGCTCCGGCGGCCATCGACAAGGCGGAAGTTACTCTTTTTATTAGGTTTTCATATGTCGGATTTCACCTAGGTGCGCGCTAGGTACAAGCGCGTATCGGTTACGGATGAGGGTGTGTGTAGCATTTGTGAGATATCACAATTGCTTGAGAAACCTCCATGAGCCGCAAGGTGATTATCATGGGAGCCGCGGGTCGTGACTTCCACGTGTTCAACTGCTGTTACCGGGATAACGCGGACTTTGATGTCGTGGCTTTCACGGCGACTCAGATTCCGCACATAGAGGATCGCCGTTACCCGGCCGAGCTTGCCGGCGCGATGTACCCGAACGGTATCCCGATTTACCCGGAAGACGAACTTGATGAACTGCTTGCAGGCAAGGATATCGACGAGGTTGTCTTCGCGTACTCCGATGTGCATCTGAGCTACATCGAGAATCGGCGCAATAAAGTCGCAGCGCACGGCGTCGCGTTTTCGCTGTTTGACGTCGATGCGTCAATGCTGCCATCGACGAAACCCGTCATCGCGATCACGGCGGTTCGGACCGGCTGTGGCAAGAGCCAGGTGTCGCGGCGAATCACGGATATCCTGCGAGAACTCGGTAAGAAGACGGTTGCCATCCGCCATCCGATGCCCTACGGGGATCTCGCAAAGCAGGGTGTGCAGCGCTTCGAGACTTACGAAGACCTTAAATGGCATGAATGCACGATCGAGGAAAGAGAAGAGTACGAACCGCATATCGACAACGGTGTAATTGTCTATGCCGGAGCTGACTACGCAGCAATCCTCGCCGAAGCGGAAAAGGAGGCCGATGTAATCGTCTGGGATGGCGGCAACAATGACACGCCGTTTTACAAACCCGATCTGTGGATCACGGTCGCCGACCCGCATCGTGCCGGTCATGAGCTGGAGTACTTTCCGGGCACCGTCAATTTTCAGCGGGCCGATATCATTCTGATCAGCAAGATTGGCTACGCGGATGAAGCGAATATCAAACTGATCGAGGCCAATGCAAAAAAACTCAATCCCGATGCCATGGTCCTGCGGCGCAACTCACCGCTGCACGTTCCGGATCCAGATGCGATCATCGACAAACGCGTTTTGGTCATCGAGGACGGGCCCACCACGACGCACGGCGGCATGCCGTTTGGCGCCGGTGTGCTGGCCGCAATGGAAAACCACGCCGGAGAGCTGGTTGACCCAAGGCCGTGGGCCGTTGGGGAAATAGCGGCGACCTTCGAACAGTATCCCGATATCGGGGACCTGCTGCCGGCCATGGGCTATGGCGATAAGCAGATTCGTGATCTCGAAATGACCGTTAACGCGGTGGACTGCGACCTCGTGCTTGTGGCAACGCCAATCGACCTGACCCGACTCATTGATATTGAAAAACCGCACATGCGCATCGGCTACAGCCTGCCGCCTGACGACGGGGCGTTAACGGAGGCCGTGCGGCGAGTGGTGTTCTGATAAGGGATTAGCTAGCGGCATGCAGGTCTGCGAAGTACCCTTGCACTTGGGCGCGCAGCGCAGCTTCTTCATCTTCCCAACGCCTTAATGCCGCCTGGATTCGCGGGTCGGCGACGATGTCCTTGTACTGTGCCTGGGCAAAAGTCTCGCGCCAGTCCAGATGCAGCGCGACCGAATCAGTGAAAACCTCGTTCAGCGCGATGTCGATGGCTTCTTCGGTTTCGCCGCGAATCGCCAGGATGCTCATGTGTGTGGTGGAATTTTGGGACACGTCGAATCCGACCGACGCTGCGTAGTCGATCAGGGCGTCGAGACGCCGCAGAACTTCCTCGCGCGGCAGTGACACGTACCAGGCGTCAAACGCCACACCTTGAGCCAAACGATATTTCTGTTGCACCAGGTCCGCATCAACATCGAAGATGCCGGGCGCCCGTTCCTCGATCCAGGCGCTTAGCTCGTCGACATTGCCGCCACGCACAGCGGTTCTCAGCAAGTGTTGCACGGCTCCACCGTAGGAAAAACGCCGCTCCGATATATCGTCCTGAACAGCGCGGCGCGCGCTGGCAATGCTGGCTTCCTCGTCGCCAACCGCCATGGCGCGCAACATTTCGATGCGATAGGCCACTTCGCTGGTTGGAGCGAGCGCCTGGACGCGGGCGCGAAAATCATCCCCGATCTCGACGAGACCGAGCTGGTACAGAAATGTGGCGAGCACGCCGGGAAGTTCGTGGTCCTTCGGATCGACATTTAGCGATTTCATAAACTGCGAGACATAGCCGACACCATCGCCGGCCTGCAGGCTGACTATGGCCAGGTAAACATAGGCGTTGGGTTGTGCCGGCTCGATCTCCAGCGATTTCTCCAGTGCTGCGCGCGCTTCCTCCCAGCGCTCGAGTCGCACATTGGCAGTGCCGAGCTCGTAATGAATGGCGGGATTGAACGGATCTTGCCGCAGCGCTTCCGCCAGGACCTGAATCGACTTCTCATCCTGCTGCTGAATCTGGTACGCACGCACCAGCAGGACGCGAGATTGCAGCTCGCCAGGTGCCTCGGCGACGATCGCCTCCAACTGCGGAACCAGGTCGGCGTTTGCGTCCATGTCACCCTGTGTCATGCGCGTGCCGGTCTTGGCGAAGAGAGAGGCAGCCCGGGCGATGGTGTTTTCCGGCTCCACGGCCAGAACCTGGTCGGTTATCGCGATAATCTGCAGGAAAGCCTCGTCCTCTTCCATCAGGCCGGTTTCGAGTTGATGCATGTAGCTTGTCGCGAGTTCCGTTTTCGCCTCGATAAAGTCCGGATCAATTAGGAGAGCACCTTTGAGAAGGTCCTCGGCTGCTCGCAACCCGCCGTAGGAGTAGGTGGCCCGTTGTCTGCGCGCCTGCAGATAAAGGTCGTATGCGTCCGGATCGGTGGTTTGTAAACCGGCTACCTTGTTGTTGCCGCCCTCACTGAGCAATGATACCGACAAGGCAAAACCGACCTTTTCGGCGATCTCGTCCTGTATGCCGAAAATGTCGTCAAGTTCGCGATCGTAGTTTTCAGACCAGACATGATAGCCATCGCTAGCCCGTATTAGCTGTGCCGTAATTCGCACGCGGTCGCCGGCACGCTGCACGCTACCCTCCAGTACATGAGCGACTCCCAGGGCACGAGCGACTTCCGGGATACCGACGCGCTTGCCTTTGAATGCGAAGCTTGACGTCCTGGCGGCCACTTTCAGATCCGGAATCTGCGAGAGCATGTGCAGCAGGGTCTCGGTCAGGCCATCCGAGAAATACTCGTTGTCCTTGTCATTGGACATGTTGACGAAGGGTAAAACCGCCACAGATGCATTGTTGACAGCGACATCAATGCGGCCCGTATCGTCTGCCGTATAACGGGCGCTAAACAGGCCGACCAGAATGATGAGCGCCACGGCAGCCACGACCGCAATTTGCTCCAGTTTCTTGCCGGTTTTTCCGCCGGCCTGGTCGTCGTGATCGACCTCATGGTCGCGCTTGATGCCGTCGGGCGTGACTTCATAAAACCAGGAAAATATGACCGTTGGAATGAATCCAAATGCGAAAATCAGGATCACCGCTCGTGCCGCCCAGTCAGGTGCGCCGAGGGTCGGCAAAATGGTCGTCAATACCTCCGTCAGCAGCCAGCCGACGACAAGATACGCGGCGGCCACGCGAAGAACACTGCGACGTCGCAGTTCAGCTAGCAGGGACATGCAAAGGCTCAATACCTGGTGTGAAGTTGAGGTTACACGATATTTGGATGCTCCATGGATGCCAAAGGTTACATCCATTCTCTTAGCGATTTTCCGGTTCAGGGACCGTTCACACAAATTTCATCTGGAGTTAAGTGACGGGGCACTATTCTGCAAGCGTAAACAAAGGAATGTGCTTAAGGAGCTTGTCATGGACATCGTATACGCAGCAGAGAAACCCAGCATCGCCAAGTTACTGAGTGACCACACGCGGCGCAGGGTCCGGCCTGAAGAGATCCAGGTCACCGAGAACCCGGATGAGACGGGAAGTTTCTATATCGGTTTCAAGCTGGACCATTATGTCCTGTCACCGAACGGTGTGATCGAGTCGGATGGCCTGGAACTCGTTGATTAGCAGGCGCCGGCATTAGCCGCGATCCAACCCCGTATAAGGGAGATTCTCGGTCCGGGCCTGTTCGCCTGGCTACTATGCTGTGCGGCGCAACTCTGTACGCGGTTTCCACAATGCGAGCAAATTACGCCGACTATACAATGTGGCGAATGACGGGTTGGAGGTTTTCACATGTTGACAGGCGTATTCACGCTGGCTGTGCTGAGCTTTGTGTTGGCCTCGCTGTTGGTGCTGGCCCACAGAATACTGCATGTCGACGAGGATCCTCGCATTGAGGCTGCAAATCAGATGCTGCCCGGCACAAACTGCGGTGCGTGCGGCTATCCGGGCTGCCTTGGCCTCGCCCAGGCGATAGTTGACGGTTCGGCACTGCCCGGCAAATGCACGGTAATGAGCGAGGAAGAACGCGACTTGCTGGCCGGGCTTCTGGGCGTGGACGCCGGCGCTGAAGAAAAGGTCGTCGCGCGACTCGCCTGTGCGGGCGGCATCAACGTTGCGCGAAATCGCGCTCACTACGAGGGCATCAACTCGTGCCGCGGGGCCGCGCTCGTCGCCGGCGGCGGCAAAGCCTGTTTC
>CAMYLB010000187.1 GCA_947259145.1 uncultured Woeseiaceae bacterium
TGGTCGCGGTTGAATGCCTGGCTGACACCGATGTCTGTGAATGTCACGGGTCGGGAAAATATTGATCCTCAACAATCCTATGTAGTTGTTGCGAATCACGAGAGCCTCTACGATGTTTTTGTGCTTTATGGTTTCTTAGGCATTGATTTCAAATGGGTGATGAAGCAAGAAATGCGAAGCGTTCCTGGCCTCGGTATTGGCTGCGAAAAAATGGGCCACATCTTTGTCGACAGGTCGAACCGTAAGGCTGCTTTGGCGTCGATAAATGCTGCTAGAAGCAAGATCAGTAACGGAACTTCGGTGGTTTTTTTTCCTGAAGGAACTCGCAGTCGCGATGGCGCGCTCCGCCCATTCAAAAAAGGCGCATTTCGTTTTGCTCTTGACCTCGACTTGCCGATCTTGCCGGTGACGATCGTTGGTACACGGGAAATTCTTCCTTCAGATAGCCTTGATCTATTGCCCGGAAAGGCGCGTCTCATTATTGATGAGCCAATACTCGTCAACGGTCTGGATGGAAAAGACATTCCGCGCCTCATGGAACAGGTGCGAAGTGTCTTTTTAGCCAACGTTTCCGAATAGGCTGAGAGTTCATCGGCGCCCACTTTGGTGCCCAAGCCAGGATCACGATCGCGGCTTGACCCAGCCCTTCTCGACCATCGTCTCGGCTGCTTCGAGGATGCTCTCCTCCGTGTTCTTGAGTTTGATCCCGAGTAGTTCAGTGGGACGGTCGCTCCTGAACTGGTAGCGCAGATTGGCAGAAGCCCGCGCCTGGCGCAGTGAAAAGCGTTTGTCCAGGTACGCAGCGATGTACAGGAGCAGCTTGGGTAACACTCGCATAGGTGTCTTGAATTCGCGCGACAGCACCTTCGAGATCTCGAGCATCGACATCTGCCGATCGGAGAAAATTATGCGATGGCCTGCAGCTTTGTCCGATGTCAGTGCGCGCACATGTCCTTTGGAGACGTCGCCTACATCGACCAAGTGAAACCGCATCGGTGGGCAGGCGGGATACGTCCAGCCGACCAGATCGCGAATGAACGCGAGGCTGGAGCGGATGTGATGTTTCGCGAGTGGCCGGCCGATCACTACCGACGGGTTTATGGCTACCGCCTGCACACGATCGGCGTGCTTGTCCGCGAACTCCCACAGCAAGCGCTCCGACTGCGTCTTGCCCATGCCGTAGGCGTCCAGCCATATGTCGTCGCTCGTGCACCAGTCGTCTTCGGTATAAGTCTTGTCCTGCTGGTCGTAACTCATTACGGCGGCAATTGACGAGGTCATGACGATGCGTTTGACACTCGGCGTTCTGGCAACGGCATCGAGGACGTTCTGCGTGCCTTTGACCGCCACATCGATGATCTGCTTTTGCGGGTCGGGAGCAGCCAGGATTACGGCTGCGGCGGTGTGGATTAACGCATCGCAACCCTCGAGCGCGGCATCGAGGCTCCCCGGTTCGAGCAGGTCTGCCTCGAACAACTCCAGCTTCCCGGAATACCGCTCCTTGAGCACATCGAGATGCGAACGCTTGGCGTCGTCACCGAGGTCGCGTACGGTCGCGTGGACCGCATTGCCGTCGTCGAGCAGGTCGATAATGACGTGGCCCGCAATGAACCCCGCTGCTCCGGTTACGCAGACCCGACTCATTCCGAAAGCGAGTCGACTACTTGCTGGAATCGAGGGTCTATTGATTCGAATCGCATGTGGGGCCCCTTTTTCGAGATCTTGATCGCAGCGACTAATCCGGCTTTCGTTTCGCCTGGAGTTCTTCAATGGATATGTAGTCGAAATCGAATCCAAAGTGGCGCGGCCCAATAAGCTCAACACCTTTTTCGCTACGCCACTGTTCCGCGCCTGGCACGCCGACAATTACAACTTCGGAACCAACAATGTACCCACCGATGCCAACACCTATGTCCGATTCTCCCGTCGCCGGGTTCAGGTTGTAGATGTAATCGGGCGACATCGCATCAAGTTGACCGTCAAGCCAGGCCACGATGTTCTCATTCTTGACGAATATCTTGTAGGTATGGCCTTCGAATTCGCCAACTCCCTCCAGCGCCACATCTACCCAGTTGAAGCCACGATCACCCTGATCATCAGACTTGGTAACCGTTCCCTGAAACAGCTTGTAACCATTGGCAACGGCGATAAGCTCCGCTACCGGATCCTTCCCGGCCTCCCGCGCTTCGCGTACGGTCCTTCCAAACAGCATCGCTTCGGACAGATTGCCGGCAATTACCCCGCGATCGAGCTGCGCACCGGACATCGGGGTCATTGTGATGGTCGCTTCGCCGCCGCTGGCCACCGCAATAGCGCGGCCTAAGTCTTCGACCCTGTATTCATCTACTGCATGTTTGATAATGATCTCATCGCCCCAACGCGTAACGATCGCAGTAGGAATTGAAGCGATCCCGTTTATCCAGGGGATAGATTGTTGAACTTCTGGTACCGCTCGCCCGGTTATGCCGGCGTCCAGTATGGGGATATCCATATCAGCCGCGAGCAACAGCGCTGTTGCGGTCGCTCCAGCGGCTTCTGATCGAACCAGTGCTTTGAAGTCCTTCCCGATGTAGCCACTCAGAAGATCAATAACCCTTCTTCTTTGGTCGGAGATCGTGGCGAGATTTTGTTGCTCGGTGCGCTCGATAACGTACTCCCACGCGCCGCCACCACCCAGCCCCTGAACGGCCACGACCATCCAATCTTCCTCGAAATCCTCCGTCGAAATGAGTTTGAATTCTTTGCCCTCAGACAGCGCCTGCTTGACGCTCTTGATGGAGTCGGCGGGATCGCATCCTCGTGTCGACTGGATACAGCTACCGATCAACATATCGACCAATTCCTGCTCGCTTAGCGTGCGCACCGGCGGCTCTTTCTCGGCAACGGCGCACGAAGTCAGCACGGAAGCGACCAGTATGCATACGATTGAAATCGAACTGCGAATACGACTCGAGCTTGTCATTGATTTTTCCTCTTGCTTCTTATCTTGAACGCGCCGGGCGGCGCATATTACGAGACTTGCAGAATAGCACGTCTGCTGTTTGGCTAGTCCGCCTCGCCCTTCAACTTGAGTCGTCGACGTATAGCATCCAGACGGTTGTGGTACTTCTTCCAACGGCCGATGGAACCCGAATACAATGGTTGCCGAACCTGAACCGAACTTGCCGTCGCCACCGGCGCCGCGTTCTCATGAAATCGCAGGCAGGCCTCATTCCAGGGGAGCTCACAAAACGCCAGAAGCTCGCGGGTCTTGTTCTCCTGATCGTGCACGATGTCTTCGTATCGAAGCTCAATAAAGTGTGATGCTGGCATGTGTTGCCGCCACACAGCAAGAAGCTTGTCAAAGCCCTCGTAGTACGCGGCCGTATCATCGATATCGAGCGAATAGTTGTAATACGAGAAGCCGGTTGAAAACAACTGCCTGAAGTTCGACAGGCAGGTGTCCATCGGATTCCGACGCAGCGCAACGACCCGTGCGTTCGGCAGCGCGCGATGGATAAGCCAGACGTAAAAAAAGTTTAGCGGCATCTTGTCTGTAAACCGCGCGGCCCCGCGGGTAAGCCGCTCGGTTTCATCAATATAGGCATGACCGACATCAGCAAGGTCCGAATCGACCACGTTGCGGAGTGTCTCAGCATCGAGCACCAGGTTTGACGACGAACCTGCCTGCGCCTTGATCAGGCTCGCAAACGTATTTAGCTCTCCGGCAGATACTACATCCGGGTGGCTCGAGAGAATTCGGTCAACCAGTGTTGTTCCAGTACGCGGCAGACCGACAATAAATATTGGCGCCGCATCAGAAAGAACTCCGCTAGCCGTGACCGATGCGGCGACGGTATCGGCCGCGGCGGAAAACAGCTCGAGGTCCGACTCCAACCGATAATCAAGCGCCGCTCGTTTGCCGCTTTTCGCACGTAGCAGCCAATCAAAGCTCTCTTCAAACTCTCCAAAATCTTCGAGCGTCTTCGCAATCGCGTGGCCGATATGCAGAGCCTTATCCGGATCTGCCTTTTCTTCCTCGAACAATTCCTTGAGCTTTCTCAGGTAGTTCTTCTCCGGTGTTTGAGAGCACAGGCTGACGAGCGCCGAGTAGGCGCGATACGAATCCGGTTGTCGCTCAATCGATGCCTTGTAGGCGGACTCGGCGCGCTCGAATTCGCCCGCAAATTGTAGTGACGCGCCAAGGTTGTAATGAAAATTAGGCGGGGCCGGGTCGATTTCGACGGCCCGCTCGAATAACGGGACGGCCTTCTCGTGAAACCCGGTACGAGAATAAACGACCCCGATCGTATCCGCCGTGAACGCGTCGCTGATGTCGAGGCCGGCCGCTTCGTCGGCCAAACGCATCGCCTCTATCTGACGCCCGACCGTGACGAGATACTCCGCATGCGCCGCGATGTAGAAAGGATCGTTCGGTGCAAGCGCCTGGGCGCGGGCGAACAGCTCGCCGGACTTGGCAAAGTTGTGATGCTCGAGTGCTATCCGGGCGAGCAGATAGTAGGGGATGGGGTCGCTCACATCGGCGTGGATACGCTGAATCGCGTCGGCGTGCGCGGCCCTGTAACGTTGGGCCGCAATATCTGCCAGGCCCTGTTTCAATACCTTATCCATCATCCACATGCATTCGCAATAGCATGAGCCAATTTGGCTGCGTGGTTGACGCGAGATTTTATCGTCAACTTTGCGCTAGTGTGGTAAACATATAGCATAAGCCTATAAATGCGAAACTAACCGGAACTCGGGGGGAAATCGACATGAGCAAGAAACGTCGCTCGAATGGGCGCAACAAGCGCACGTACTGCAAGAAATCGACAGGGAGTTTCAAGAGATCCGCAGTGTCACTGGGGGTCGCGCTGGCCAGCGCCGGCGTTGCGATGCCGACATATGCTCAGATAGAAGAAATTGTCGTCACGGCTACGCGTCGTGCTGAGTCCGTACAGGATATTCCGGTGAACATTTCAGCTGTCGGCGGCAGTCAGATTGAGCAGCAGGGCTTCGATGATCTGTCGGAAATGGCGTCTTACGTTCCCGGCCTCAACGTGGTCGACCAGGGTGGCCGCGACGGCAACCGGATCGTCGTTCGCGGCCTCAACGCCGAGTCCGTCAGTAACTCGTTCGGACAAGAGAACGGTGGCGGCACCGTCGCGACCTACATCGGCGAGATTCCGCTCTATGTTGACCTCAGGCTCAACGATCTCGAGCGCGTGGAAGTACTGCTCGGTCCGCAGGGCACGCTGTATGGCGCCGGTACTATGGGTGGCGCGATTCGATACATTCCAAGGAAACCGGATTTCGACGGTACGATCTTCGAAGCCCGTGTTGACGCTTACTCCTATTCTGAGGGCGACGGCGTCAGCTCCGACATCGGTTTTACTTTCAACCTGCCGATATCTGAGCAGTTCGCGATTCGCGGTTCCATCGATAGTCTGGACGACAAGGGCTTTATCGACTATCCGTTTGTCGTTCAGCAACCGGGCGTGTCGGAGCCCGACCCGAACTTCGCCGATGCCGCAGAACGCGCCGCAAATTTCGCCCCGGTGGAAGATGCCAATACCGAGGAGGCGCTCTCGGGGCGCTTTGCAGCACGCTGGGCACCGACCGATGCACTCGACATGACACTTACCTATTACTTTCAACAGACGGAGCACGGCGGTCGTAACGTCTCCGGCCAGCGCGGTACAGTGCCTGCCGGCAAATATGATTCGCCATTCCGCGTGGCCGAGCCGAATGATCGCGACAGCGACCTGCTGGCGCTTGAAATTACTGCGGACCTCGGTTTCGCGGAACTCACGTCGGCTACCGGCTTTGGTGGCGTGGAAGAAGCCGGCCAGCGCGACCAGACGGATTTGCTGATTACGCTCGATTACAGCTATGAGCTTTTCCCGACGTTTACCGCATTCACGTTCGAGGACGAGGAAACGGAGACCTTTAACCAGGAACTCCGCCTCGTATCGACAAGCGACGGGCCGTTCAACTGGATCGTCGGCGCCTTTTATAACCGCAACGAATACGACGCCCTGTCATCGGAGTTTCCGACCAGTGGAGCGTCACGCTGGGGCTGCGGCTTTATGATTACGAGTTCGAAGAGGCGAACGAGACTGTATTCCCGTACTTCGAAGACCCGGCCGATTTCCCCGCGCCGTATCCATTGAGTGAGATCAGGAGCCGGCTGCCGCTGAGCCTGAACCAGGCGAAAGATGGTGAGCTGTTTAAGTTCAACACGTCTTACACATTCGATAGTGGCAACCTGATGTATTTCACGTTCAGCCAGGGTTATCGAGTGGGCGCCTCCAACGGTGGCGACCCCTGCGAGGATGTCTTTGTAGATGGCAACCAGGGTCTTTGCCTGTATGTACCGGGCCAGGAATTCGGGCCCAATCCCGGCGACATCGCAGAGATCAACGAACGCGAATACATCCCGGACACGGTGGACAACTTCGAGATCGGCGTGAAAACGACTTGGCTTGACGGCGACCTGACCCTGAACGGGTCCGTGTTCTTCATCGAATGGGACACACCGCAGGTTGCAACGGCCTCCATCAACGCAAATACTGCCATCACGGTTAATGCCGGTGCGGCCGAAACGAAAGGTTTCGACGTCGCGGCGAACTGGAATGCGACGGACAACTTCAATTTGCGTGGCAATTTCAGCTTCACCAGCGCCGAGCTGACGAAAGGTGTGCCCTCGCTGATACGCACCATCTCGCCACCCGGGTTTGATACTGCGTTCGAGGATGGTCAGCCAGGCGACCGACTGCCGGGCTCACCCGAGACTCAGTTTTCTTTGTTTGGCAGTTATGCGCACGAAATGTCGGGGGGCAATATGATTGTCGTGGATGGCGGCTATGCCTGGCAGGACGACGTCCTGTCGCTGGTCGGTGCACGCGGTAACAGCCTGACGCTGGACAGCTTTGGCCGCGCCAGCCTGAGTGTTGCTTACATCACAGAAGGCTGGTCAGTCACCGGATATGTCGACAATTTGTTCGACGACTATACGGAGTCCAGTGTGTTCGAAACGTCGCTTTTCAACCAGACGGTGAGTGGCGCTAACGTTCGTTACTATCGTACCAACGTGCTGGCGCCACGATCGATTGGCCTGCGGTTCAAGTACACGTACGAGTAAGCACACTGTAAATAAAAAGTAAGAAAAAGGGGTCAGAGTACATTTATGAAAGTACTCTGACCGCTTTTACCTGAATGAGTCATGCATCGTCATGCGCGGTGATGCACTTTGAGCAATGGGCGCTTTCGTGTTTGTGGATAGAGCTAACTCACAGGTTCGATTGACTCGGATCAACTAAGGTTGATCCTCGCCCTTCGGGCGGCTTCGCCGTCTTAGTTCGCTTTGCGAACTGATCCGCCCCTGGCCACCAATTTCTCATCTATGTCCCCATGCTTCTCAGCAACTGACTTTGCTTCTTGCGCCCTATTTTAGGGTCGGACCACGAAGTACTCTGCTACAGAGCCAATCAATGCGCCGAACGCCCTGCTCGAACTCGCAGGTTCTATCGCTATCGACAAATCGGCTACGTTCGTTAGGGTCGTGCACGCTTGGTTGGGCGCGATAACTGTGAGTCCAGTTCGTGCCTGAGGCCTTTATAAAGGCTCACGCAACACAGCAAAAGCACAACCGTGAACGGCAGAGCTGTCGCGATCGCGCCGCTGCAGTCCGAATTCTTAAGGGAGTTTCGCAAGCTCGACGGGTGGGAGCAGCACATGCTGAAGGCGGCCCTGTTGCGCATTGCCAAGATGATGGACGCCGCGGACATCGACGCCGCGCCCATCCTTCAAGTCGGGGATATCGTCGAGTCGCCCGCGAAGGAATGACTTCGCGACATGCGAGTGTGCTGACATTGTGCAGTGTCAATGGCGCTCGGGCGTTAAAAATCCCTTGAAGAAGTCCGATACGGACACGGTCGCCAGGTCCGTCAGCTCGCCGGCATCGAAGAACGACCCCCGACAGGAATCGCACTGTTCGAACCAGATATGCGTTTGCTCGGGGTCGACCAGTCGATTCATCGGGCCGGCGCAGCGCGGGCATCGATAGTGCTCGATCTCGTTTTGCTTCTTGCCGGTCACTACATCCCCAATGTCGAGCGCGGCGGCCGCCTCCTTGTTCCGTAGCTTGCTGAGTTCACCGTCGTCAAACCACAAGCCGTGACAGGTCGAACAGCGATCGACCTCAATGTCGTCAATTATGATCTGCTGCATATCAGATCGGCACTTGGGACAACGCATCGCACCTGAAAAGTACATACCGGTGCCACTGGTTGCCATGCCGACGGAGTAGCTCGGCGCACGCTTGCGACCTTTCGATTGTTCCGGTTTATGTCGATGGAAAAATATGATCGCGATCATCGCGATGGTGATGGCGCCAAGCAGCAGGTAGGCTTCGCCGTAAGACGTCTGCTCGGCGATCACGCCATAAGTTTTCGAGCCGGCCGAGGCGCCAAGATTAGCCAGCGACATGTAAATGGCAAATTGCGTGGCCGAGGTCGCGCCGGAGCAAATTGTCATTGCCAGCGCGATCATGCACACCATCGTCACCGGGCCGAGCAACACCCAGGCGGCCAGCATCACTTTGACGTAGGTCGCGTTTTCCCACAGGTACTGCGTCTCGGCGAGAAGGAAGGCGTGAACAGCAACGAGCGAGACGGTCAATATCAGCATTCGCTTGGCGCCGAAGCGATCGATCATCGAGCCCAGAGCCAGGGCCGCTGCGGCGCCCCCCAGCCCCATGATCGCAACGAGGTTTGACCATTCCGGCGTCGTCAAACCAAACAGGTTAATCGCCGCGATGGGCATCAGGGCGTGACCGTAGCCGCCAATGAAACCATCGAAGAGCATGATCGTCATCACGATCAGGCTGACCCGGGACCATAGCACCGCGTTCAGGCCTTTAAAGAGTTTCGCGAACGAAAAGGCGGCACGTCGCTCGGACATCGCATCACCGGAACTCCACGGCAAGCGGCGCTCTCCACGACGCTCCATCGTCAGCATAAAGCCCAGCAACACAACGGTCTGGACCGTCGCGGCGGCGATCGCGGTGGCGCCCAGGCCGAACTTGACCAGCATAGTGCCGGTCACGGCCGACGTAATTCCCCAGCCGACGGCTTTGCCGAACACCATGAAGCCGTTCAGGCGACCCTGCTCATTGACGGGTGTGACGTCGATAGCCATGCCATCGACTGCCACATCCTGCGTGGCCGCGAACACATTAATAAGGAGACCGAGAATCATCAGCAGGCCAATCTGTTCGACCGGGTTATCGACGAGGACGAGGCCGAAAAACGACAGCGTCATGCCGAGCTGAGCGCCCAGCACCCAGGGTCGCCGCCTGCCCATAGGCAGGAACTGGTATCGGTCCATTAGCGGCCCGGACAATAGTTTGAAGGCCCATGGCAGGATGATGATGGCAAGGAATGACGCGATTTGGCCAGCCCCGACCCCCTGGCTCGCGAGCCAGGCGGGCACGGCAATGTTCATCAAGCCGTACGGAATGCCCTGTGCAAAATACATGGAGGAGCCGGCTGCATAGCGCATGCGCGAGCTTTCCGCGAGAACCCAGTTGATTGTCATTGTTATTGTCCCGAGCTAAGCGTGACGGAATCATACCCCGGCGGTGGAACCTTTTTCGCACCGAGTTCGTGTAAGAAATGGATCCTGAATCCGCGTCGCAGCAATTCGGCGACAAGATTTGACACAAAAAAGCATTCCAAAGGGGAATAACCATGAATATTTCTATGCGAAACATTACGTTACGCGGCCTGCTACTTGCGGCTATCGCCTCGCTAACGGCGTGCGGAGGCAGTGCCGGCACCACAGACAACCTGGTAGAGCAGACTCCGCCCCCAACCGGTACCGTTGGCATCTTCATCACCGACTCGCCGTCCGACCGTTTCGACAAGATTCTGGTTCAGGTAACGCAAGTCGCTTTGCTGGGCAGCGGCCCGGCGGTGACGGTTTTCGAGGGCGACGTCACGGTAGACCTGCGCCAGCTCGAGAATAACGGCGAGCTTCTGAGCCTTAGCGACAACGTGCCACCGGGCACCTATTCCAAGGTCCGCTTATACGTCGATGACATTGTTCTTGTCGACGTCGATTCCGATGGCGAGACAATCCTCGAGGAGATTCATCCGAAAATCCCGGCTAACGGCAAGATCGAACTGAACCCCCGTGGTCCGCTTTCGGTCGCGGCAGGCGAGACCTTGCTGTTGCAGATCGATATCGACGCGGAGAAGTCGATCAAGTATCACGAGACCGGCAACGGCGAGTGGCGCTTTCGCCCGGTTATATTTGTCGAATCGGGCGATCACGACGACTTCGGTCGCCTGACACGTATCTACGGTCGCATCAGCGAGATCGATACCGAAGATCGGGACTTTCGTCTTTGCCAGACGGAGCTGCTGTCCGATGACGACGACAGTGACGACTACGAAGAAGACGAACACTGCATAGAGATTTCTGTGAAGGAAGACACGGGTCTCTTCGGCGAGACGGGCGACCCGATCGAGTTTAGTGCATTGACCGAGGGCGACTTCGCGACAGTCGCGGGCCTTGTGCAGAACGACGATGACGACCTGACCGACATGGACGAAGATAGCGATGGCGATGATGATAGTGACAGCGATGACGATAGCGACAGCGACGATGCGCCGTTCGAGATCGATGCTGTCGTCGTCATGCAGGGCGAGAAGGGCACGTTCCAGCCTTACAAAGGACGTGTCAATGAAGGCCTCAATGTCGACACTGGTGAATTCACGATCGACCTCGATCCCGATCAGGGAATCGAACCCGGCGGCGCGCTGCTGTCACTGTTCCAGGACGGCACACGTGTCTTCGACAAGCGCGGCATGCCGCTCGAGCCGAATGCAATCGCACCCGACGTGCGCGGCTACTTCGAAGGTCGCCTGGTGCTTTCCGATGCCGATCCCGACGTCCTCAAGACAGCACTGATCGTGCTCGATTTGTCTCCCTCGGGGGACGAGGTCCTGCGGGGCGAAATCTCGACACCAAACGATGGCGGATTCAACTTGATCACCGACATGGGTGACCGTTGTGTTGCGACCGATGACGATACCGAGGTCCTCCTGATTCTCCCCGATG
>CAMYLB010000188.1 GCA_947259145.1 uncultured Woeseiaceae bacterium
CAATTACTTAAAACTGACTTGGTTCTTACGTTGATTTTGCCTTCGCAAACTCCAACGCAAGCACCCACACAAATTATCTGATTGAATTGTTAAAGAACGGGCCTCGTTTTGCGAGGCAGACCCACAATTATACAGGCGGAAGGGGCCAAATCGCCAGCCCTCGGGCGCCTGCGGTCTTTCATTGGGGATCCACTGAGGTACACCGTGTCCTCAGCGAGCGGGGCATTATAGCGGGCAAGCCCACCCCGTCAACATCTTTCTGCATGTTTTTTGAAAAGGGCTGAAATCTAAGCTCGACGAGGCGTCGGGCCGCTGCGCCGGCCTACGAAAAAGCGGGGTTTTCCGGCGGAATATGGCACCTTTCAGACCCCTGGGGTCCGGCTACCCTGCAAGACCAGGAAGGCATCGTCTGATTAAGGATCGGAACCGTCGGACCGAGCTTCGTGGTCGAATCCCGCAAATCGGCGGCCATCCGGGAATCCGGCGATTTCGGCTTTCCTCCTACTCGCCGGAGGCACGCCAGTCCAGGTACTCCTGTTTGTCAGCCAGGACCTTGAGAAACCGGTCCCGGCCGAGCGTCTCCGGGTCCAGAGTATGGCCAAAGTCGTCCTCAAGACGAGCCAACGCCTCAGTCGCGCCGCTATAGTTTCCATCGCGGGTTCGGGCTCGCAGCAGCGACCACCAACCCAGCTCAAGCGACGGCTCGACAACGGTTGCCTGCACAGCAAACTGCTCGGCATCGCCAGTGTTTCCCATGGCCAATGCGGCCTTCAGGGATTCTGTTGCGCCGTCCTTTATGCCGATACCGTCCTGAAGCACGACAAGCGCGTCGATCGCTTCCTGGTATTGCCGGGTGGAGATGTAATATTCGACCAGTCTCAGGCTATACAAGGGATCATTGGGGTACGTTTCGACCAGCATACGCACGGCATTCCGAATCCGCGCCTTGTCTCGCGCGATCAACGCCAGCGCAAAGCTGGCCCGCACGATCACCTTCTCTTCGAGCAGGGCTTGGTCCAGCTCATCATAAATCTGGAAAAACCTGACAGGCTTGCTGTCCCGCACAGCCTTAAATAACTCGACGATCTGAAAAACATCGCCATCACTCAAGTTTTTGTTCATCAGCATTTTGCGGCTTGCCGGTCTGCTCGGCATTGCCATAACCAGAGCTTCTCCTGCGTCATCAGAGAATCGGCCGCCCTGGTAGTAGTCGATCCAGTCGCGGATCACGAGGCGCCCTTTTGAGTCGCGCCCCAGTTCATAGACGTGATACGAGTAGCGGTATCCGGAAGCCGCATAGCGCACGACTGCTCGACCTTCATTCCCCTGAAACTGAAAGTCGATCACTGTTCCCAGGATTTCCTTTTTGGATTTCGGGAAAGAGGACACGAACATCTGTTCAAGCGACCTCGAATAGCTGCTCGTGAATGATTTTTTTACTTCCGTGTTAATCAGCTGATCGGCGAAGATCCGCGCGAGCATGTCCTTTTGTACGATTGCCCGACGAAATTTCTCGAACGAGTCTTCGTTGAGCCCTTGAACGATGCCCTCAAATTCCGCGCGTAGCTTGTCCGTTTCGACATCCGCGGACGCCGGTGCGGACCACAGGATAACGATGAACGCTGCGGCAGCCGCCAAAGTTGAAACCCACCTCATAAAAAACCTCTGACCAATTTATCGTCCAGCCAAGCCGACGTATCGCCGGAACCACGCTGGGCTCAGGCGATACTGACGCGAGCGAATCGGCGTTTGCCTACCTGGTAGACATTGCTGCTGCCCGCTTCTATTTGCAAAGCGCGATCGTCGACTCGCTGGCCGTCGATTTTCACGGCGCCCTGTTTGATCATTCGAAACGCCTCGGACGTGCTGCTAACAAGGCCGGCACCTTTCAGCAGGTGGGCGATACCCAGTTGTCCCTTTTGGCTATCCAGTCTCACCTCGACGATCTCATCCGGCATCGCGCCCTGCTGAAACCGGGAAATGAACTCTTTCTGCGCATCCTCGGCGCTCGCCTCATCATGAAATCTGGCAACTATTTCGCGCCCAAGTTCAAATTTTGCGTCGCGCGGGTTCAAGCCGTCGTCTACCGAGCGTTTCAATGACGCGATATCGTCAAGACTGCGAAAGCTCAAAACCTCAAAGTACCGCCACATCAAGTCATCCGATATCGACATAATTTTGCCGAACATCTCGCCGGGGGGTTCTGTAATACCGATGTAGTTGCCGAGTGATTTCGACATTTTCTGCACACCGTCCAGACCTTCGAGCAGTGGTGTGGTCATGACGAGCTGCGCCTCCTGGCCGAAATCCTGTTGCAGCTGGCGGCCAACGAGCAGGTTAAATTTCTGGTCAGTGCCACCGAGCTCGACGTCCGCTTTCAGTGCGACCGAGTCGTAGCCCTGAACCAGCGGGTAAAGAAACTCATGAATTGAAATGGGCTGCCCGCTCGTATAGCGCGTATTGAAATCGTCGCGCTCGAGCATCCGGGCAACCGTGTGCCTTGCGGCCAGCTTGATTAGCCCGGCCGCATCCATGCTGGCCATCCAGCGGGAATTAAACTCCACCCGAGTCTTGTCTTCGTCCAGGATCTTGAAGATCTGCGCCTCGTAGGTCTCGGCATTCGCTTTGATGTCCTCGGGCGAAAGCGGTGGGCGCGTCGCGTTCTTGCCTGACGGATCGCCGATCATCCCCGTGAAGTCACCAATCAGGAACACAACGTCGTGACCGAGCCGCTGAAATTGGCGCATTTTGTTGATCAGCACCGTATGACCGATATGCAGGTCAGGCGCGGTCGGGTCAAATCCGGCTTTGACGATGAGCGGCCGGCCAAGCTTGAGCTTGGCCTCGAGACCGTTTTCGGGCAAAACTTCATCGGCGCCCCGGGTTAGCTCTGCGATTTGTTCCCTGATACTGCTCATAACGGCCATAGGCCAATCCTGCGTAGTTGTTGCCCGGTTTTCGGCTGCGAAACTGTAGCATCCCGGCGATGGTTAACACCATGACTTATAACCCTTTTCTTTGACCTTGAAAATGGCGCACGGTAATATCAGAGGTCAACAAATGAGCCAAGACAAGGCGCAGCCTGCAGTTAATGGCTATTCCCTTAACAAAGGCTGCAACACCGTATTGGCTCATTTGTGGGCCTCCCTTCGGGCGAGACGAGATGATTCGCACACGTCAATCGTTACACCACACTAGCTTCGGAGGGGCGCAGACTTGAGTCGTCCGGTCAGTCCACTGCTACACGATTACAAGCCATCTGCCGCGAGAAGACCCGCAAAACTCAAAGCTGTTCAGTGGTTTGCGGTTGGCCTGGGAATACCGTTGGTTGCTGTTGCACTGATCACCGGGCTGAACCATAGCGACCCGAAACCAACCGTCTCAAACACCCCGGTTATGACGGCAACGGCGACTTCAGAACCACTGCTTGTCGAAACCGAAGACATCGAAGCACTGCCACTAGCGACACGCGCACCGATCACGGTTGCGGAGCCTGAACCACAATTCGACACCCTGGTACTAACCGTAGGCCGCGGCGATACCATGGAAAAACTGTTTCGCAAGCATAAACTCAATCTCGGGCAACTGATGGAAATCGCAGGGCTCGACGAGGCAAAGCAACGTTTCCGCAAGATCAGGCCGGGCGATATTTTTGAAATCACTCACACTGAAGGTCAGCTTCTCAGCATGTACTCGAAACTGGACCTGACCAGTGCGTTGACAATCGAAAAGCAGGAATCCAACTTTGTCGCCAAGATAATCGAGCGGCCTGTTGAAATACGAAAACGAAACGCCTACGGCGTGATCTATACCTCTTTGTTCGAAAGTGCCGCTGTCGCCGGCCTGTCGGACAAAGTAATTATGAATGTCGCCGGTATTTTCGCCTGGGACATAGATTTCGTTCTCGACATTCGCAGCGGTGACAACTACTACATTCAGTTTGAGGAAATCTGGCAGGACGGAGAATTCGTTACCGAAGGTGAGATCATCGCGGCCGAATTCAACAACAACGGGCGATCGATTCAAGCTATTCGATTCAAGGACGACAACGGCAATACGGACTATTTCACGCCGACCGGCGACAGCGTACGAAAAGAATTTTTACGCAACCCGGTTGACTTCACGCGCATCAGTTCGAATTTCAATCCGAACCGGCGCCATCCCATCCTGAACAAGATCCGGGCACACCGTGGCGTCGACTACGCCGCACCACGTGGTACGCCGATCAAAGCTTCGGGCGACGGCAAGGTCATTTATCGCGGCACGAAATCGGGGTATGGCAAAGCGGTCATCCTGCAACATGGCGGCAACATTACGACCCTGTATGCGCATATGTCGGCCTATGCAGCCAAGGCACGTGTTGGTTCGCGCGTGCGGCAGGGTCAGACCATTGGTTACGTTGGAGCAACGGGCCTCGCGACAGCGAATCATCTTCACTACGAATATCGCTTGAACGGTGTACATCGCAATCCACGCACGGTCCCCCTGCCCGATGCCGAGCCAATCGCCGAGAAATACCGAGAAAAATTCCTGGCCTCGGCGAAACCAATAATTCAGGAACTCGAGAATTTCAAGAGCACCCAGGTTGCATCCATCGGTTACAGCAGTCAGTAGGCCAAGTGGACTGTCCCCTCGTTCGTGCAATTTCAGAGCCGGCAAATGCCTGACTACTACATCGGCTTGATTTCCGGCACGAGCATGGATGGCATCGATGCCGTTCTTGCAAGTTTTAGTGACGACGCGCTTCGGCTTCACGCCAAACACGTCCATAGCTATCCCCCGCAACTCCGAAGCCTGCTGCAACACGCAATCAGAAACCCGGAGACATGCGGTCTCGATCAGGTAGGCATGCTCGACCGCTGGATCGGCGAGTGTTTTCGAGACGCAGCCCTGGAAGTTGTTGGGAAAAGCGATATCGATCGGGTCGATATCACCGCGATTGGAAGCCACGGACAGACACTGCGTCATCAACCCAACGCGGAACGCCCGTTCTCGCTGCAGATTGGCGATGCCGCGATCATTGCGGCCGGAACCGGCATCGTAACGGTTGCCGACTTCAGGCGCGCCGACATCGCAGCCGGGGGACAGGGAGCGCCGCTGGTGCCGCCTTTTCACGACTGGCTGTTTCGTTCCCGGGACGTAAATCGCGCCGTGCTTAACGTTGGCGGTATTGCCAATATCACGGTCCTTCCCGCAGACGACGCGCCCATCGTCGGCTTCGATACCGGACCTGGAAATACCTTGCTTGACGCATGGATCCGCGAACAGCGCGACCTGGCTTACGACCGCGACGGCGAATGGGCTGCAGACGGAGAGCTCATCCCTTCTCTGCTGGACAGGTTGTTGGCAGATGACTATTTCGACCTGCCACCACCGAAAAGCACCGGCCTCGAACACTTTAATCTCAGCTGGCTGCACCGATTCGGCGTCGCCGACTACGACCCCGGCGATGTACAGGCAACGTTGTCCGAACTGACCGCACAGACGGTGGCGAAGGCTATCAACTCGCACACTCCTACGACCCAGGAACTGTATGTCTGTGGCGGTGGCATACATAACCAGGACCTGTTGCGCCGCCTGGCAAGACACCTCAGCAAGATCAAGATCGCGAGCACTGTAGAGGCCGGGCTGGATCCGGACTGGGTCGAGGCGGTCGCGTTCGCCTGGCTCGCTATGCGAACCATGAATCAGCAAAGCGGCAACCTTCCAAGTGTGACCGGTGCAAGCCGCAGAGTGGTGCTGGGCGCGATACACTCCCCCTAAGGGACCAACACGGTCTTATTAAGGGGTGCAGAGCAATCCAGATGGACGATCCTTATATCAATCGGGAACTCAGTTTGCTTGAGTTCAATAAGCGTGTCCTCGCACAGGCGCAGGACCCCGAAATTCCGTTGCTTGAGCGACTGCGCTTCCTCTGCATTAGCTGCACCAACCTGGACGAGTTTTTCGAGATTCGGGTTGCTGCGCTCAAACAACGAATGGAAATCGGTGCACCGGCGCAGGGACCCGAGAAGATTCCGGCTCCTCTGTTGTTTGACGCCATCTGTGACGAGGTTGCAGGCCTTATCCAGCAGCAATACGAACTGCTCAACCGAGTGATGTTCCCGGAACTCGCCGGTGCAGGTGTTCGCTTTATTCAAAGTGAAGACTGGAACGATGAACAGCAGACCTGGCTAAGCGAGTATTTCGACGAGCAGGTTGTCCCGGTGTTGACGCCACTGACATTTGACCCTTCGCGGCCGTTCCCGCGCATTCTAAACAAGAGCCTGAACTTCATTGTGCGACTGCACGGCAAAGACGCGTTCGGCCGTCGACGACACCGCGGCATGGTGCAGGCACCACGATCGCTGCCGCGAATCATCCAGCTGCCCAACGAGCTGAGCAAGCCGGGTGAACACAATTTCGTGTTTTTGTCGTCGATAATTCGCGTACATGTCGAACGTTTGTTTCCGGGACTCGACGTTGACGGCTGTTACCAGTTCAGGATCACGCGCAACAGCAATCTCTACGTCGATGATGAAGAAGTCAGCGATCTCGTCCGCGCGCTGGAAGGCCAGCTGGAAGCAAGCCGTTACGGCGCCGCTGTGCGCATCGAAATCGGTGCCGGCTGTCCGGAAGACCTGCAGGAGTTTCTGCTGGACCACTTTAGCCTCGGAGAGCGTGACATGTACCTGGTTGAGGGACCCGTGAACCTGAATCGCCTGGTGACGGTTTGCAACATCAGCGATCGGCCGGCATTGTTTTACGAGCCGTTCACGCAGGGCCTCCCTGATGAGCTGCGCACCGACGAGGACATCTTCTCGATTCTCGCGAAGAAAAACGTGCTGCTGCACCACCCGTACCAGTCCTTTGCGCCCGTTATCGAGTTCCTGGCATCAGCTGCGGCCGACCCGAATGTACTGGCAATCAAGCAAACGCTGTACCGAACTGGCGCCGACTCGCCGATTGTCGACCACCTGGTAACGGCGGCCCGAGCGGGCAAGGAAATCACAGTCGTCGTCGAACTCATGGCACGTTTTGACGAAGCCGCAAACATCGCATTGTCCAACCGCCTGCAGGAAGCGGGAGCGCATGTTGTTTACGGGCTTGTCGGTTTCAAAACGCACGCAAAAATGTTGCTCGTGGTTCGCCGAGAGGCCGGGCGCCTGATCCGATACGTACATCTCGGAACCGGTAATTATCACCACGCGACGACATCGGTTTACACGGATTACGGCTACCTGAGCAGCAGTCAGCGCCTCGGCGAAGACGTACATAAGCTGTTTTTGCAGCTCACGAGCCTTACTGAGGCCAGCGACATGACCCGCATGCTGGCATCGCCGTTCAGTCTCTTCGACGCGTTGCTCGACAAGATCAATCGTGAAATCCGGCACGTCGAAGCCGGCAAAGACGCTCGCATCGTGGCCAAGATAAATTCACTCAATGAACCGCAGCTTATTGACGCCCTTTATGCCGCATCCCAGGCCGGTGTGAAAATCGACCTGATCGTTCGCGGCATCTGTTCGTTACGCCCCGGCGTCAAGGGACTGTCAGAGAACATCCACGTCCGGTCGATCGTCGGCCGCTTCCTGGAGCACTCGCGTGTGTACTATTTCCTGAATGACGGTAGCGAAGAATTTTATTGCGGTAGTGCCGACTGGATGGACAGGAACATGTTCCGGCGCAACGAATCCGTCTTCGAGATTCGCCAGAAGGCCATGAAAGAACAAATTCAGCACGACCTCGAGCTGTTTCTGGCCGACAATTGTGACGCCTGGGTACTTAACGGAGACGGCAGTTACGCGCGATTATCGCCCGGAAAAAGCGACCGTATTTCAGCACAGGAGACGTTCCTCGAACTGTTGGCCGCCGAGAACTAGTTCGTCTCAACCGAACTGCAGCTCATAGCCAACCTCATGCAGGAACCCCTTTTCGCGCTCGAGGTCGGCGACGGTCAGCGGGTTCGCCTCGAGCCACTCCTTATCAAAAAGCAGGGTAAGCGACTGCTCAGCGACCTTGAATTCCAGCCTGGGAATGACGACGTCGTTGCGGCTCCGATTCAGCAGTGCAGCGAGTCGCAGCAGTATCGCGAGGCGTAGCGCCGAATTCCGCCAGGGTCTTGGCAGGGTTTGCAGCCGACTGGCGTCGAGGTTGTTTCGCTGCCCACCGATCAGGAACGCCAGGTAGCGCTGCTCCGCCCACGGAAATCCCGGCATGTCGGCATGCTCGGCAATGTAGGCGCCGTGGCGCTCGAAGCCGGCGTGCGAAATATCGAGACCGATCTCGTGCAGTCGTGCCGCCCAGTCGAGCACACGAATTTCAAACTCGGAATTCAGGCCCCAGTCCGAAGCACATTGACCGAGCAGCAACGCAACGGTCTCTTCGACCCGCCGGCTCTGCTCTGGGTCGACATGGTAGCGCGCGGCCATTGCAACTACGGTGCGTTCGCGTGCATCTTCGTGCTGCAGGCGGCCCAGGAGATCGTAGAGCAGTCCCTCGCGCAATGCGCCGTCCGAGATCTGAAGCTCTTCAATGCGCAGCACGTTCAGCAACTCGGCGAGAATGGACAAACCGCCGGGCCAGACCTGCGCCCTGCGTTCGGACAGTCCGGCCAGTGATAACTTTTCAATCGAATCGAAGCCAAGGACAGCGTCGATCAGCTTCCCCACTATTGCCGGGGTGATACCCGACTCGCTAATCCCGAGAGCCTGCGCGACCGCTTCGGTTGCGCGTATCGTGCCGGACGTACCGATCGCCTCGATACTGCTGGCATTGCGAAAAAACGCTTTGATCGGGCGGAGCTCAAGACGAGCCGTCAGTCGCGCTTTGTCGAAAGCCTGCCGAGTAAGTTTGCCGTCCGGGAAAAACCGTTCGGTCATCGAAACGCAACCCATGTCCAGGCTTTCCAGCGCTTTGGGCTGTGACGCCTGACCGAGGATCAGTTCGAGTTTGCCGTCCGGGAAAAACCGTTCGGTCATCGAAACGCAACCCATGTCCAGGCTTTCCAGCGCTTTGGGCTGTGACGCCTGACCGAGGATCAGTTCGGTACTGCCGCCACCGATATCCATGACCAGTCGCAGTCCCTCCGTCGGCGGCAGGCTGTGGGTCACGCCCTTGTAGATGAGGCGTGCTTCCTCGATACCGGAAATGATCTCGATCGGATGACCAAGCGCTGCTTCGGCTTCGCTCATGAACGTGGAGTCTTCCCGGGCGCGGCGAATCGTGCTGGTACCGGCCGCACGCACGCTGCCTGCGCGCATGTCGCGCAGACGTTCGCCAAAGCGTGATAAACAGCCGATCGCCCGTTCGCGGGCATCATCTTGAAGATCGCCGTTCGGTGACAGGCCCTCTGCGAGCCTGACAGTTTCGCGAATTCGATCGAGGATCGCGAGCTGGCCGTGGCGCAACTCGCCGACGATCATGTGAAAGCTGTTAGAGCCGAGATCGACGGCAGCGATTATTTCGGAGGAGACGATCTCAGACGGTGAAAGATGATCCGCAGCCGCAGGTTGTTTGTGCATTTGGATTCCGAATATCGAATGTGAAGCCATACTGGAAGCCCGAACATCCCCCACCCGAGATAAAGACCCGGAGCTTGAGGTTAGGGTTGTCTTCCTCGGCGATAAGTTCGCCCACCTTGGCCGCGGCGGCATCGGTAAAAACGACACTCGGCGGTGGCGGTGGTGCAATGGTTCCTGCAGTTGCCATGATTGATTCTTCCTGTTGATGGTACCGAACTATGCGTCGCTTGCGGCGGCGACCGACTCGTCGATCCGCGTCGTCTGCTCCAGCAACGGTACCTGACCTTCCGGCTGATGAACAAGCTTGCCATTGATCTCTGCGCCAATGGCCATTTCGATCAGATTGTAATACACATTGCCAATGACACGCGCCGTCGGCCCGAGTTCCACGCGCTGACTGGCAAATACATCGCCTCGTACGATTCCATTCAATACGACATAGGGCACGGTCACCCCGCCCTCGACGTTGCCGATGTCGCTGATGCTCAGCGCCGATTCGGTGTCGGGGTCTGCCGATACACCGCCGTTGACCGTGCCGTCGATGTGGCATCCGCCTTTGAAATGCAGGTCACCGTTCACTTTCGTGTTGGCGCCAACCAGCGTTTCAACAACCGTGTGTCTGTATTGCTTCCTACCAAACATCGGGTTCTCCAAATTGCCGCTAAAGCGGCCTTACTCGATCAGCCCTGGCTCGCGGCCCAGGCATAACTTTCCTCGATACTCGCGATCGAACGGGTCTTCGAGCGCACTTCAACACGAATCCGTTCCGGTGTGAAGCCGTCCGGCAGAACGAGCTGTCGTTCAAAATTCTGAAAGTACCTGAATGAGAAGGACCAGCCCTTATCCGCCTCGGCCGGAACCAGCTGATTGAGGGTGTACACCGTCTCGACTCCGTTCTGGCTGCCCAGCACACTCAGATTCACATTGCCGGATACCTTGCGGTCGTGCTGCATCGCCTGCACAAGCACGAGCCGCAGGTTGAATTCTCTCTCCGCTTTGCCGCGCGTGAGCTTCAGATCTTGCACACGAAGGCCTGACTTTCCGTCTGCGGGCGACACGATGCCACGGTAGAACCCGATCGCGTCACGCTGCTCCTGTATTTTGACCTGCAGCGTTCTCAGGCTTGCTTCGACTTCCTTGTAGGCCTCACGGTCGATTTCTCGATGCGTTTCGAGCAGCGCGACTTCCTGCTTTAGCGTAACAATCTCATCGTCGAGCAGCGCGATTCGATCTTCATAGGCCTGACGATCGCTCGCCGCATCGACAACATCGTAGCCTGCATTAATGCGGCCGAACTCGAAGACCAGGTAGCCGATGATCACAATCAGGGCAGCGAGCAGGCCCCGAACGACCCAGGTTCTGCCCGTTCCATGCATTTGTAGGTGAGGCTTTGTGGCCAAGGCGATCCATTATCCGGCTTAGGGCTGAAAGGACGTTATGTTACGCGGTGGCCCGATTAAACAGAAGTGCGCCAGGTCACGGATTCCGAAGCTCGTCTGCCGCTTCGGCCGTCCGCGCAATATCCTTGTCAAACGCGGCCCGCCAGCGTTTCGGCCACCAACGCGGCCGCCGCGGCAGCCCTTCCGGGTAAACAACCGGTCCGAGTTCGTGCAAGGCGCGCGCGTAAACGCGCCGTTTGAAGTAGATGACTTCGTTAACCGGCCGCCAGAAATTGACCCAGCGAATTCGATCGAATTCCGGCTTGTCCGAGCGGTCGAATCGGAGCCTCTCGTCGCCCGAGACCAGCCTCAACATGAACCAGCGCTGTTTTTGCCCTATGCACAGCGGCTGGCTGTTACGGCGAATGAATTTGTCGGGCAGCCGGTAGCGCAGCCAATCGCTCGTTACGCCAAGCACTTCGACATCGTCCGCTTCAAGGCCGACCTCTTCGTGCAATTCACGAAACATTGCATCGACAGGCTCCTCGCCCTTCAGCATCCCACCTTGCGGAAATTGCCAGCCTTTGGCACCAACACGACCGCCCAGCAACAGCTTGTCGTCAGTGTTCGCAAGGATGATGCCGACGTTCGCGCGAAACCCCTCGGCGTCTATCCAATCGTTGCCCATCGCAACCGTACTAAAACTCTAATTGCCGTTTACTTTACACTATTCATCGCCGCCCGGCTTGGGACCTGTTAACACTTGGCAGACCGCTGCGACGGCGGCCATTTTGCTCAATACAAGGAACGATGAACGTGATGTACTCTAAGTACTTGAGTGAAGAGAGACGCCGTAGTGGGCAAAATGGCACCCGTCCCTGGCAAAATGGCACCCGTCCCTTCGGGTTGCCAAGTGTTAACAAGTCCTAGGAGATTTTAAGTGTTCACAGGCCGCAACGGAGCCCTGTTTGCCGGACTGCTGCTAATTGTCGCCGGCGCCTTCCTCGTTGCACTGGCATCCGGCAGCGCCGATGTCACGGTTGCCGAGATGCTGGGTGCGCTGCGTGGCGATGCTACGCCGCAGGTTCAGTCGCTGGTCGTCGAACTGCGCTGGCCTCGAGCCTTGACGGCATTTGCGGTTGGCGGCCTGTTGGCGGTCGCCGGCGTTCTTATGCAGGTGCTCTTGCGGAATCCGCTCGCCGATCCATACATCCTCGGAAGTTCCGGAGGCGCGGCCGTCGCGGCACTGCTTGCGATGATGCTGGGTATGGGAAGCGCCGTGGTCGACCTGTCTGCATTCGGCGGGGCAATGGCGGCAACGCTGCTGGTATTTTCGATAGCCCATGGCAGCGGCAGCTGGACCCCGGCACGACTACTCCTGACCGGCGTTGTCCTCGCGGCCGGGTTCAGCGCAGCGACTACATTGTTGCTCGCGCTTAGTCCTGATCAGAATCTCCGCGGCATGCTGTTTTGGCTCATGGGCGACCTCAGCTTTGCGTTCGAGCCTGCCCGCTGCCTGTGGCTGCTCGGCGTGCTGGTCATCGCCGGAACCCTCGGTGCTCGTCACCTGAACGTACTATCTCGCGGCGAGTTGCAGGCGGCCATCGTCGGCCTGCCCGTGCGTACATTTCGCTACCTGATATTTGCCGCCGCGGCGATGGCGACAGCCCTGTCGGTAACGACGGTCGGCGTCATCGGGTTTATTGGCCTCGTGGTCCCGCACCTGGTGCGTCTCGTGGCAGGCAGCGATCATCGTGTCGTTTTGCCCGCCTCCGCCCTCGCGGGCGGTGCACTGCTGGTTGTAGCCGATACGCTGGCACGCACGATCATGGCACCAAGACAGTTGCCTGTTGGTGCACTAACGGCGGCAATCGGTGTACCGCTATTCCTGATCTTGATGAGCAAAGTTCGGCAGGATCGCTACCGATAAGCGGCGCGCTCAGCCAGCAAGACCGCATCTTCGTCGCGCCAGCCCGCCAGTCCGATGTTTTTCCCGTTGGATGAAACCGGTTCGCGCAATGATTTTTTCACCAGCATCCAGTTGACCAATGCGTGAGCCGACTCAGGTTGACGAGCGTGGCGCGCGACCCCGACGCCGTCAATATCAATATAGAGCGGCTCGGGACTGATCCGCCTGACGCCGTCGGTCTTTATCGAGCTCGAGAAGATCCCGTAGCCACAAGCCCCGGACTGCAATGCCGCGACAAGCTCGGTTTCAGTCTGGAAAGGCGCTAATGCGAGGTTTCTCACCCAGGCCCGCACCATCCTTTCCGCGGGTTTGACGCCCAAATCCTCGATCAACATTGCAATCAGGGTGCGGTTAACCGGCAACGCCGATGATGACAGGCAGAGCTGACCGTTCAATCGCGCCTGTGCCAGGCCGTCAAGGTCACTGACACGGCCAACCTGGACGTGCGGTGAAACGCCAATCACGGCATAGCGGACGTCGAGTGCCGCCCATAATCCGTCCGCATCCTTGAGAACCTCCGGCACTGCCTCCATCGCCGCCGCCTGCAGCGGTCGTAGTGCACCTTCATCCGCGGCTCGCCAGACGTCGGTGACACTGGATGTCAGCAGCACGTCGGCGGGTGGCACGCCCCTGTTGCCTATTACTTTTGCAGAATTGGTGGAGCTTTCTCCGAACACCACGGTTACAGGAATGCCGGTCTCGTCCGTGAATTCCGCGAACCATGTCACGAGCGCCGTTTCGTCGGCGGCGGTCGCGTAGACAATCACCGCTTCGGGGCGTGGCGTCGAGTCGCAGGCTGTTATTGCCAACATAGCAATGACGGCGATGACGCCGAGCGGCTTCATGCGGCTTCCACGATAACGCGATCACGGCCGGCCGCTTTAGCTGCATATAGCGCCACGTCGGCACGTGCGATCAGAGAATCGCCGATAGTCTTCAGATCCTCGGCCTCCGGCGCCGGTTGCACCTCCGAGATGCCGATGGATGCCGTGATCGTCACGCCCTCGCCGTTTGGCAGGTCGATCGGCGTCGCCGACACAGATTTCCTGATGCGCTCGGCAAGTAACAGCGCCGAACCAACGTCAGTGCCTGGCAACAAGACGACAAACTCCTCGCCTCCGTAACGAGCTGCGACGTCACTGGCACGCACCTGTGACTCGATCCTCTGCGCGATTTCTCGTAGCACGGCATCGCCCGCGGCATGTCCCCAGTTATCGTTGACGCGTTTGAAATGATCGATGTCGAGCATCAGGCAGACAAGCCGCGCGCAGTCGCGACGCGCCCGCGCCAGTTCCTCGCCCAATCGGACCGTCAGGTAACGCCGGTTATGCCAGCCGGTCAGCACGTCGGTGAATCCGCTGCGCATCAGTCGGGCACGGTTGATCGCGTTCTCGACACAAAAGGAAGCAATAACTCCGAGATGTGCGAGGAAGTCAGTCGCATGCGCGGGAGTAAAGCGCTGCGGGTCAGCGCTACAAAGGTTGATACTGCCAAGCAGCTTTTGGCGATGAGTCAGGGGAATCAGCGCAATGCTCTTGATGCCGCCCGCACCGGGACAAATCAGCTGATGATCGCAGTGCGCGAAGGCGCCAAGCCACGGTCGTCGCAGCGATATGTACTGAGGCGCCAGCCCCGTCATCGCCTCGACCATGAGCAAGTGTCCGAAGTCTTCGGCGGGCGTGCCATTGGCGAGCAACAGATGACGAATGTCGTGGTCCGGATCGCACAGCACGAGGTTCACATGTTCAAGGCCGTAGCTAACACGGAGGCCCTCGGTCAACGCAAAAATCAGCGCGTCGAGGGTTTCAGCCTGCAGCAGGCGAAGCTCTCGTCGATGCGTTTGTCGCATCTTCTCGTCGTTACTTGCTACCTTGGACGTCACCTCATCGAGACGGCGCCGGGTCGCCTCAAGCTCTGCCATTAGTTCGTCGACGGATGGCATCAGGTCAGCCCCGCAGCGCGAGGTACTCCCGGCCTTTTTTCATGAGGTCGACGAACGCCTGCTCGTCGCCGCCAGCCACGGTTTCCCGAATCCTCGTGGCCGCATCACACAGGGCGTCGAGCGGTCCGAGCCCATACTTGTTGAGGTTCTGAATTTCGAAGTACAGGTGCGGGTTGTCCTCGGCGACCGCTGCCGATACAAGCAGCTGCGAGTCGAACGTTGTCGACGACATCCGGGCAAGTTTCGGCGCGGCCTCGCCACTTTCTGCCAGTGCCGTAAAGAACGCGATATTCAA
>CAMYLB010000189.1 GCA_947259145.1 uncultured Woeseiaceae bacterium
CTGCATTTCGTCGAGTGGGAGACGCTGCCCTGGGACAGCTTCTCGCCGCACCAGGACATCATCTCGCAACGTCTGAGCGTGCTTGCCGCGTTGCCGACACTGCGAAAGGGCATCGTCATCGCGGCAGCCAGTGTGTTGCAGCAACGACTCCCTCCCCTCGACTATGTAGGCGCCCGCTCGTTGTCATTGTCGGCAGGGCAAACCCTGCATCGCGAGGAATTCACCGGCGCACTGGTCGCCGCCGGTTACTTTCGGGTTCCCCAGGTCTCGGAACACGGTGAGTTTGCGGTCCGTGGCTCTCTGATCGATATTTTCCCGATGGGGACCAATACCCCGGTGCGCATTGATTTCTTTGACGATGAGATCGAATCGCTGCGCTACTTTTCGGAAGCGACACAGTTGTCCGGCGACAAGGTGGGCAGCATCCATATTCTGCCCGCCCGCGAAGTGCCGCTCGACGCCGATGCCATTCACGGTTTTCGAGATCGCTACCGCGAGCGCTTCGAGGGTCAGCCCGGAAAATCGCGAGTCTATCGGGATATTTCGGATGGCATTGCGCACGGCGGCATCGAGTATTACCTGCCGCTCTTCTTTGCAAGCACCGCGACACTCATGGACTACGTCCCCAAAAATTGTGTGGTTCTCGCGCCGGTGGCGCTGGACTCGCTCCTGCAGCAGTTCTGGGCGGAAGCCAGCGAACGATTCGAGCTTTGCAGCCTCGACCCGGAACGGCCGATTCTCAGTATCGGAGAGACCTTCCTCGCGCCCGAATCCGTGCCGCAGCGGCTCAAGGAATTTTCACATATAGGCTACTCCGCGCAATCGCTCGCCGAAGGGCGCGGCAACCTCAATTTCGACACGCGCCTGCCGGCGGCCATGAAGATCGAAGCCCGCTACGAAGATGCCGCGGGGTCGTTGATGCAATTCCTGCAGACTTTCGATGGCCGCGTACTGTTTTCGACAGACTCACCGGGCCGCCGTGAGCAGCTGCTGGACCTGCTGGCCGGGCGCGGCCTCGACCTGGCACGCGTCGACGACTGGCGGGCTTTTACCGAACTCGCGCAACGCATCGGCGTGGCCGTAGCACCGATCGACAGTGGTGTCCTCCTGCCCGGCGCCAAAGTTGCCGTCATCAGTGAGCAGCAGTTATTCGGCGAACGCACCAAGACGCGCCGGCGCAAGCGGAAAAGCGACCGGGACCCGGAAACCATCATTCGACAGCTCAACGATCTCGAACCGGGGTCCCCTGTCGTCCACGAGGAATATGGAGTCGGCCGATACCTGGGGCTGGTCACTCTGGAGGTCGGCGGGATCACGGCAGAATTCCTGCATCTCGAATACGCCGACAGCGACAAGCTGTACGTTCCGGTACATGCCCTCGACCTGATTTCCCGCTACACGGGTGCCTCGCCTGACAATGCGCCACTGCACAGGCTCGGAAGCGACCAATGGGAGAAAGCCAAACGCCGTGCGATCAAGAAGATTCGGGACGTCGCAGCCGAACTGCTCGATGTCTATGCACGACGCGCGGCGCGACCGGGCTTCAGCTTTCACTGGCCTGAAATCGAATACCGCACATTCGAGTCCGGCTTTCCCTTCGAACTCACAGAGGACCAGGCCGATACGATAGACGATGTCCTCGAGGACCTGGCATCCGACCAGGCCATGGACCGCGTCGTTTGCGGCGACGTCGGTTTCGGCAAGACGGAAGTCGCCCTGCGGGCGACCTTTGCGGCCATACACGGTGGCAAGCAGGTCGCAGTACTTGTGCCAACCACGCTGCTCGCACAGCAGCACGGACAAACCTTCAGAGACCGGTTTGCCGACTGGCCGATCCGCGTCGAAGTACTGTCACGATTTCAGTCAACCAAGCAGGTCAAGGAAATCGTTGCAGGCCTTCGGTCAGGTACGGTTGATGTCGTAATCGGCACGCATCGTCTATTGCAGCACACCAAAGACTTTCACGATGTCGGCCTTGTAATCGTCGACGAAGAACATCGCTTCGGCGTGCGTCACAAGGAAACGCCAATTCCGCGAACACTCAATATGGCACTCGGTGGTTTGCGAGAAATGTCGCTCATCACGACGCCACCGGCGGAACGCCTTGCTGTAAGGACCTTCGTATCCGAGTGGAACGAAGTCATCATCCGCGAAGCCTGTTTGCGCGAAATCAAACGCGGCGGCCAGGTCTATTTCATTCACAACCGCGTCGACGATATTGGCCGTATTGCGGAGCGGCTCGAGAAACTGGTGCCCGAAGCCAATATTCGCATCGGTCACGGGCAAATGCCGGAACGTGAACTCGAGCAGGTCATGATCGATTTCTATCACCGGCGCTTCAACGTGCTGCTGTGCACGACGATTGTCGAGAGCGGTATTGACGTGCCGACGGCGAACACAATCATTATCAATCGGGCGGATCGTTTCGGCCTCGCGCAGCTGCATCAGCTGCGCGGACGCGTCGGGCGTTCGCATCACCGCGCGTATGCCTACCTTATGGCGCCGCCCAAAGCCGTCATGACTGCCGACGCGATCAAGCGCCTGGAAGCCATTGATTCGCTCGAGGACCTGGGATCGGGTTTTACATTGGCCACGCACGATCTCGAAATTCGCGGTGCCGGCGAGCTGCTGGGCGACACACAAAGCGGGCAGATTCAGGAAATCGGGTTTTCACTGTATACCGAACTACTGGGCCGCGCTGTCGACTCTCTGCGGTCGGGCAAGGAACCGGACCTCGAGGCACCCCTGCATGCCGGCGTCGACATCAATCTGCACATCCCCGCACTGTTGCCGGACGACTATGTCCCCGACGTACATCTGCGCCTGATCCTGTATAAACGAATTTCGGCCACGGAGTCGGCCGCCGAGCTCCGTGAGCTGCAGGTGGAACTCATCGATCGCTTCGGCTTGCTCCCGGATAGTGCCAGGAACCTGATACGAATCGCCGCCATCAAGAAATCGGCGGCGACGCTCGGTATTGAGAAGATCGATGCAGCGGATCACGGCGGCTACCTCGTTTTCGGCTCGGAAAGTCATATTGACCCTGTCGCGCTCGTGCAATTAGTGCAAAATGACAGCCGCAAATACCGTTTGCAGGGATCACACCGGCTGCAGATTCGGGACGATCTGTCGGACCTGGAAGCGCGGTTCAAAACGATAGAGAACCTGATGCGGGATCTCGCGGTCAAAGACTAGGGATTTGTACAAATGATGCGGTTTATGAAAAAAACGACGTTGATTTGCCTGGTGTTCTTGCCCTTCGTCGCCCTGCAGGCGCAGGATGATCTTGCCGAAGAAGAGCAGGATATCCGGCGCTACGCGGTCGAAATGATCATTTTCAAGTACGCCCAGGAAGTCGCGCCCGGCAGCGAGATATTTCCGGCCGACAGGCCAATGATCGACGATCCCGGTCTGGAAGATGAGTCGTTGCTGCGCGAAAAAGAGCCGCTCGAAGAGATTCCGCGACGATTGCGCGATATCGAGTTAGCTCGCCTGACCGCCAGCGAGTACACGATGAGCGACATTATGAGCCGCCTGCGGCGTCTCGACGTTTACGACCCGGTCATGCACTTCGGCTGGAGTCAGTTGACCTGGCCCGAGGAAGAAACACGGGTCATGGAACTGGGTTCGATGGGCCGGCTGCCGGCCGGGCTCGACGGCACCCTCAAGCTCTATTTGAGCCGTTACCTGCATCTTGTGGTTGACCTGCAGCTCGATGCACCGAAGTCCGTCAACCGCAGATCCGGCGTCGACGATCCCAAGTCAGGCTACGGCGACTACCGTACGCAGAACGCGCTGGGAGAGATTGGCGAGCCCCGCCCGGTTCACTACCGCATCAACGAAAACCGCATATTTCGATCCGGCGAGCTGCGTTACTTCGATCACCCGAAGTTCGGCGTACTGGCGAAAATCACGCGCGTTGAAGAAGAAGAGCCGGAATCAGTGGAGCTGGAGGATACCGAGTTACTCGGATACCCCGCCGAGTAAGTCATTTAGAAAATCGTTTGCGTCGCGCTGCTCGTTTGCAGCATCGGCGACCGTCACATCGAACGAGACAGTTACGAACTTCGAGACGCCGGATCGGGGGTGATGCAGTCCGAGTTCCCGAACGGCGGTAGATATGCGGCTCGCAAATTCACGGACACCGTGCTCGTCGGACGCGTGTGACAACACAACAAACAGGGCGCCGCCGGGCCTCGCCACAACGTCGCTGGCGCGTCGCAAACAGCGCCGAATTGCCTGACCGGCACGGCGCAAACACGAGTCTGCTGCATGTCGTCCGAAGACCTCGACATATGCGTCGAACTCATCGAGTGTAAATACTACAAGCGACAGCTGGCTTTTTTCTCTCGCCGCAACCGCCCAGTCATGTTCAAAAACCTCCTGGAATGCCCGTTCATTCAGGAGGCCTGTGACCGGGTCGTCACGCGACAAATCACGGATGCGGCGCTTGGCCTTGAGCAGCGCATGGTGCATTTCGGCACTTTCCGGCGTGCCGGCACCGGCTCCATTCCGCCAGTGAGCCGAATAGAACCGTGCTGATTCTTCCTTGGGAACCAACAATGGCTTCAGTACCAACAGGTACTCACGACTGTCGAACTCGACGGGGAAACTCGTTTCCTCCTGCGATCGCAGCGATTCGCTCACTTCCATGGCGATATCGCGGCCGGCAAGTTTTTCGACAACGTCGGCAAATGGTTTTTTTAGAACATCCTCACCACCGATATTCTCGAACGCCGGGTTCGCCAGCACCACGGGCCAATCGGGTTGATCGATACAAACCACGACCAGAGGTTCCGTTGTGGCAGCGATAACCTGCTCGAGAATGCGTCGATCGACCTGCTTCATTGATACATCATAGCAACTCGAACCCGCTGCCGATAATCACTGCGAATGTCGATGTCGTTGTCATTGCGTCCCTGGCTCACGCATCCAGGTGCAGTTCGGGGCGTTCGCTCCAGCGCGCGAACTGTTTATTGATGGACCGCCATTCGTCGCTGGCAAGAAGGGTCTGGCGCAAGGGGTGGCCCGTACCGTGCAAGCGCGCCAGCCGCACCAGCGATAGCGGATTCGAGTATTCACCAAGCGCATCCACGGCATGATGCGCCGCGTCGCGATCATTACAGACGAGGACCATGTCGCAACCGGCATCGAGTGCCAGCCGAGCCCGTTTTCCCATGGAGCCATAGTCACGTGTCGCCTTCATGCTGAGGTCATCGCAGAATACCGCACCGCCGAAGCTGAGCCGGGAACGCAGTTCACGTTGTATCCAGTATTCCGAAAAGCCGGCCGGCAACGCGTCCATTTTTTCGTAAATGATATGTGCGAGCATGACACCCGCCAGCGCCCCGTTGCCGACCAGCCGTTCATACGGCCGCATATCGTCGAGTATCAGCCCATACTCACGCCGATCGATGGGCAGTTTCAGATGAGAATCGGCCAGCACGGCGCCGTGACCCGGAAAGTGCTTGCCGACAGCCGCCATGCCTGCGCTGCGCAGGCCACGCGCAAAGGCACCCGCAAGTTCGCCGATGGCGTCAGGCTTGCTGTGAAAAGCACGATTACCGATGATTTCGCTGACACCCCAGTCGAGATCGAGACAGGGCGCGAAACACAGGTCGATACCGACGGCCCGAAGCTCTGAACCTATCATCCAACCGGCTTCGCGCGCCGCGCGCAGGCCGGATTCCGAATCACGGTCAAACTCACGCCCGATTCGGCGCATCGGCGGGATCGCCGTAAATCCGTCCCTGAAGCGTTGCACGCGCCCACCTTCATGATCGACAGCGATCAGCAGGGGCGGACTGCGCAGGGCACGGATGTCGTCGACGAGATCCGCAATCTGTTCCGGGGATTCGAAATTGCGGGTAAACAGGATCACGCCACCAACCGCAGGTTCCCTCAGGAGATCGCGGTCGGCCGGACTCAGGTGAAGTCCGTCAATATCCAGCATCACGGGCCCTAATGACATCCGCTGTGCCTCGCAGGTAAAAGTCACGCTTTCGTAAATACAGCGATAGATTCTACATGGGCTGTATGCGGGAACATATCGATGATGCCCGCCGATTCGAGCTTGTATCCCTGCTCGTGGACCAGGGTGGCCGCATCGCGCGCCAGCGTACCGGGGTGGCAGGATACGTAGACTATCCGGGCCGGCTTGAACAGGTGCATGCGGGTGACGACCTCGGCAGCGCCGCTACGCGCCGGATCCAGCAGCATGCGGTCACACCCGGCATTGATCCAGCTCTCGGTACCATCTATTTTGCTGAGATCCGCGACCCGAAACTCGACGTTGGAGAGATTGTTGCGCCGCGCATTTTCGCTCGCGCGGGCGACAAGGCTCGCCTCGCCCTCAACGCCCAGGACCGCGCCGGCCTTTCGGGCGAGCGGCAAGGAGAAATTACCGATGCCGCAGTACAAGTCCAGGACGCGATCGTCGGCGCCGGCCTGCAGCTGTTCAACCGCAAAATGCACCATGCGCTGGTTGATGTCGCTGTTCACCTGTACAAAGTCGATCGGTTCGAACGCGATTTCAAGGTCGAATTCGGCCAGTGTGTAGGACAGCGGTTCAGCGACGGAAGATGGGTAAAACAGCGTCACGGAATCCAGCCCGCCAGGCTGCAGGTAGATTCGCAGCTGTTTTTCTTCACCGAAGGCTGTTAGCGCCGCCTTGTCCTCATCAGTCGGTGGATCGAGCACCCGGAAAACCAGCGCGATGTCATTGTCTGCGATGGCCACTTCAACCTGCGGGAGGCGCGCACGAATAGACAGTTGCCCGATGAGCTCGCTGAGATCGCCGATCATGTCGTCGACGGGTTTGGCCAGTACTTCGCAGCGATGCATATCCGTGATGAACGGTGCGTGCCGCTCGCGGAAACCGACCAAAGTACGACCCTTCGCCGGAACATGTTTGACGGCCAGCCGCGCCCGGCGACGATAGTTCCACTCCGGCGCTGTCATCGGCTGCAACCATTTTTCGGGTTCAACCCGACCGATGCGCTCGAGATTGTCTTTCAGCGTGCCCGATTTGATCGTGCGTTGATGTTCCGGCGTTACGTGTTGCAGCGAGCAGCCGCCACAGCGGCCGAAGACTTCGCATCGTGCGTCGATGCGTTCCGGCGAGGCCTCAATGATCTCGAGCAACTCGGCTTCGTCAAAATTCCGACGCGACTTGCGACGAATAAACTGCACCGTCTCGCCGGTCAGCGCACCGGCAACGAATGCCTTCTTGCCTTCCGTACCGGCAATGCCGCGCCCATCGTGCGTCACCGCACTTATAGTTGCCGTTTCCGGCTCACGACGTCGCCTGGCCATTGGTTGAACTATGCGACCCAGGCCGCAAGAAACTCATTCAGATGCTCGTGGTCCATCTTCTCGAGCGTCGATCGCACCAGCGCGTACTCGCGCTGCAGGTCCTTCTCATCGAGATTACCGCGCATGAATTCGAAGCGCAGGTAGACGAGCCAGGTGTTCAGGACGTCAGTTTCACAATAGTCCCGGATTTCCTTGATGCCGCCCTGTAGAAACTTGTCCCAGACCTTGTCGCCGCTCATTCCGAGCTTCCCCGGAAAACCGAGCATGACTGCCATCTGATCGAGGCTGGCCCTTCCCCTCGGTTGAAAGCCGGCGACAACATCCATCAGGTCAACGTGACGCCAGTGAAACCGGCTGAGATAGTTGTTCCACTTGAAGTCCCGGTCACCCTCGCCCATTTCCCAGTAACGTGACGCCTGGATCTTGTTCTTCAGCGCGCGGTAGTGCAGCACAGGCAGATCGAAGCCACCGCCGTTCCACGAAACGAGGTCCGGCGTATAGCGTTCGATGCCGTCGAAGAAGCGCTGCACAATCTCGGCTTCGTCGGACGCTTCGTCGCCAAGACTCCAG
>CAMYLB010000190.1 GCA_947259145.1 uncultured Woeseiaceae bacterium
GCGCCGCGATCGTAATACGCATCGAACGGGCCTTCGGAGAATTTGAAATAGTCACCACAATGGATCGTGATCGAACGGTCGTCCGCGATATACGCGGTTAGCGCGCCCTCGACAGTCGAATACGCGATCTCGTTTTCAGCGAAAAACGCTTGTACCGCAAGTTCCGACAACTCGACGCCGACAACCTCGTTTCCCTGGCGCTCGAGCCAGATCAGATCCCGGGTTTTGCCACAAAGCGGCACAAGCACGCGCTTTCCGGACGTGAGCCAGTGTTTTTGCAGACTCGTGTTGCCCTCTGGTTCGTGCCAACCGATCCTGCCCTCCTGCCAACGTTCCAGCCATTGTTCGTTCATAAATCCTCTATGATCCTCTATTCGCTCACGAGGCCAGCAGCGCGGCAGCGGCTGAGAGAGTATCACCGCAGTCTGCCTCGATCTTGAGCTCCGCAATGTCGTCGGCTCGCGTCCGCCCGTTGTTGATGATGGCTATCGGTTTTTTTTGCGCAAGCGCCTGACGTGCGAATCGAAATCCGGAGAACAACATGAGCGATGAACCGACCACGAGCAGCGCCTTTGCGCTATCAACTGCGGATGACGCGTCCAGAACGCGCTTTTTGGGCACGTTCTCGCCGAACATGACGACATCGGGCTTCACAACCCCACCGCAGACCCGGCAGCCCGGCACACAGAACTCCTTATGGCTATTGTCTGCCAGCTCTGCATCCCCGTCCGGCTTGTAGCGGAAGACTTCGGAATACCAATCCGGATTGGCGTCCTTCAGCGCCTGCTGGTAATCGCCACGAGTGTGGCTCGCATCGCAACCAAGGCAGCGCACGGTGCCCAGATCACCGTGCAGATCGATGACCCGTCGACTACCGGCTGCACTGTGCAGGCGGTCCACGTTTTGCGTGATCAGCGTGTCAACTTTGCCGGTCGTTTCGAGACCGGCGAGGGCAAAATGGGCGGCATTGGGGCGCGCCCTGGAAAAGCGCTGCCACCCGACATAACTACGCGCCCAGTAGCGCTTCCGGGCCCGCGCGTTGTTGACAAAATCCGTGAACTGGATTGGCTCCGCGTGCTTCCATTCGCCGTTGCGGTCTCTGTAATCCGGTATTCCGGACGACGTGCTGACGCCGGCGCCAGTGACAACGGCGACCGATCCATTCTCGACCAGGAAATCGGCCAACTGCCTGCTCTGTTGTTCCATTCGGGGCATTGCAGCATTGCCGCCGGACTGGCGTCAAACCCTCGTCATCTAGTGGCGAAAATACAACAGCAAGAAACCCAATGGGCTCAAGTTGTTATGTCACCTTTTGAAGTACGCATTGCAGGTTGCCAACGCCTATAAAGTGGCTTAGGCTGCCATTATCTAGGTTCTGAACATTTATTCATACGTAGGGGAAGCACAGATGACACACTCGACCAAATGCCGGGGTATTTTCGGCCTCATTGCGGCAACGCTAATAACGCCAGTCGTCGCGCAAGAGCAAGAGCCGGCGTTCCTCGACGAAATCACCGTTACATCGACCAAGCGCCAATCGACGCTGCAGGAGATACCGGTCGCCGTATCGGTTGTCCAGGCCGCCGACCTTAAGGAGTCGCAGATCCTGGACGTCAAAGACTTGCAGTTCCTGGTGCCTTCATTGAAGGTCACCCAGCTGCAGTCGTCCGGCAACACCAACTTCATTATCCGCGGTTTCGGAAACGGCGCTAATAACGTCGGCATCGAGCCCTCTGTTGGTGTCTTCATTGACGGCGTCTATCGTTCACGTACGGCAGCGGCGATGAATGACCTTCCCGACGTCGAGCGTATCGAGGTCTTGCGTGGACCGCAGAGCACGCTGTTCGGCAAGAACGCTTCGGCTGGCGTAATCAGCGTCATTACGGCGAAACCGAGTCTTGACGAAGTCAGCGGCTCGGCCTCGCTCACAGTAGGCGATTACAACCAGGTTATCGTCAAAGGCGATGTCAACGGCCCGTTGTCAGAGACGGTCGGTATGGGCTTTTCGGCCAGTGTCAACCAGCGTGACGGCTACTATGACAACCTCGCCGGCGGCGATGCGCTCGGCGAACTGAACCGCTGGGGCCTTCGTGCGCAGCTTTATATCGAACCGTCTGACGTAGTGAACATTCGTGTCATCGCGGATTATTCCGATCTGGACGAAGCCTGCTGCGGCGTTGCCAACCTCCAGACCGGCCCGACGACTCCGGCTATTTTCGGGTCCGGCGGACAGCTGGTGCCGAACGCACCGTTTGCTTACCAGGGCTACTACGACTTCACGCCGACCAACCGATTCGAGAGCAGCGGCATCTCCGCGCAGCTGGATTGGGACCTCAGCGAGATGGCTACACTGACGTCGATCACTTCGTTCCGCAACCTGAAGCGATTCGAGAATAGCGACGTCGACTTCACGAGTGCCGCATTGATCGATCCTGACGTCGGAAACCTGACTGATGTCGATATCGACACCTTCACACAGGAACTTCGACTGTCCGGCTCCACGGATACGACAGGCTGGATGGTCGGCGCCTTTTTCTTTGATGAAGATGTAACGCAAGAGACAGGGCTTGTTTACGGGACCGGGTTTCGACCCTATGCCGACTTACTCTCAAGTGGCGTGCTCAATATATTCGATGCCTTTTTCTTTGCGGCGCCCGGATCCCCGACGAGTTTTGAGGCTGGCCAGGGTTTGTTCGAGCTCACGACATTGGACAACCAGGCGTTGTCGCTATTTGCGCAAGTGGATATAGACCTGGGTGACCGTGCGACTCTTACTCTGGGCGCGAACTACACCGAAGACGAAAAAGACCTCACCTTCAATTCAACACAAACCGATGTTTTCTCTCAGCTGCCGAGGGAGGCATTCGTAGCGGTGGGTGAATTCGTAATATTCAATACACTCGAGGGTGCCGATCCCGGGAATCCAGCCAACGGACCGACGGCCGCATTTCTTAGCAACGTAGAATGTCCGGATCCGCAGACGGTTCCTGCGACTCCCTGCAACCCGGTATTCGCCTTTCAGGACTTTCAGTTCCTTCCGCCAAACATCGATTTTCCGAATTCCGTGGAATCGGGTAATACGAAGGACGACGACACGACCTGGACCGTTCGCCTGGCGTTCGACATGACGGACGACGTCAACGTTTACTTAAGCGGAGCCACAGGCTTCAAAGCAAGCTCATGGAACATGACACGCGACTCGCGTCCGTTTGAGAGCGATCTGCCCGCACTCAGTATGGCCGGATTGGCGCCGCCGACCATACAGGCCGGCACACGCTACGCTTTACCGGAGGAGTCCACCGTCTATGAAATCGGCCTGAAAGGCAGCTGGGATACCATCGCTCTCAACCTCGCCGTCTTCGAACAGGAGCTCAAGGATTTCCAGTCGAACATCTTCCAGGGTACCGGCTTCGCCCTGGCCAACGCTGAGAAACGATCGACGACTGGAGCCGAGTTCGACCTTCGCTGGAGGCCGACGGAAGTCTTCGAGGCTACGCTCGGCGCGACCTTCCTCGATTCCAAGTACGACGTTTTCCTTGGGGAATCGGCCCCCGCCAATACGGTTGTTGATTTATTTGATGCCGATGTACCCGGCGTTCCGGACCTTAGCCTGACGGCCACAGGACGTTACAGCTTCAACATCGGCAATGCGGCCGGCTACGCGCGCGTCGAGTACCACTACGAAGACGAAGTACAGGTCATCTCAAACGTACCGGCTAACGTTGCTTCTCGCGAAATCAACACCGTCAACGCAAGCTTCGGTCTGGCCTGGGACAACGGCTTTGAGGCCATGCTCTGGGGCCGCAACATCACCAACGACGAGTATTTGCTGAGCGCATTTCCATCAGTCGCCCAGAACGTCCCGCCTGGCGCCTATTCGGGCTACCCGAACCAGCCGCGCACCTATGGCCTGACGTTACGCAAGTACTTCGACTGATCATCTTTCTGTACTGTTAGACCAGAGCGGGCCCCATTCGGGGCCCGCTTTGCATTATGCTATCGGCATATGCACTGTACCGAACAAGGCACAAACCGGGGTCGAACCGAGGTTTTTGGGTTTTCAAAAAACCTCGGTTCGACCCCGGTTTTTATCGATTTCAAAACCAAAGCGAGCCTGAATGAAAAAGGCCATCAAAGTTGAAGAACTTCCAGGCCTTGTCGGCACCGAACTGGAGCCCTCCCCCTGGATCGAGATCACCCAGGAACGCGTTAATCAATTCGCGGACGCCACCAACGATCACCAGTTCATTCACGTCGATCCCGAGAAAGCCGCACAAACGCCGTTTGGCGGTCCGATTGCACACGGCTTTCTGAGCCTGTCATTACTGTCTTACCTGAACGCAGAGACGGCCGTTGAGCCGGAAAACCTCGTCATGGTCATCAACTACGGGTCCGATAAAGTTCGCTACCTGATGCCCGTCAGAGTAGGCCAGCGAATTCGTTCGTGCCAAAAGGTGCTCGAAGTAACGGAAAAGAAGCCCGGCCACTGGTTGATAAAAAACGCCGTCACTGTTGAAATCGAGGGCGAACAAAAGCCAGCACTCGTCGCCGAAATTCTGTCGATGATGGTTGTCGGCTGACAGTCAATCTGTAAACGAAAAGGAATCAGAATGAGTATCAGGCTCGACGACCAGGCGTCTACCGTCACAGGCGCGGGCCAGGGACTCAGGCGATGTGAGGAACAAGCATGAGAGAAGCAGTCATCGTATCCACAGCGCGCACGCCGATTGGTAAAGCCTATCGCGGCGCATTCAACAACACCGAGGCGCCGACGCTCGGCGGGCACGCGGTCAAACACGCCGTTGAACGGGCGGGGCTCGATCCAGCCGCGGTTGAAGACGTCATGATGGGTTGTGCGATGCCGCAGGGCACGCAGGGGCAGAACGTTGGTCGGCAAATTGCGCTCGCCGCAGGTCTGTCGGTGACCACGGCCGGCATGACGGTCGACCGGCAATGTTCTTCCGGCATGATGGCCATCGCGCTGGCTGCCAAAACCGTCATTGTCGACAACGTCGACATCATGGTGGGTGGCGGTCTCGAGTCCATCAGTCTCGTTCAAAACGAGCATCAGAACACTTACCGTGCTGCCGATCCGCGATTGCTCGCTGTGCACGCCGACGTTCTCATGCCGATGATCGATACGGCCGAAGTCGTCTCCAGGCGCTACAAGGTCAGTCGCGAGGCACAGGACGAGTACGCGTTGCAGAGCCAGCAACGCACGGCTGCAGGGCAGGAAGCCGGACGTTTCGATGCCGAGATCGTGCCACTGCCATCGAACATGGGCGTGATGGACAAGAAAACCAAAGAAATTTCGTTTCACGACATTGCGCTTGAGAAAGACGAAGGCAACCGCCCAACGACGACGCTCGACGGGCTCGCCGGTTTGAAACCTGTTCGCGAGAACGGCTTCATAACGGCCGGCAATGCCAGCCAGTTGTCGGACGGCGCTTCGGCCGCCGTTGTCATGGAAGCAAGCGTTGCCGAAAAACGGGGTCTGGAACCGCTGGGCATCTATCGCGGCACAGCCGTTGCCGGCTGCGAGCCTGACGAGATGGGCATCGGGCCCGTCTTTGCCGTGCCCAAGCTGTTAAAACGCAACGGACTGAAAATGGACGACATCGGTCTCTGGGAACTTAACGAAGCGTTCGCCGTGCAGGTGATCTATTGCCGCGATAGGCTCGGCATTTCAAACGATATTCTCAACGTCGATGGCGGCGCCATCTCGATTGGCCACCCTTATGGCATGTCGGGCGCCCGCATGGTTGGTCATGCGCTGATCGAAGGCAAGCGCCGCGGTGCAAAGTACATTGTGTGTACGATGTGTGTCGGCGGCGGCCAGGGTGCCGCCTCTCTGTTCGAGGTCGTGTAATGCGCGCCCTCGTCTGCAAAGAATACGGTCCGCCTGAATCGCTCGTCATCGAGGAGCATGATGACCCTGTACCGGGCGAGGGACAGGTGCTCGTTGATGTTGCCGCGGCAGGCATCAACTTCCCCGACGTGCTGTCGATTGCCGGCAAATACCAGGTCAAAACACCGACGCCGTTTGTGCCGGGAAACGAAGCCGCGGGTGTGGTGTCCGCGATAGGCGGCGGTGTCAACCAGTACGCTGTCGGCGACCGGGTCATCATTAACACGCTCGGCGGTGCGTTTGCCGAAAAGTGCGCTGCGAACGTGCAGACCACGCTACCCCTGCCCGCGGATCTCAGTTTCGAGCAAGGTGCCGGATTTTCGGTCACGTACGGAACCAGCTACCACGCGCTAAAGCAGAGCGCCAATCTTCAGCCCGGCGAAACCGTGCTCGTGCTTGGTGCCGCCGGCGGCGTGGGTATTACGGCCGTCGAAATCGCCAAGACAATGGGCGCGCGAGTAATCGCTGCCGCAAGCAGCGAGGAAAAGCTGGCTTTCGCCGTTTCTGCCGGTGCGGATGAGACCATTAACTATTCCGAGGTGCCGCTGAAAGAAACGGTTAAGGAACTCACGGGCGGCAAAGGCGCCGACGTCGTTTACGACCCGGTAGGTGGTGAACTGGCCGACCAGGCGTTCCGCGCTACGGCCTGGCACGGGCGCTACCTCGTTATCGGCTTCGCCTGCGGTGACATACCCAGTTTTCCGGCTAATATCGCGCTTCTCAAGGAGGCCAGCATCATCGGCGTCTGGTGGGGTACATGGGCAGCGAAGAACCCCAAGCTGCAGATGCAGAACATGATGGAAATGGCCAAGCTGATTGCCGATGGCATACTGACACCACGAGTTACCGAATCGTATACGCTCGATGATTACGCAGAAGCGTTCAGGGCGATAACTGAGCGGCGTGCACTCGGCAAGGTCATTTTGCGGATGAGCTAGGAAAGCTCCACAACAAAACCGCGCTCCGCCAGGAATACAGAAAGGGCCCGGCCGATAGCGGCTAGCGCAGGAGTTCGCGGGCTTTGCTTTTTTCGGTCTTCTCGTAGGCCAGCAAAGCTTGCAACGCACTCATCGAAAGGTCGGGGTCCAGGCCATCGGCAAGCCGATAGATTTGCTCGTAGAACCAGCCAATGCGGGCAAAACCGTTCATCGCTTTGATGATGGCGAGCCGTGAATTTGGCCCAAGGATGCCCGGGCCAATGCGCAGGCCCGCCTCGACGTCCGGGGCTACTTGCAGTTCGCCCGACATGATTTTCGTCGGGAAATTCGCGTCCACGCACAACGGCCGAGCGAGGCCAATCATGTCCACATCGCCGCCCGACAAGGCTTCGTTCATGCCATCTGCAGAGCGAAAACCACCCGTGACCATGAGCGGCATTTTGGCAACCTGGCTTGCCGCAACCGCGTAATCGAAAAAATAGGCTTCGCGCGCCCGGGTGCTTTGCCGGACCTTTTCCTCGAATACCGGTTCCAGTCCACCGATACCCATGAGTTTCGGCTGTTCGTAGTTGCCGCCGGATATCTCCAGCAGATCGAGACCTTCTTCGTTCAACAACTCGATCACGCGCAAACAGTCGTCGAACGAGAAGCCGCCCTTTTGAAAATCGGCCGAGTTCAGCTTCACTGTGACCGGGAAATCTGGACCGACCGTTGCGCGAACTGCGCGCACGGTATCCAACAACAGACGTGCCCGGTTTTCGAGAGAACCGCCCCACTCGTCGTCGCGAACGTTCACGCGCGGCGACAGAAACTCCGACAACAGGTAGCCGTGCGCACTGTGCACCTGGACGCCGGTGAAGCCCGTCTGTTTGGCGATACCGGCAGCCAACGCGAAGCGCTTGATGATGTCGCGAATCTCGTCACCGCTCAGCGCGCGCGGCTTGCCGAAGCGCCCACCCGGTAGCGCGACCGGGATGTCCGACGGCCCCACGGGCTCCGTGGCGATGAGTTTGGGCGTCTGCCGCCCCGCGTGGCTGATCTGCATCCACAAATGCGCATCATTGCCAGTGCCAGCCTCGGCCATCGCCTCGAGCGCAGCCAGTTGAGACCTGTCCTGAGACCCATCGATGGCGATATTGCCCGCCCGCTCGAGGTAGCGCCGATCAACCTGCACATTGCCGGTCAGAAGAACGCCGGCGCCGCCGTCGGCCCAGCGCCGGTATAGCGTGACATGGCGTTCGGTCGCCCGGTTGCTGGCGTCCGCGACACCCTCCGTCATGGCGGCCTTGCACAATCGATTCTTGACGCTTGCGCCACAGGGCAAGATCAGGCGACTCGTCACGGCACTAGCTTCCAATCGGACACACCTCGTACAGGTTAATCTCGAAGCATGCCATCAACCGCGTCATGCGTGCTAGCTTCGACAATAAGAATAACAGTGCGTGATCCAGTATTCGCTATTCGTCCGTTGAGCGATTCGCTGAGGCGAATACCTTTTCCATGTAACCGGCAAGCTCTTCCGACACCTCCTCCGCTGATTCCGGTGCTATGCCGGCCAGGTTCCTGGCAAGCTGCTTCTTGAATTCCAGCTGCATCTGCCGGCCGATCTGGATGCGCTGTGCCTGCGGCGATCCGGCGCCGTGCATCGATTCGGTCAGGTAGCCGACGGCGTTGCGTCCCATCGTCATGTTCTCGATGAGCCTGACGATACGCAGACGATCCTCGGCGGCAATCTCTTTGCGTCCTTTAAGGTACTTCCTCACGATGTCGCCGATTTCCGGATGCTCCAGCTCCTTCTGCGACGGTGCTGTCACCATGATGCCGCCCGCTAGATCCTGGGCCAGCCGGCCGATCTCGTAGGGCATCTTGGTCACGTGATGTTTGCAGACATTCGCAATCATGTCGTCGTTCATGAAGACACCCGATTTCATCTTCGATGCCTGGTAACTGGACGCGATGCCCGTGCTGTAGATAGTCTCGTTGAGATGCGTCATTTCGACCAGCTTGTCGCGGATGTGCGAGGCCTTTTCGACGCCGTTATAGTCCGCGATCGTCGCCGCCGCGCCGATCAGCGCATCGCCGACACCCGATTTGCAGACGTAGCTGCGACGGTGATAGCACGTGAAGCGCTCGACCAGCATAGCGGCGAACTCGTATTCACCGTCCATGAAGATCTTGTCCCGGGGAATGAAGACATCGTCGAAAATAACCATGGCTTCCTGGCCTGAGAACTTTGCGTTGCCGAGATCGATGTCGCCGCCTTCCATAGCCCGCGTGTCACAGGATTGCCGGCCATATATATAAGTGATGCCCTTGGCATCCACCGGCAGCGCGCCAATGATCGCGAACTCCTTGTCTTTGGGCCCGAGGCGCAGTGTCGGCATGACGATCAGCCAGTGCGAGTTGATGCAGCCTGTCTGATGCGCTTTTGCTCCGCGAATGTAGACGCCCTCGTCCGTGCGTTTTGTGACCCGCACAAACATGTCCGGATCATCCTGTTCATGCGGCGCTTTGCTGCGGTCCCCTTTGACGTCGGTCATGGCGCCGCCGATGACGTAGCCCTGCTGCTGCGCCATCGTTACGAAGTCGATAAACCGCTCGTGATAAGTCGTGCCGTGGGCCGCGTCGATCTCGAACGTGACCGAGTGCAGTGAATTGAACGCATCCATACCGACGCAGCGTTGAAAGCAAGTGCCGGTGAGCTGCCCGAGGCGCCGCTGCATCTTGTTCTGCATGACGAGGTCCTCGGGACTCTCCGCAATATGCAGAAAACGGTTGATGCGCTCACCGGTGTACGGCGAGACCGCGGTACCGAGTTCCGGGCTTCGTATGGCCAGATCATAGGTTTCGGCGACGGCATTGATGGACGGTCGAATCACGGGATGATCGACGGGCTCGTCAACGAGTTCGCCGAACAAATACACCTTTAGATCGCGGCCGCGCAGGCTCTCGACGTACTCAGCGCCCGTGCGAATCGGCGCCTGGGTGTCTGCTCGCACAACGTCGTCTGTGGTCATTGCCATGGCATGCCGCCCACCGTTTTTCGAGGAAACATACTACCCCGGCCCTGCGCCGGGTGCATCCAGTGTGCCGCATGAATCACGGTGCGATTGGCGATTCGTTGTAAACTCCAGTTCCTGGCAATGACACAGGTAACGAGGAAACAACAATGCGATCAACACCGGATCTTTACGACGACTTTGAAGACATTGCGACAACCTGTTCGATCCAGTTTCGCGATTTTGGTGGCGAGAAACAGTTTTCAGGCAAGATCCGGACGGTGCAATGCCGCAACGACAATCAGCTGTTTCGAGCGCTGATGGACGAACCTGGCGAAGGCGCCGTCGCCGTCGTCGACGGTAAGAGCTCGACGGAGGTCGCCCTGATCGGTGACATCATCGCGGCAAAAGCGGCGAAGAACGGCTGGGCGGGCGTTGTGATCAACGGCGCCGTAAGAGACGTTGCAGAGTTGTCCGGAATACCTATTGGAATCAAAGCATTAGGCACTAATCCTGCAAAAAGCATTAAGAAGGGCCAGGGCGCTGTCGACGTCATGTTACATTTTGGCGGCGCCCGATTTGAACCCGGCCACTGGATTTACTGTGACGGCAACGGCGTGTTGGTCGCGCCGAAAGCGCTCAGTTAGTCGCCGCGCGCTCGTACACCCTGACGTAGTCGACCAGCATCTGCTGTGGAAAGATCGTGTCGTCGATACCGCCGCCCGATCGCCCCCAGGCGCCGCCGACGGCAAGATTCAGAATCACATGGAACGGCTGGTCATAAGGCCAGGTTTGCCAACCGCTTTTTTCGTTGACGTAGGTGAAGTAATGCGAGTCATCGACGAAGACATCGATCCTCTCCGGCGTCCATTCGAGGGCGTAGACGTGAAATTCCTGGTCCACGTCATCGAGTAGGATGCGGCCCTTGCGCTGCTCCCACTTGAGCCAGTAGTAAGCCTCGTTATGAACCGTGCCATGGACGTGGCCCATCTGGTAGCCAACGTGTTCCATGATGTCGATCTCGCCCGAATTGGGCCAGGCGTTGCAGGTTGAGCTGCCCTGCCAGTCTTCGCCTTCTTCGCAGGTAGTCGCATACCGGAATGCGTCGCTCGGCAACATCCAGATAGCCGCCCATGTGCCTTTGCCGCGCGGCAATTTCGCGCGCGCCTCGAAGCGGCCGTACAGAAAGTCCCCCTTGCCATCGGAGTGCACACGACCCGACGTATAATTGGCACCTTCGTAATCTTCCTTGTGCGCTTCGATAACCAGGTTGCCGTTCTCGATGCGCAGGTTCTTTTCTCGCGGCGTGTACGCCTGGTCCTCGTCGTTGACCTTGCGAGCGGGCCAGATATTTGGGCTCCAATTCGCGGGATTCAGTTCCTCGCCGTCAAACTCATCGCTCCAAACGAGATCCCAGGTTGGCGCCGGGCGGTTCTTGTTCCGCACGACCAGCGCGCTCAGCGTCGGCTGGTCCGCTGAGGCTTCGAACCGGATATTCAGCTCGCCATCGGATATGACCACGTTCGGGGCGGTGACGGTCAGTGCCGACTCGACCTTGCCATCGCGAAACAGCATGACATCGAGATCATCGATGACGCGTTTTCCTTCGGCGAATGCGTCGAAGATCCGCTCGCCACCCGCATAGTCCCTGGGCTCAGCGAAGTGGAAGGTAATGTCGTAGGTGCCGTTCGCGAGTTCGTGAGCGACCTCGATATCCCCTTCCCGATAACTCTTATAGAGGAACGCGTCCTGCGAGCCCTTGACGATCTCCATCGTGCCGATGCTGCCACCCGCTGTCGATTCTTCGGCCTGGTACTTCGTCCCGTCCATTCCCGTGAAAGCCGGACCGCCGACGTTGACGGCCCAGACGAGATCAGAGGTACTGACATCTCCCGCATCGAGACCAGCCGCCGGTAGAGCGTGTTCTGTGTCACAGCCAACGACACTCAGACCGAGCGTTGTGCAGAACAGTAGGGACAACGTCTTCTTCATGAGACAGGCTTCGCGCAAAATTTTGTAACGAACTCTCGGTGCGAGGCTTGCCTAGCTACGGCTCCCGCGATGGAAGTTCGAATATCCAGCAGGTAGTCCTGCAATTGCTTCTTAGTAGCCTTGTCTGCGTACGGATGGTAATCGTCAGGCATGACGTCCTGCCCAAGCATCACGGCTATCCACGAATTCTCGGAGAACAACTCGCCAAACTCGCGAAATATCCTGCCGCTGGCCCTGAATAAACGAAGCCGATGAGCCAGGGTCTCAGGGACTTCCATGTCTCTGCAATCTTTCCAGTACTGGCTGTCCGCCCGATCCGTGGCGTGGTAATGCAGGATGATGAAGTCGCGGATGTAATCGACTTCCAGTTTTGCATCGTGATTGTACTGATCGATTTCTTCCGGCCGTATTTCCTCGCCCGGAAACAGCTTGATAAGGCGTATGATGTTGTTCTGAATAAGATGGATGCTGGTCGATTCCAGCGGTTCGAGAAAGCCGCTCGACAGTCCGAGCGCAATACAATTCTTATTCCACTGTTTGATACGTCTACCGGTCCTGAACCTGATCGGCCTGACGTCGGTGAGCGGTTTACCATCGAGGTTGTCAAGCAGCAATTTGCACGCTTCGTCGTTCGACATGTAGGCACTGCTGAAAACCAGTCCGTTACCAACCCTGTTTTGCAGCGGGATCTTCCACTGCCACCCGCAACTTCGCGCAGTGGAAAGGGTGAATGGTGGTGGCGGCGCGACAGATTCGGTCTGTACCGCCACGGCGCTGTCGTTTCGCAGCCAGTGAGACCAGTCTTCCCAGCCGGTGCGAAGCGTCTGTTCAATCAGTAATCCGCGAAAACCGCTGCAGTCAATAAACAGGTCACCGTCGATACGATGTCCGTCCTCGAGCGAAACAGCCTCAATGAAACCCGATTCCGGGTGTGTTGCGACGTCAACTACCTTGCCTTCTATCCGCCTGACGCCCAGTTTCTCACTGAACTGCCGTAAAAGTCTGGCATACAGCGTCGCGTCGAAGTGATACGCGTAGATCGGCTCCCGCGGCGCCTGTGTTGCAAATTTCCCGGCTCTGGCCATGCACGTTTCGAGGCTGTACTCCCCGATGTCACGGTCGTCACCTTCTTTTTTGGCGCGCAACCAGAAGTGGTGAAATTGTGCCATCCATGCATCCGCACCGATTGAGCCAAACGGATGAAAATAGCTTTCCCCGAGGCGGCCCCAGTTCTCGAACTCGATACCCAGTTTGAATGTGCCGTTTACCGCTCCTAGAAACTCGGCCTCATCCATCTCGAGCAGCAGTTGGAAATTCTTAATGGGTGGAATCGTCGCTTCACCCACGCCTACGGTGCCAATCTCGTCTGACTCGACTAATGTGATCTGCAGTTCGTCGCCAAGCGTCTTTGAGAGCGCCGCTGCGGCCATCCAGCCCGCCGTTCCACCGCCGACGATCACTACTCTTCTGAAACGAGTCATGACCTGTTCATCTCGAAATCAATTTTCTGTCCACGGACTGACACCCAGCTCACCTGTTCAACTTATTACGCAGAGTCGCGCGAATTTTCCTGGCGGTAGTTTCGTCGAGCTCTCCGACGACGCCTCGCCGACCCTCGGGAATGTGCCGTACATTTTCCTCTTCCGCATCAAAAACGTAAAAATCAAAGATGTTCTGCCAGGCGTCACGTTGCGATTCTGGAAGGTCTCGAATATTCAGGATTGCGTGCAGCAACGCGTCGTACGGTGCGCCCATGAATGACGGGCATTGGCGCCACCAATGATTAATTAATATATTGAATTCGTCCAGCCCTTTTACGTGATGCCACCACATACTCGGGACATATATTGCGTCGCCAGGCTCGAGTTCAGCTGTTTGAGCATGCTTGAGCGCTTCAGCGAAGCGAGGATAGCGGCTAAGGTCCGGCTCATCGAAGTTCACGAGACTAACGGCCTGCCCGGCTGGAGTGTGGTCGATTGGACCGACATACAAGTTTTCGAGCTGATCGGGCGGAAACAATGTGAAGCGACGTCTCCCGGCGCAGACACACGCAATATTATCCATTGCATCATAATGCGCAGCAACCGTCGTCTTGTTGCCGATCCAGATTCTGACCGTCGCCTCAATGCCGTCATGCGGCAAGCTGTTTTCCTTGCCAATTCCGGGAAGACAGTGGGCGATCGGTGCCGATCCCATGTAGATGGTGGGCGCTGATCGAGTTTCTCGGTTTTCGTGTAGCTGATCGAGGATCCAGTCCATCTGGGTCGAGATCTTCCTAAAATTATTGTCAGCCAGATCTTCCGTATAAAAGATGCGACCCTCTATGTCGGACTCGCTCACAAAAGCATGAACGGTTGTCCCGTTATAATATTGACGCAAGAATCGATCAGCATTTTGATCGGATTCCTGTGCTTTCTTGACTAGCGGCCAGTCAGAGGCAATGCCACGTAACACCACAGGATAGGGCTGCGACACAACCTGGTAAAAAACCCGGTCGACGTCATAGTCGTCAATTTCTCGAATGTTGGTACTCATGGCCGTTAGTTCTTAGCGAGCAAATCTCAGCTTCCGAGCGTTGAATTCTTTCTTTCGATCAGTCGTGTCATATTCGGCATCGAGGCCAGCATCATGTACATGGTCTGAAGATGGCCATTCTTGTGCAACGCGTCCAATCCCTCTGCGCTCAAAGCGCTCAGCTTTTCCTCGTTTATCGTATACAGTCCCGAGAGGTTCTGCCCGGATCCGTCTCGAAACTCGATTTCGACGTTCACCGATTCGATCAACTCGAGACCAACGAGCAACTTCGACAACGACTCGCTTTTCTCATGTCCCTCGTGAATCGTCATTAGAATCGAGCTTACCCGCTCCAGCAAGGGACCCTCGCCACCGTGTTCGAGAAACACCGGCTCCCCTTCGGTGTAGCTGACGCTGGGGTGATCCAGGTCGATGTGAACAACCGGCATTTTCGTGGGTATGCCGTCAACATCCTGTTCCTGGAAACCGATCAGAAACGGCTGGCGTGCGATGGTCGATGGAAGATACGCTGCATCCCAGCGACCGTCCCGCAAGTAGAGATTCTCACCCTCCGAGAAACCGAGCAAGGCGATGGTCTCGAAGTGACCAGTATCCGCGCTCTTGACAAAAAAAAGCGGATAGTCCATTTGCAGCTGCGTAAACTCGACCGGGAACACTCGGGTCGAATTCACGTCGAAACCGTGCCCTTTCTCATAGGTCGTATTCACGCGCAGATCGGCGTGAGTGACATTGTCCAGCAACGCGTGATTGGTCATATCGTCTCTTTGTAAACCGTTGAAGACGTGACAAGAGCCACTGCCCGCCTCAGCCCTGTTGTGGTCATTGCCGACCTATAGCGTTTAGTAATTTCCGGTTGCCCGGCAAATTTGCGACCACTTTGTTCGCCTTGTTGCTGTTCTCTTGAAAAAGCTTATGCGCCTTTTCCGAATAACTTGACTGCCTTGCGGTTACTCGGGCTTGCGTCTCGAAACCCATACCGTACAGTACATATTGATAACTTGCTGCCGAAAACACCTCATCGACCTGTGACAGGTCACGATGCTCGGGAGCATGATACTGCCAAAGCGCCAATAATTCTTTCAGGCTATCGGGGACACTCTCGCTGCGACGATTGTCGACCCAGTAGTCTGAATCCGTGCGTTTGCTAAGCACGTAATGCAGCTTCAGAAAATCGATAACACGGTCCCAGCGATATTGGAACGTTTCGTTGTATCGCTTGGCCACGATATCCATGACATCGCGATTGGCCGGCAGCTCCTCGCTGATGATTTTCCCGGCCAGCTCCACGAGCACCAGCGCGCTGGCCTCCAGTGGTTCGAGGAATCCGGCTGCCATGCCCACCGCCACGCAGTTTCTGTGCCAGAACTTTTTGCGATGCCCGGGCTTGAATGCGATCTTGCGGGGCTCGAGTGAGTCTGTGGCCACGCTGGACGTAGCCCCGATGTATCGTTTCAGTGTCTCGCCGGCTTCTTCGTCGGTCGAATGCTGGCTCGAGTAGGTGTAACCGATACCTCGTCTCGAGGTTAACCCGATATCCCATATCCAACCCGCCGACTGGGCTGTCGAGATCGTCTGCGACGCGATCGGATCGCTCACGCTTGCATACGGAACCTGGACCGCCAATGCAGAGTCGTTGAACAGTATGTTCTTCTTGTCCAGGTACGGTATTTGATAATGCTGGCCCAGCAATAGCGCCGCAAATCCAGTGCAGTCGACGAACAGGTCACCCTCGATGTCACCGCCGTCCGCCGTGGACAGGGATCGAATGTCGCTATCGGGGTCGCCGTTTATTCCGGTCACGTGATCGACAACGTGGCGCACGCCGAGCCTGGTCGTGCAATGTTCCTTCAGTAATTTTGCGAATTTTCCCGCATCGAGATGGTAGCCGTAATTGACAACGTACGCGTAATCGGGCGTTTCCTTCTGTTTCGGCGCCAGGTTCTCATCGCACACGTAACCCTGAACGGTGACGGCATTAGCGAACGAAACCTGGTCCCTGTGCTGCTGCCAGAAAGGTACCAGGTTGATATCCGTATAGCCCGCAGGAACCGAAAACGGGTGGTAATAAGAATCCGCGGCGTCACCGTCCAACCAGCCGACGAATTTCGTGCCCTGCTTGAACGACGCGGAGCACTGCAACAGGAAATCGGTTTCCGAGATGCCGATTTTTTGCAGCGTGGACCGCATCGTCGGCCAGGTCCCCTCACCGACGCCCACCGTCTTGACATCCGGAGACTCGATCAGCGTGACCCGTACATCCTTGTGATAACTGCCGATATGCTCACTCGCAATCAAGCCCGCGAGCAGCCAGCCAGCGCTGCCGCCGCCCACTATCACGATATCATTGATCGCCTGTTTCGTTACGTCACTCATCAGAATAAAAAAAGCCGCTGCAAGCAGCGGCTTAATTTAACGGCTGCAATCACCGTTAGTCAAAGTTATACCGCGCGCCGATGTTGAATCGGGCGCCGTATTGCTGACCGATGCGGAACTGCTCGGGATAGCGATTATACTTCCGAGGAACCTCTTCCGTGAGATTAATCGCCTCGACGAAAACCGCCAGGTTATCGGTTGCATTCCAGGTGAAGTTCGCATCAACCTGCCCGTAATCCTCTATGAACTCCGGTGCGCCGAACTCGCCAAAACCTGCGAGGAACTCGTCACGCCAGTTGTAGGCGATGCGCGTCGAGATGACGTCATTCTCATAAAACGCCGTAAAGTTGGCTGAGTCGCTCAAACCCGTCAATGCAAACTGTGTCCCTATCTGGTCCCTGTCGGCGTCGAGATTACCGCTAACAAACGTGGCATTGGCCTGAACGCCAAACCCCGTATCGCCAAACATATGCTGGACAGCTAACTCCCAGCCGAACAGATTGGCGTTTTCAGCGTTGGAGGGACGGCTGAACCTGAACTCCATGAGCGGGTCTTCCGCCGCGTCGAGAATGGAGGGGAGCGGCGGCGCCGTGTTGCCGGCGTTCGCGTTGATCTGTTCGAAGAGGTTTTGATTCGTCAAAGGAAGGCCAGCGTCGATCAGGTCCTCCCGCGCCTGATCGGCTCTCGGACCAAGCTGCGGATCGCCGAGAGCAAGGTCCGGGAAAGTCACAGTTTCGGTCGTCGTTGTAATCCAGTTGTCAATACGCTTGTTGAAATAACCGACAGAGGCATAGCTACCCGAGCCGTAGTACCACTCCAACGACAGATCGAAGTTATCCGAAATGTACGGCCGCAACGCCGGATTTCCGCCACTTACGACTCGGGTACCGACGTTCGGATTACCATCGAAATTCCGCGTAGCACGCAGATCACCAATCGCCGGACGGGCCAGGGTTCGACTATAAGAGACTCGCGCGACGAGGTCTTCCATCACTTCCAGGTCGACGTCGATGCTTGGCAGGAAGAACTTCTCAGACGACCCAGCCGTAGTAACTAGATCATTGCCACCATAGATGTATGTCCACTCGTTGGCATTGTTCCAGCTCACAGCTCTGGGTTGGCTACTAAAACCAGTCGACTGCGTCTCGGTGTCCTCGTAGCGCAGCCCGAGCAAGACATTGAACGGCAAACCGTTGAATTCGTCTTCGATATAGATTTGCGTGAAAAGCGCTTCGATTTTCTCGTCGACGATCGAGGGATTCGTGGGAGGGCCCGCCCAGGCTCTGCCGCGAGTGCCGCCTTCGTCCGTGAAATCGACGCCCGGTGTGCCAGTAACTGTGCCCCAACCTTGCCAATACAGGATGCCGTTAGTGACATTGTCGCAGAGCGGCTGACTGCAAGGCGCCGCTTGAACGGTCTCGATGACGTCGAGACCCACGTCGATCGGCACCGTGTAATAATAGTCAACCTGTGGGCCGCCGCTGTGGTCGCTCAGAATGCCGGCACTGCTCTCGCGCACCCACACTTCGTCTGGCCACACCCCGCCCGACCACTGCCAGTCGCCGGCAAGCAGGAATGACGAACCCCACTCCCGGCTTTTATATTCCTGCTCGGTATGCGAATAACCGAAGTCGATCTGTGAGATCGCACCGCCACCCTCGTTTATCCAGCTCGCGGCAAGCTGAACCTGCATAATCTCGTTTTCAATGTTCTTGTTGCTTGCAATGATGCCTAGTGAACCATAATCGCTCGGCAGGAACTCGTCTTGTGCGAAAGGCACACCACCGGGCCCGAAGCCCACCACGTCAAAGTCCCAGATTGGCGTGCCGCCGCCGGCGTACGATGCCGTCTTGTCGCCCAAAGCCGCTGTGAAAGGCCCGGAATCGAAGGTTCCCGGGACATTAGCGTCTCCGCACCAATTGCAGAACGTATTGCCGACTATCAGTTCAACCTTGCTCCCGGTCGGGTCGCCGCCAACACCTTTGCCGCGGTCCTTGGACGTTGACCGGTGCGTGTCCAGCGTCAATGTAAGACTGTCGGTAGCCTGCCATTCGAGATTCAGGCCGAGCGAGTCGTTCCTCTTCTCAGTGTTTTCCTGAACGATGTTGTTCGCATAGTCACGTCCGGACTCCGTGGTGCTGATCCAGGTGCCCCGTTCGTTGATCGTGAGGTCACTGATTCCGTCGCCGGCGTCGAACCAGATTCCGAAGCCATTAGAGTCTTTTTCTGTGTCGACCTGGGACATGGTGTAATCGAGCGTCGCCGTTATCGTGTCGGTTGGCGCGTATTGCAACACCAGGTTGGCGTTCAGTCTGTCTCGGGAGATATCCGTCCAGGCAGCATTGGCATTCTGTGGCGAAAAGGACACGCCGTCTGCGCGCTGATTGTTGTTCGTGATACACGAACCACTAGGGCATACCGCGGATGTAGCTGACGGCAACGGGCGGTCGAAGTCGTCTCCAACCGGATACCAGCGCAGAACCTCCGACTTTTCCTCCCGATTGTCACGCTCCTGGTAAGACGCGGACACCAAAACACCGATCGTGTTGTCGGCAAAGACATTGCTGAAGATACCGGCAATCTCGGGCGTAAAGCTGTCCAGATCTCGGCCGTCACCTGCCGAGGTTTCGTGCACCGCCTTGGCGCTCAGCACGCTTTTGAACCCGGCTTCCAGCGGCTTAGCCGTAATCATGTTAACCGTCGCACCGATACCACCAGAGGGCAAGTTTGCTTTGCCCGTCTTGAATATCTCGACCGCGCTAACGGACTCGCTGGCGATATCCGCGAAGTCGAATGAACGGTTGCCGGCGGTCGGCATCGACCGGCCGTTCAGCGTCACCAGGTTGAACCCGTCTCCGAACCCGCGGACCGTAATCTTGGAGCCTTCGTTATTGCTGCGGTCAATCGAAACACCGGTGATACGTTGCAGCGATTCGGCAAGGTTCGTATCCGGGAACTTGCCAATATCCTCGGCCGTAATGGCATCAACGACACCTCTGGCGTTGCGTTTTCTGTCCATGGACTGGATCAGGCTACCGCGAATACCGATCGTGACGATTTCTTCGATGACCTCATCGTCTTGTGCGACTACTTCCGGCGAAAATGCGGTGGCACCCAGTGCCAGCGCGACGCCTGCGGCTAACGGATTACGGTGAAAAATTGGTTTCTGCATGCTCAAGCCCCCTAGCTTGCTGTCGAGAATTGTGCCGATCGATCGGCCGCTCTTTCTAATGCTATTCGCGCCGTTTATTAGTTTCATTCGAAACTGACAACGCTGTCATTAGTTCTTTCTACGTCATACTGACAGCGCTGTCAAACATTTCTGAAGAGCTGACTCGCCATACTTGAGGAGTTTGTTCTGTTGGGGTGACAGCGCTGTCAATAGGGCATAGAATGTCCTGTCAAATAAAAAAGGCGATCACGCCTGTGTGCCAAATGCCGACGCTCAACTGAATGGCAACTACGTCCCTCGCGGCGCAGAGACCATCGTCGACTGGCCTGGACATGGTTGTTGCGGCGGGAAATCGTTCGCAAGGACTTGGGGGGAATACGGTAATGAAAGAGAATTTCTGCGTCGCGCGACGTATGACTGCCCTTTTGCTGGTAACGGTGGCGGCAGCCGCGTGCGCGGATTCAAATCATTACAACGACCGCAGCGAATATCGTGCGCCCAAAGCGGCTCATGAGTTAAGCATCGACGGCGTTGCCGATGAAGCGATTTGGCAGCAGGCACAGTGGCATGACCTGACACGTCGCTGGCTCGGACCCGAGTATTCCGCTGAGGATTTTGAGGGCCGGTTCAAGGTTGTCTGGACTGAGAGCAAGCTGTACATCCTCGGCGAGTTCACCGACGACATCCTGATCGACACGCACCGCGATCCGTTGGTGCAGTACTGGGACGATGACTGCCTCGAGATATTCCTCGATGAAGATTTTTCGGGCGGTGATCACCAGTTCAATCACAACGCGTTTGCCTACCACATGTCGCTCGATAATCAGGCAATAGACATCGGCACTGACAAACAGGCGCGTAACTACTCGCATCACGTGGAAAGCCGCTGGAAACAGCAAGGCAACAAGATCACCTGGGAACTGGCGATCGATATTTACACCGACGCTTACGAGGACGACTCCAATGCGAATCATCCTGTCAAGCTCTCAGCTGGCAAAGTGATGGGGCTCATGGTCGCTTACTGCGACAACGATGGCAGCGAGCTCCGCGAAAACTTCATCGGTTCCGAGTTGGTCGCTGAAGGACCCAAGGATCGCGGCTGGATAGACGCCGGTTTGTTCGGTTCACTGGTCCTGGTCGAATAACAAAAAAAGAGAAGAAGAAATATGAAACAGCGCTTGAAAGCTCTAGGGGATCACGACGACGCCGTGTCCGGTGAATTCATGGAGATTGCCGGGGAGCGTTACTACGCAATACGCAACGTCGACAAAATGGAGCCGTTCTTCATCAGTATC
>CAMYLB010000191.1 GCA_947259145.1 uncultured Woeseiaceae bacterium
TTCGAACGTATCCGCTGGACCGGTGGCTTTGCGTCCCCGCCTTGCGACGGGTTTGCCTTTGTCAGTGTTGTGAGTAGATCACACTTATATTGATCAGCGGGGGGATATTTACATAAACACTACACGAAGCGCGTGAAAGAGACCGTGCGAATCGTGTCGCACAGAAAGGGCACCCAACAAGCAAGAAGCAATGCGGAAATTTTTGTGATGGGGAAAGTCCGCTTAGGGTCAGCAGCGGCCGACCTGCACGATTTCAGAGATTCTCACTTGCTTCTCGCCAGCGCCTCTTTTCTCATGGATCTCGGGTTGCGTCAGCAACACCCGGTGCCTTCAAAGTTCCACGATCGGCATGAAGCCGCCGTAGATTAGGCGCTTGCCATCGAACGGCGCGGGATTTTTATTCGGATCCATTCGCTCGTCGTTGAAATCGTCCGACATCATTTTACTCATGCCGGCATCGCGCGTTTTCTTATCAGGCCATTCAATCCAGGAGAATACGACCGTTTCTTCAGCCTTCGCCTGAACCGACTTGCGGAAATCTGTCACCTCACCAGTGGGCACATCGTCTGCCCAGCATTCGACAACCCGTGTCGCCCCGAAATCCATGAACACGCTGTCACCCCGCTTAGCGTGCTCGATATATTCTTGTTTCTTTGCAGTCGGCACGGCGATAACGAATCCGTCGATGTAGCTCATATCTTTTGTCCTGGGGCCATATTGGCAATTGGCTGCAATGGGTCACAAGCCGTCATCTTACCGCAGATTTTTCGACCGGCTGCTTTGCGACGTGAAGCAGCCTGTCAGTTAGCATCCTTGTGACCGTCTCAGAACGGCCACAAGCGGTCGGTGAAGCCATGTTATAAGGCTACGTTTTGGGCGTTGCTCGCATTCGACGTGGATAGCCGCCCGCCAAGCATTGCGCCAATTATCGCCCCGCCGACTGCGAACGCGAAAACTGAAAAACTTGCCCCAATATTTCGAGCGAAGTCGCCATGACCTGGGATGAAGTGGACAGCATCGACAAAACTATTTGCCAATACGCCAACAACAATCGCCAAAGCCACAGCTGGGACAATGAAGTTCGCCCGTGCAATTAATGCGCCTACAAATGCCGCAATGAACATGCCTAATGCTGAGGTAACCGCCATACCCAAATAAAGCTGACCTTCGCTGAAATTCGTAGTGTCGATCTTCCACGGGATCAGGTCTAACAACAAAAGCACACCAATACTTGCCAAGGTAGCAATGGCGGTGCGAATTATTCTGGGAGAAATCATAGCCATTCTCGCAATCCGCTTTCATCATTAAATGAGTGCTGGGACCCGCCACGCATTGTGAATCGGGAACGACCGCAAAGGGTCAACACCAGCTATTCTACCTCGAAATGCCTGGGTGGCTGGAGACGGCCAAAAGGGGCCGTTTAACAAAAGTTCGTACGGCCCCAATTTGCTGGATTAACGCTTGCTGTATGAGATAACACCTGCCATCTGCAAAGTGAACGTAAAGTCGTCTAGGTTGGCCGACCCCATTTCTACGCCACCGCCGGAAGCGAAGTTAAACCGGCCAGTACCGGCATCATCGAACGTGAAGTAGTCCTTGAAAGCAACGACCGGTGGTGGAGAGAGCGAGGTCCCACGGGTATAGGTCGCCGACAGGACGTCCCCATTGGCGGCGATCATAGTGAGTTCCCCCTGACCGTAAGTTCCGTCACCAAGTGGTGACGCCTCTGTAGCGTACGAGCAGTGTTGCGCATAGAGGTAAGTTCTACCCATGTGTGTTGCGGTGCCCGACCCCATGAAGGATGTCACCGCCCAAGCTACTTTGCCCTGCGGCGTATCATCACATCTGGCTGCCACAAAGTCCGGGTTGCCATTGAAACCAATCAATACGCCCGAGAACATACCCTTGAAGGGCAACTCCTTTGGGCCTTTCTTGTCGGCTGCCACCGGTGCAGCCAAGGTCGCTACTAGGAGCGCCGTGAGGGATAAAAAAAGCAACTTACGCATTACTTCCTCCTTCGGGGTTCTTCATGTCGAACCCCAGAAAGATATATGCGCCGATAGGAGAATCGCGTCAATTCTGGGATGTGCTTATTGTCCGCTTTGGGTCAGTAGCCGCCATTCTAACTCAGACCAGGCGAGCCTCTGCTCTCGGCCAGAAGCAGCCGTTCCCCTGCTGAGAATCGAGGGGAATCACTGTAAGGACTAATGTCTGCTCTCGCTCGAAAAGGGGTAATACGCTGGGTTCGTTTGGCTCTGGCTAGAATGTCACCCGCTCAATTTCCTTTTCTTTCAAGATATCGTCCATTTGCTTCTTGAGATCGGGGTCGTCCAGGAACTCCACCTCACCGCTGAGTCGCATTGTCTTTGCCTTTTCAAGATCCGACTCGTTGTTGAAGAAACATATCTCCACCTTCGGATTGTTCTTCAATTGGTTGTACACGTCTTTGGGATTGAGGGTTTCAAAGTAGAACCCGTTTTCATTAGCCCGCCACAGCAAAAACGTACGTACTCTCGGTTGATCTCCATCCGCGGTGGCCAGCGAGCACACGGGGTGCTTGGTCGCGAAATCGACACATTCCTGAAATCTCATCGCTTGCTCCCTGAGCTTTGGCTCGGTTTTCTCTTAGTATCTGGCAAGCTCTCAAACAGACGCGGTCGCGTCAATTCTGGGATGTACCTAAGGCGTATACTCGTAACGTCGCGAGTCGCAATGACCGCTTGGGGTCAGTAGCCGCCATTTTACATCAGAGCAGGCGACTGTCGCCTAACGGCCACTAGCGGACGGTGAAGAGCTTTCTACTGGTGCGAAGAAAGCTCGATCATTACCTTAAGAACAAAACCAATAGCAGCCTGTCACCGAACAACCTCTCGAGTACCAATTATGATGCTCTTCATGATTACGTGTTTAAAAGTGCGAGGCTACCTCACTTTTTTGATCGGAATAATCACCAGCGCCCCGATTAATCCAGCGATGCCGGCTGTATAGAGCAATAGCGGGTAATTCTGGTTGGCGGCACTTTGGATGCCGAGCAGGACCGCGCCCAACGCCGGAGCAATGGTTTGTGGTAATGCGTTTGCAATGTTAATAACGCCGAGGTCCTTCCCTGCATCTTCCGGGTTCGGGAGCACATCAATCACCAGCGCGAGATCGACAGCTATGTAGGTGCCGAAGGCAGCACCCAGTAAAGCCTCGACAAGGTAGAACTCAAAAACGGTGTCGATGTGAACCAAAATAATGGTCCCAATTGCATACAACAGGGTAGATCCGGCCACGAAGATTTTGCGCCGCCCTGTCCGGTCAGAGATTTTTCCAGCAATCCAGCCAAACGCTACCACGGCGATCGTGTTGATCAACACACTTCTTGTAATTACTTTGGGCGCCTCTTCCAGCGAAAGCCCCAACTGATCCTGCAGATAGAACAGCCGAAATGTTAGGAACATGAAAGCCGACAGTATGATTAGGAAACGTGACATCCATGCGAGGCTAAAATCTGGGTGTTCTCGCGGATTGACCCAGAAAGTCTGCAGCCACTCTAATGAGTCGATCTTAGGTGGTGACACTTTGAGCTGTTGATCCGGCAACACGTACGCAAATAGCAGCATGGCACCGATCGCAAATACGCCAGGAACAGCAAACATTACGAGCATTTGGTCAGCAAAAAGCTCGGCCACGTAGGTTCCGCCCAGCACCCCGACGCTCTGAGCTATCCCCATAAAGGCAGAAACACGGGCTCGCTGAGTCGTCGGTACCTGATCCGAAATCGTGGCTACAAAGGGCGCCAGCGCGGCGTTCGCCCCTAGTTGAGCGAGACACCAACCAGCTGTGAGCAGCGCAACATTCGGCGCCAGAGCCATTCCCGCCAGAGCAACTGTCATAACGATCGTGCCCGATACAATCCACGGCCGACGACGCCCCCAACGCGATGTTGTCCGATCCGATATTCGGCCGAAAACGACATTGGCAAGTACCGCCACCATGGCGCCAAAGCCTGCAACAACTCCAAGGGCTGACGCTTTTTCAGTAAAAGGCACTATCGACTGAACTTTGAGCCCGATGCCTATAATGGCGGGCCCGAGCAAGGCAACGAAGAACACGAACTGTGCGAATACCAGAGCGACGATGAATTTCGCGCCTACTGGTCCTACCGGTTCCAGCGGAATGGCGGCATCTTGTAATTCCCGTGACGTCACTAGAAGCGACCCCCTTTGCGTTTTTGATCTTTGTTACAGGGTGAACGGGAGGGTCTATTACCAGTACGTGATTCGCTACTCTAACCCAGCGTTCATCAAAAGAGTTTTATATCTACAGTGAGGGTAGCGCGCAATAACCGGATCAAAGGCACGCTATTAAGGTCTGCTTTGGGTCAGCAGCAGCCGTTCAGTAGTTTACCAGCCCAGGGGCTGGACGAAAGGGCGGTCATTCAATTCCGCGTTCCCTGGTCTTGTTTCAAGGCTTTCACTTGCTTGACATGCTTGGCAAAAGCCCGGCCCTGCAAACGCTTCTCAGCGAGTGAAGCACTGTTACGTTCATTCTCGCGTAACAACTTCAGGTAGTTACGCAAGCGACGCGCTTCTATGTCGCCATTTTCGACCGCATTGCGAACTGCGCAACCTGGCTCGGACTCATGACGGCAATCCGTAAATCTACATTTCGATGCCATGGCCTCAATGTCATCAAATACCCTCGACAACGCCGCATCCACTTCAGCTACCTTCAACTCTCTTATGCCCGGAACGTCTATCAACAGTCCACCGCCGGGAAGTCGATGCAGCGCACGATGACTCGTTGTATGGCGTCCCTTTTTATCGTCCTCACGAATCTCGTTCGTAGCGGCGATATTCGTCTCAGCTAAAGTATTGAGAAGCGTAGACTTGCCAACGCCTGACGAACCCACCAACGCTATGGTGCTGCCGCGCTCGATCCAAGCAAAGACGCCGTCAAATGTGCTTCTATCCAAGGCATTGACTGATTCCACGGGCACACCCGGCTGGACACTGCGCGCTCGCTCCGCATAGGAATCAGAATCGTCTGATAAGTCAATCTTTGTAAGCACGACCACGGGTATTACTCCCGCCTCTACCGCTACAGCGAGGTACCGTTCAAGGCGCGATTCCTTGAATTCCTCGTTGCACGATGTCACGACGAATAGGATATCGATGTTGGCGGCGATAAGCTGTAACTCAGTCTTCTCGCCCGCAGCAACGCGTCGAAATATGCCTTTCCGATCAAGAACCCGCTCAACTCTCGAATACTGCTCATCGAGCACCACCCAATCTCCAACTGTCGGCCGGTGTTCGGGAGCAAGGTCGTGCCAAGCCGAGGTGAGCGGAATCGAGCGCTCCTCAGAGCCACCTGCAACCTTAATCAGTGAGCGTTGAACCTCTGTTACCCGCCCAACACGACCATGCTCGATTTCCTCAAGTGACGTCTGTTGCGCAAAAAAGGGTACAAACCCGTAGTCCTGTAGTGAGGTATCCATTAACGGCGTTTTAACATGGATTCAATTGTAGAACAGCGAATGACCGCATTGGGTTGCGGTTTCAACCGGTCGATTGTAGCGCGAAAGCAGTCACTGGAACGACTGCTTCTTTAGAAGACCAGTCGTTAGTTTGTGGCGACGAACCGCGCTAGCACTGGGAAAAGGTCCGGACCAGAGTTATTGCGATAGCACCCGGACCACGCCGCCAGCCAGTGTACAATCGCGACTAGCGAATCCGTTGTCGCCGGCCATCGAGGTACTCACCTAGGATGTTGTCACGAACCGATACTGCAGATCTGACGCATTTTCTCGCCGAGCCGAAGCGTCCGGACGGTACACTGAGCTTTCAGGAGCTCCAAGGCTTTTTGTTTTCAGTCGCCTGTTCACCTGAGCTCATCCCGCCGTCGGCGTGGTTTCCGGTTATCAGCAACGACGAAGACATGGGATTCGAAGATGAAGCCGAGGCTCAGCGGATGATGGGGCTAATAATGAGTCTCTATAACGACATCAATAGTTCTGTCCTGGAACGCAGCGACAGTATGCCAATGGGCTGCAAATTCCGGCCCGAGATTGAAGACAATTTTGACCCGAACCTGGCGATCTCGCAGTGGTCTCGCGGATTCATGATGGGCCACGACTGGTTGGCCGAGGTATGGGACGAGTACCTGCCGGAAGAACTGGATGGTGAGGTTGGGTCTACCAGCATGGTGCTGTCATTCTTCAGCTCCAGGCGCTTGGCGGAGATGTACCATTTGGAGTCAACAACGACACCGCGTCACCGCCGGCCCAACGTGCCATTCAGCGACTACGCAGAGAAGGTACGCGAGCTGTTTCCTGCCGCTTTACTTTCATACGCCCATATTGGCAGGGGTATCTCCGAGATAATCGAGGAACTGGGTAGCTCGGATGCCTGAGATCTCACTCGGTGACGGACAGCTTCTCCGACTCGCACCACTCCCTGATCGCAACCAGTGACTGCTCTTCGTTGTAGGCGTACCACGATTCCAACAGCTCACATCGGGCCAGCAGCTCCTTGAATCTCCCGTAGGCACCTTTGTGTCGAAAGATGTCTCGGACCTGGTCATATCTTGCCGGCAGGTTTTGCGTCGTGAAATCGAATGCGAGCCTGGTGCCAATGTCGAGTTCCTGTCGGGTGGGTACCGGGATGTACTTCTCTGGATCATCTACATCAGACGGAACTGCAGCTTCTTCATCATCGAACGCACCCTCGCCAGACACCCAATGAACCTTCCCGGTTGTTCGGCAAATATATGCCTCGTTGCCCATGTACCTATCTGAAGCCCAGTCCACGGCGCCCTGCAACTCATCGAGATCAACTGTTGGCATAGTATGAATAGTACATGCTCAGAAGGGCGATGAGCGACCGCCAAGAGACGGTCGCTCGTACAGCTCAAACGTCGATTTGCTCGGACATTTCCAGCGCGTCGTCTATCTCGATTCCAAGGTAACGAACCGTGCTATCGAGGCTACTGTGACCAAGAAGCAACTGTACGGCCCTTAGATTCTTCGTACGACGGTAGATCAACGTCGCCTTAGTCCGGCGCATCGAATGAGTGCCATAGGCAGTCGAATCCAAGCCGATTGACGACACCCAAGACTCTACGACTCGAGCGTATTGCCTTAAGGATAGGTGCGGCGAGTTGCTAAGGCGGCTGGGGAACAGGAAGGCGTTTTCAGCCAGATTCGCAGCTTCAATCCAATCCTCGATGGATTTCCGCGTCCGTGCCGTGATCTCGAACCGCACAGGGCGTTTAGTCTTGCGCTGCCGAATGATTGCCCGGGACTGCACTTTCTTGCCGCTCGCGACATCAGAGACGCGCAGAGAAAGCAGATCACAGGCCCTCAACTTGCTGTCGATAGCCAGGTTGAACAGCGCCAGATCCCGTAGGTTGCCAATGTTCTGCAGGCGCAAACGGATCGACCAGATTTCCTGCATGGATAGAGGCAGTTTCTGCCCCATGAGCTTGCCCTTGTTCCACGGTACACGATGACGGTTGGAGCTTGATCGGTGAAACATGATGGACTCCTTTTTCTTGTGAAAGGAGCCTTGATTTTGCACTCTCAGGGGGCCGTAATGTTTGCAAACCAGTCGTTTGAATGACTGCTTTCAGGCTACAATCGATGGCTGGAAATGACCCAAAGTGGCCGGTCGCTCGGAGCATTAATGTTCAGAATAATTCTCGCCTGTGAAGGTGTTGCGGATAGCGAAGGACGCGAAGCTGCGGCCGACATTACTAACGAATTCGCTGAGCATCGGCAGTGGCACAAGAACGTAAAGTGTGCATGGAAGGGGAACGAACTGATCTTAGAAGCGGAGAACGACTTCGACGAAGATGGACTTGCGCTGCAGGATGAATTTTCCGACTGTATCTCCGCATATGTCATGACCCCATTTGATGGCCGTCTGAGAGTCGTTTCAGTAAAGAAACTCGAATGACCACTTCTGGCCGGGTCCAGTCATCCATCAGAACGATGAATGAACGGCTGGTCCACCACTCATTCCAGCTGTTCGGATTGTCTGAGTTACAATGACGGCTACTGAC
>CAMYLB010000192.1 GCA_947259145.1 uncultured Woeseiaceae bacterium
GACCTCATGGCAATTGGCTCCGGCGGGCCCTACGCGCAGGCCGCCGCCTTGGCGCTGTTGCGAAATACGGATCTTGAAGCGCGCGATGTCGTTGAGAAAGCACTGAACATCGCCGGCGAGATCTGCGTTTTCACCAACCAGAACATCATCATCGAAGAGCTGCCATAAATGTCGCAAATGACGCCCAGAGAAATCGTCCAGGAACTGGACAAGCACATCATCGGTCAGGATGAGGCCAAGCGCGCTGTCGCCATCGCGCTCAGGAATCGCTGGCGGCGCGTCCAGGTGGACGAACCGCTCAGGAGCGAAATTACGCCGAAGAACATCCTGATGATCGGTCCGACCGGCGTGGGCAAGACCGAAATTTCGCGGCGCCTCGCGCGCCTGGCCAAAGCGCCTTTCGTCAAAGTGGAGGCGACCAAGTTCACCGAGGTCGGCTATGTGGGTCGTGAGGTCGACAGCATTGTTCGTGACCTCATGGATGTGTCGATCAAGATGACCCGCGAAAATGCGATGTCGAAAGTTCGTCATCGCGCCGAAGACTCGGCGGAAGAACGCGTTCTCGACGCTTTGTTACCGCCACCTTCGCGCAACGTCGGCTTCACGACAGAGTCCGAGCCGGCCGCAGCGGACAGCGACACTCGCCAGAAATTTCGCAAGATGCTGCGTGAAGGCAAGCTCGACGACAAAGAGATCGAGATCGAGATACAGGCAATGCCGGTAGGCGTGGAAATCATGGCGCCGCCTGGCATGGAAGAAATGACGAGCCAGCTGCAGGGCATGTTCCAGAATCTCGGCGGCAATCGGTCTGCTCACCGATGAAGAAGCCGCGAAAATGCTCGATGAAGAAGAACTCAAGACGCAGGCGCTCGAGGCGGTCGAACAGCATGGCATCGTGTTTCTCGATGAGATCGACAAGGTGGCGCGACAGTCCGGCACGCAGGGCGCGGACGTCTCCCGCGAAGGTGTGCAAAGGGACCTGTTGCCGCTCGTTGAAGGCTCGACGGTCAACACCAAGTACGGCATGGTGAAAACCGACCACATCCTGTTCATCGCTTCAGGAGCGTTCAACGTGTCGAAGCCCTCGGACCTGATCCCGGAGCTGCAGGGCCGCTTTCCCATACGCGTTGAGCTGAAATCGCTGACGACGGAAGACTTCGTGCGGATCCTGACGGAGCCGGATGCGTCGCTGACTTTGCAATACAGCGCGTTGCTCGGAACCGAGGAAGTATCGCTCGAGTTTGACGAAGGTGGCGTCCGGCGCCTTGCAGAAGTTGCTTTTCACGTCAACGAGAACACCGAAAATATCGGCGCGCGACGCTTGCACACGGTCATGGAGCGCTTGCTCGAAACCGTGTCATTCGATGCTTCGGACAAGAGCGGAACTGAGCTCACGGTGGATGCCACTTATGTAGATGAGCACCTGTCCGAGCTGTCCCAGGACGAGGACCTGAGCCGCTATATCTTGTAGCAGGAGCGCCCAGTGGGCGCGAAGCGCAGCGGCGGCCGCAAGGCCGCTATCGCTGCCGCTGGTCCGGCAGTCTATTGAGGGGTATCCTCGCCTGCCGAGGCACCGACAACAACCAGAAGCCATGGCCAAGCCGCAGCAACCCGACGATACGACGCACTTCGGATACCAGTCTGTCCCGGCAGACGAGAAAGCCGACCGGGTCCGCGACGTGTTTGATTCGGTTGCCAGCCGTTACGACATCATGAACGACCTGATGTCGGCCGGCCTGCATCGGCTCTGGAAGCGATTCACGGTCGACCAGGCGGCGCTGAGGCCGGGCAATGCCGTGCTCGACCTCGCTGGCGGCACGGGCGACCTGGCACGTTCATTTTCCGGCAAAGTCGGCAAAGAAGGTCATGTCATCCTGGCTGACATCAACGCTGCCATGCTGCGACAGGGGCGTACCCGCCTCGTCGACGCCGGCGTCGCAGGCAACCTCTCGATCGCCCAGGTCGACGCAGAGAACCTGCCGTTTGCCGATCGCACGTTCGACTGCATCAGCATCGCTTTCGGTCTCAGAAACGTCACCAATAAGATGACTGCACTGCGCTCAATGTACCGGACGCTGAAACCAGGCGGCAAAGCTATGATCCTGGAATTCTCCAAACCCAACAAAGCCATCAAGCCCGCCTACGACCTTTATTCGTTCAAGGTGCTTCCGGTACTCGGCCAACTCATCGCTCGGGATGCGGACAGCTACCAGTACCTTGCCGAATCCATACGCATGCATCCTGACCAGGAAACGCTTAAAGGGATGATGGAAGAGGCGGGTTTCGAGCGCTGTCGTTACGACAACCTTGCAGCCGGCATCGTTGCTTTGCACGTCGGCTACCGGATCTGATTCACGATGAACCCGCTCGAAGCCGCACTGCTGCCGGTCGCCAATGTTTTGAATCGCAACATTCGCGCAACGACACCGGCGCGCGAACTCTGCGAAAAGCTCGCCGGTTCCGTCGTAGCCGTCCGCGTACGCGACACTGCTCTGACGACCTGGTTTATTGTGCACGACCACCACCTGGAACTGACGACCGATACCGACCGTGAGCCCGACATCCTGATTTGCGGCTCGCTGTTTGCGCTCGCCCGTATGGCTGGCGTCCCGGGTGCCAGCGCAGTTCGTGATGGATCGCTCGAATTTACCGGCGACCCGCTGCTGGCCCAGGAATTTCAGCAGCTTCTGACCTTCGCCAAACCCGATATCGAAGAGGAACTGTCGGGCTTCGTCGGCGATGTAGCGGCCCATCGTCTTGGCGAAATCGCCCGGGGCGTCGGCAACTGGAGTCGCGAAGCACGCTCTACGATGGGTGCGAATATTCGCGAGTATTTGCAGGAGGAAAGTCGCGATGTGCCGAGCCGCTACGAAGTGGATCGTTTCGCGGCCAATGTCAACGCATTGCGAGACGACGTCGATCGCCTCGATGCGCGCATGAAGCGCCTGGATAAGGCCTGATGGCTCGCGCGCGCACAATTATTCGAATGCTCTCGATCCAGCGCGTGCTCGTGAAGTACAGCCTCGACGACATCATCAAGGAAACTCACCTGTTACGGCCGCTGCGCTTCCTGTTCTACCTCGCGCCCCGGCGTCGTGACCGCTCTGCGCCCATCGGCGAACGCATCCGGCTGGCGCTCGAAGAACTCGGCCCGATTTTCGTCAAGTTCGGCCAGGCCATTTCCACTCGTCGGGACCTGCTGCCACCCGATATTGCCGACGAACTGGCCAAACTTCAGGACGCCGTGCCGCCGTTCCCGGCGTCAATAGCCATCCAGATTCTGAACGAGGCGTACGAGCAAGATGTCGGCGAAGTTTTCCAGCGATTCGACGTTGAACCGCTTGCTGCCGCATCGATTGCCCAGGTTCACACGGCGAAGCTGCATAACGGCGACGAAGTCATCGTCAAGGTATTGCGGCCCGGCGTCAAAGAGCAGATCGAACGCGATCTCGAGGTACTGCGAATGCTCGCGGGCCTTGCTGACCGTTACTGGGAACACGGCAAACGCCTGAAACCCCTTGAGATCGTGGATGAGTATGAGCATACGATCATCGATGAACTCGACCTGATGCGCGAAGCCGCGAACTCGGCGCAACTCAAGCACAACTTCGAAGGTTCCGAGCTGCTGTATGTGCCGGACGTTCACTGGGACTTTTGCCGCCCCGAAGTGCTGGTCCAGGAACGCATTTACGGCACGCCGGTAAGCGACATGGATGCGCTGCGTGCGGCGGGAACGAACATCCAGGTGCTCGCCGAAAACGGCGTGGAGATTTTTTTCACCCAGGTCTTTCGTCACAATTTCTTCCATGCCGATATGCATCCGGGCAATATCTTTGTCATTACGACCGACCCGGAGCGCCCCAAGTACGCAGCCGTGGACTTCGGCATCGTCGGAACCCTGAGTCCCGAAGATCAGCGTTATCTCGCCGAGAATTTTCTCGCATTCTTCGATCGTGACTATCATCGAATCGCCAAGCTGCACCTGGACTCCGGCTGGGTGCCAGCGGGCACTCGTGTCGATCAGCTCGAAACCGCCGTACGAACCGTGTGCGAGCCGATATTCAACAAACCGCTTGCCGAGATTTCGTTCGCCCAGGTGTTGATGCGCCTGTTCCGCGTAGCGCAGCGCTTCAATGTCGAGGTGCAACCGCAGCTGATCCTGCTGCACAAAACGCTGTTCAATATCGAAGGTCTGGGCCGCGAAATGTATCCGCAGCTGGATCTCTGGAAGACCGCGCACCCGGTGCTCAAACAATGGATGAACGAGCAGGTCGGCGGGCGTGCTTTATTGAAGGACGTTCGCGACAACCTGCCGCAGCTGAGAGACGCGATGCGCGAGCTGCCTGCCATACTGCGCCAGCTCGGCGAGCAGGCGTCGGAAGGCAATATTCGCCTCAAGCTGCAGTCGCCGGAGCTCGGCGAGATTCAAAAACAGCTGGGTGAACAACGACGGCAGCGATACTGGCTTGCCGTGGCGGCAACTGGCGCTATCGCAGGAACCCTCGTGCTTACCTTAAGCACCTTGCCGTGGCTGGGCTGGTCACTGCTGGCGGCCGCGGTGCTCGCCGGCATCGTGGCACGACCCTAAAAGAGCTTGCCGGCTGAAAAAACCCTCAAAAAAGATAAGTAATAGCCGAAATCAGGGCATTCCTTGATAAGTGTAATCCACCGCCCGATTTAGGGCCGAAACTGACAAATGTCAGTGTTGCTTTTCCCCGTCAATCGTAAGCTTCCTTTCAATGCCGGTGGTCCGTCCCAGTGGTTTTTGAGCAACCCCCGGTCTCTTGAGAATCCAAGAAGAATTTAGGAGTTTTGCCATGAGACAGTTCAACGTATTGTTCAGGTGGGGTTGGACATTCCTGCTCGTTGTCACGCTCGGCCTGGCCGGCTGTGACGGCGACGATGGTGCGGCTGGAGTCGCCGGGGCACCAGGCGGTCCTGGCCCTGCTGGCCCTGCTGGCCCGCCTGGACCTGGCGCCTCCGTGACGCCTCTCGAAAGCTGTGCGGTCTGCCACGATGCCGCCTCCATTGCCGATGCTGCCGTGGCCCACGCGCTGCCGCCGATCGAGGCGGTCAGCGGCGTCACGTTAGCGGACGTTGGCGGCGACCTCGTAGTCAACTTCAGCCTGGCAGTCGATGGAGCGCTGAACGAAGACTACGATGCAGTCCAGCGTGCCTATTTTACCGACTCGGTAACCCGGATCGACCTCCGTGACCTCGTCGATGGCGACGCAGAACCGCCCGAAACCCTCGAATCGGAAGGCGTCGCGACGCTGAGCGGCGGCGCGGGCGGTGACTACACCATCACTGTACCGGCGGCGACGTTCGCTGCGCTGGGGACGACCGCGGCCGACGACGGCCGCTGGCTGTTCCGGGTTGCGGCTGGCAGTGACCGCGAGACGCGTGTCTATTTCTACGCTGACATCGATCCCCTTAATCCGGTCGTCGGGCCGGCCGCGGTATCCGCCGAGTCGTGCACCGCCTGCCACGGTCCGGAAGGCATTGATGTTCACGGAGGCTACTATGCCGCTGCGGACGGTGCCGAGCCTTGCCTGACCTGCCACGGCGTCGACACGACACCGAGCCTCGCAGCGGTGGCCCACGGCTACCACAACGGTATCTGGGAGGAAGAGGTTCCAAGGGGCTCGGGTAACTTTGAGCCCATCGAGATCACCTACCCGACCTATATGAATAACTGCAGCGTCTGCCACGAAGCGCCGGATCTCCTGGCGGCAGCCAACAGCATGTCTATCGACGCTGCGAGCTGCTTCAGCTGCCACGGCTCCATCGCGACCATCCCGTTCGGGACCACCGGGTTAGAAACCCTGCACTCGGGCGTTACCGAGGCGACGGACTGCATGACAGGCTGCCACATGGCTGGCGGACTTGCCCAAAACGTGCTTGACGTTAGCGACGTCCACAACGGCGCGACCACCGGGCGTGGCGGCGTCATCTGGGACGGTGAGGATACCTCCGTTACGGAAGGCGCTAAGATCGCCTGGACGATCACGGCTGTTGAGGACGACGGCGTCGACCTGTCCATCACCTGGGGTGCAACTTACGACAACGGCACGGGTCCCGTGGCTGTCAATCCCTGTAATGACACGGTGGGTGTGGGTGCCCCGGCGTTCTATGCCCTTCCGCCGTTCACTTTTGCGGGTGACGACGAGCCGACTAATCGTAATAACCTGAGCATCCTGCGCAACTACGCCCAGGGCGAGGACTTCATCCTTGGTGCAGGCGCCAATGCCGGTCAGCCCGGCAGCAGCCCGGGAGTCTCGGCTGACAACACGACCTGCGACGGGTTCGCAGCGACCACGGTGGTTCCGGTGGAGGTTGACGAGACCTATGCCATGTATGGCCGTGTAGCCATCCAGGGCAAGCCTTGGGTCGCCGCTATCGATCCAGACGACGAGGACGGGGTGATGCAGGTCCGCGCCAAGACCCCGACCTACGACTGGGCCGTCGGCGACGGTGCCGCAGCGCCTGCGCGTCGCGCCGTTGCTGACACCAGCCTGTGCCTGAGCTGCCACGTCGGTTCGCTCTACCAGCACGGCGGCAACCGGGTCGACAACATCGACATGTGCTACCTGTGCCACAACCCGGCGGC
>CAMYLB010000193.1 GCA_947259145.1 uncultured Woeseiaceae bacterium
ATGACTGACAGAATCGCCGGCACGAAGGCCCACCACGAACCCAATAGTAGCGGCGCTGACAGACACCAGCCGAAGAACCCCAGATACCCGGGATGGCGAATATACGCGTAAGGTCCGGTGTCGATGACGCGGTGACCGCGGTCTGTCTGGATGCGGACGGTTTTCTCGAAGAAAGGATTCACGCCCATTGCCCACGAGAAAAGGGCCATACCCGCCGCAAACAGTACTAGCCCAATCGGCCAGAATAGTGGAGACATCGTCGACCACCCGAATCGGGCAGCATCGAAGCCCGCAACCAGATAGATCGATATAAGAATAGGACCAACAAGGAAGCCGTAAACAATATCCCAGGCTTTTGTGCCTTTGCCAAAATGCATGCGGGCGTCGATCAACTCGGGATTTACACGCTCGAGGTAGGCGACATTAACGACAAAAAAGACCGCGATAATGCCTACGTAGAGCCAACCGGCTACCCAGTCCAGACGACCAGCCGGCCAGAGAACAATAACAGCAAACACAGCGACAGCCGCGACCACAGCAAGCGCGAGTCGAAGCGGTCTCGGCGAAAGCCGAGTGCGGCGCCCGTTCGAAGCGGCAACCACAGGCGAGCGGTCATCTCGAGCCATGAATCTCGTCATGTTTCTCATGATCTCACCTGCCCAGCACGACCTGCCTCGTTGTGACGCTCCATTACGACGGTCAACGGAAAGTGGATCGAAGTCTTGGCGTTGATCACCCCGTCCATGTCCAGGGATTGAATGACCTGACAGTCCGTGCCCTTAAGAGCGTCTTTTGCCGATTCCGTGCCGGAATCGCAGGCCAGGATCAGTACTGCCTCATAGTCTTTGGCGCGCTTCCTAAGACGCTTGCGCTGCCCTTCTGTCCACAAGCACATCATCGGCGTTGGCGTGTGAATGGAAAAGACGCCAGTTCGAACACCATGTTGTTCCAACGAATCGCGAATGGACTGGATGTAGTCCTCAAATGCGGCAGTCTTCAGTCCATGCCTGAAGAACTCGATGAAGGGTTCTTTCTTCTGCATGGCAAGACACATCGGGGGACAAACGGGACAGGACGCGATCAGGACCGAGTTGAATCCTGAAAGATCGGAAGAGACGTCTTTCGGTGTGAGGTTGACAGGCATAATTCTTCTCCTCGCGCCCACAGACTTGTGGCGGCCGGAGCCGCTGCCACGGGGCCAGGTGTGGCAGCATCATCGCCTGGTCACCTTTCAATCGTGACGCGCGTGCGATATCGATTTGGCCTGTGGTTGAAATTATCGGGGCCCCTGCCCGCTGACAATCCGTAGTTGCCGCGACAAACCTGCCGAAAACGTGGGTCGTACCGAGTTAGACACTATCCAACGGCTGCTTCTCGCCGGCTTTCTTAACTCTTGCATAGATTTTGGGGCCCACTTACTCCGCACGTATCCGGAAAGAGCCAATTGGTGCCGTTTTGCCTACGATCCCCTGCCCTTGAGCCCTAACGAGTGCTGTCACGATAGGAACTGGCCAAGGGGTTCCCTCGAGGCGTTCCTTTTCCTGGTCTATACGACCATTACCGAACACGGAGCAACCAGATGCCACGACGAGTAGTAGAGAGAGATTGCAATTGCGATTGCGGTGGAATGACACGCGGAGGCGAATTCCTCCCCGGACACGATCAAAAGCTTTATGCCGCAATTACCGCTGAAGTGGGTGGTCTGGTCGAGCTTCGACGAATAGTTGAAAAAGCTATTGGCAAACGGATTCGTGTCAATCACCAAAGCGCCATTTGAGTCAACCGGCCGTTGCCCTACTCCGCGCCGGGGCTACATTAACTTTTGCCGATTAGTTAGCGCCCTGCTCTGCATTCCCACGCGTCAATAATCGGCCCAAAGTTGCCGTGGAGGCCTGTCAATTCTTTCCCCGCTCACGCCTTGTTACAGAGCGGCAGGCGCCCACGGACCTTAACAAATTCATAGATATACTTTCGCTCAAGCAGTCTGATCAGCGCCGACCGAGCTGGTTCTTTGCCATAGACGGATATGACACAAACACGTAGACCGCGAGGCACCCTTCCCGGCAGACCATCAAAAAACGTCTCGCTAAATGTACGACCGCCGTAGTGGCCGTCTTTCGCGTCAAATGCCGAGAAATGAAACTTTTGAAGACGTTTCTTCATCGGACAGACAGTCTGACCAATATAGAGAATTGACGGGTTTCGGATGTCGAGGGAGGACGGAGCGGCCGGGTACTTCCCAATGAAATAGATGCCTGGCAAGTCCAACTCAGACAATCTGTCCCTACTTCGCCAAGTGACCCACTCCGATGCTCGATTTGCTCTAGCCATACAAGTAGTCTAAGTGCTCACCTTCGTTAGCTTCAACCAGGATAAAGGGCTAGTAGCAAGATCTGCTCAGGCGGTAGACCTTAACTTTTGACACAAACTTAGACGTCAACCACTTATCTGGCGCCCGACGACAGCGGCGCATACTACCTCCGACATGCAACCAACCGAACGAAATGGCGTATTCAGCGACGGATTCCGTCGATTCTATTGCGAAGATGTCTCAGGCAGACCTGCGCCGCACTCGTATTTGTCTTACGACTTAACCGACCGCTTATGTGATCTATATCACAGGAACCCTAGGTGGAAGGTCCAACGAGGCACCTCCGTGCACGATCGATTAGTGATGAAATGACGCCATCCACGTAACCAGTAGTGTGTACTAATGCTTAAGCTTGAGAAGAAGCGCACCGAGAAGCTTGGTATTACCTACTTCGGTCTACTGGGTCATGAAGTCGCTGTGATCAAAAGCACGATGGAAAGCATGCCCGATCTGGCCGCTGACTACGAACTGCGTGAGCCGAACCAAGCTGCAATGTGCGACATCGTGGTGGTCAACCAGGACAGTCAACTCGCAACGTCGTGGTGGAAACACTTAAGGAAGCGGAATCCATCGGCAGTTCCGATGTTTGTCACCAATTCAAAACAAACACCCGGCAACAGCGCCTATTGCAAACGCCCGTTTTCGCCGTCCTTCCTACAAGCCGCGTTCCAGGACTTGGTCAGCAAGAACACACCGCACGCGCAGCAGTCCTCTCGGTCAAAAGAATAGCTTTTCAGGTTCGAAGAGATGCCCCTAGCCTCGCAGCGGCTGGTCGGTGCGCTGGATGTTTACTCTATGCATGCGACCCCCGAGGAGTGCATCTTTGATGTTAAGCGAACAACCCCAGAATTCTCAGGGGTTAACCCGTTCGGATTCAGGAATGTGTCAGTGACATACATTGACCGTCAGTTCACGGCCCAACAAAACCACTTCTTGCCGCAACAGGCCACTACCCTACCTCGTTAGTAGCGATAAGGTGGCTTCTCGCCGGTTAGCCCAACTTTTGCCCAATTGTCGGGCCGATCGCCCTTCTAACCCGACCTAGAAGGTGCGAGTGTTCGCAGGTACGAACCGTACGAAGAAATTCTCAACGACGCATGGGTATTTCCAGCACCAAAAGCAGTAAGATAGTGTCATGAGGCTCGTCAAGATAATTGCTATAGGCACGGCCGCGCTGATTGGATATAGCACTGCCGCAGCAGAGCCGAAATTTGAATTAACACCCTGGTTGGGCGCAGCCACCGGCGGCTCGTTTGAAGAAGAGATCAGCGGTGCCGAGATCGATGTCGGTGACACTGAGTTTGGCGCCCTCTCGTTACACCTGAAGAGTCGTCAGGGCGGCCAGTACGAGCTTTATTATTCGCGTCAGGACACCGAGCTCGAAACAGCAGGCTTTCTTACATCAACACCCCTGGTCGATCTGCGCGTCGAATACCTCCAATTCGGCGGTACCTATATTTTCGAGAATGACAATACCTTGGAGCCGTATATTCTAGTAACAATCGGTGCCTCCCGGTTTTCGCCCAGCGGACCCGGTCTGGATGACGAGACCTTTTTCTCTGCAACCGGTGGCGGCGGCCTTAGATTTGATCTGACCAAAACGCTAGTACTCAAGCTCGAAGCACGAGTTCTCGTGAGCTTGGTCAACAGCGATTCAGACGTTTTTTGCGAAAGTAACTTCGGTGAGGGACTGTGTGAAATTTCCGTGACCGGCGATTCGTTGCTCCAGTGGACCGCCAACGCGGGCATCGCGTTTCGATTCTAAACTCCGACGATTATATTCAACTTTATATTGTTCGATCAGAGAGTTAAACGATCTTACTTATGTGATTTCTGAACACATCTCTTGTATCGTCTGAACTAGGACTTGTGGAGATCGGGAGATATGGCAAGCAGCGCTAATCTCGACAATTTGAGGCAGTCTGTTTTGGGCGAAATCGAGCGTGACGGGATCGATGCAGCAGAGAGGAAATATCTCAGCTCATCGCTCTTCCCCAACTTCGGACATAGACTTGGCCCTTAACTTTTTCGTAGATCTTGGCGCCCTGCGCCGCCTAAGAGAAAAGAAGCGGCCAATAATTGCCGCTCGAGCTCCCTGGTTGTTTCCCAGAACTTGCCGCTCACGAACGGCCGCTTTCGGCGAATGGCGAGGTCTGCTATAAGGCCTTGCCCCGGTTTGGTGGACACCTTGAATGACCGCATAATGCGGATGGAGGTGTTCCATGACGAAGAAGAAATACCGCCGCTACAGTCCAGAGTTCAAGCGACATGCTCTGAGACGGGCCAGCGAAGATGGAGTCACCGACAGGGAAGTCTGTAAGGATCTTGGTGTCAGTGAGCGCCAACTGAGACGCTGGCGCGACCAGTTCCGGCTGGTTGGAGATGAAGCCTTCCCAGGCGTGAACATCTCGAGGGATGAGGAACTGAACGATCTTCGCAAACGGCTCGCGAAAGCCGAGCAGGAGCGAGATTTTTTAAGAGATGCGGCGGTTTTCTTTGCCAAGGAGTCGAAGTGAGATACGCGTGTATCGCTCGGCGCCGCAACCAATATCCAGTGACGTTAATGTGCGAGCTGCTCGGTGTGTCGAAGAGCGGTTACTACGCGTGGCAGAGCCGGCCTGAGAGCCAGCGAGCGCAGGAGGATCGGAAGCTTGTCGAGGCTATCAAACGCATCCATGCGGCCAGTGGAGGCGTGTATGGTGCACCCAGGATCCACGCAGAGCTCAGGGAGCAAGGCTACCAGTGCGGGCGACATCGGGTAGCGCGCTTGATGCGGCAGGCTGGGCTCCGGGGCTGCCCCAAGAGGCGTTTTAAAGTCACAACTCAGCGTGACCTGTCCCACGCCGTAGCGGACAACTTGCTGCAGCAGGACTTCTCAGCGAGTCGCCCGAACGAGCGCTGGGCCGCCGATATCACCTACATCTCGACGCAGCAGGGCTGGTTGTTCCTGGCGATCGTCATGGACCTCTACTCACGCCGCATCGTCGGATGGTCCATGGATCGATGGAATAGTCGTCACCTGGCTATCAATGCGCTCAACATGGCAATCGAACAACGGCAACCGGAAGGTGTGTTGCTGCATCACTCTGATCGCGGCGCGCAGTATACGAGTGACGACTTCCGTGACGAGCTTGCAAAGCACGGCATTGAATGCAGCATGAGTGCTCGTGGAAACTGCTACGACAATGCTGTCGTTGAAAGCTTCTTCGGGCTACTGAAGCGAGAGCGTGTTAACCGAACACGCTACCTAACTCGTGAAGAAGCCGAAGCGGATGTCTTCGATTACATCGAGCGCTTTTATAATCGTAAACGCCGACACGGCCATCTTGGTAATATAAGTCCGGCAGCGTATGAAAAACTGGCCATCGGACAATCACAACCTGTCCACTAAAGCGGGGCAAAACCATTACTCCCAAAACCAGCCGCTCAGACGGCCGCAATCGGGATACAATGACGGTCAGCTACTGACCCAAGGCGGACGCTGGAAAAAATTGGAGATTTGCAT
>CAMYLB010000194.1 GCA_947259145.1 uncultured Woeseiaceae bacterium
AATCCATCTTCGTATCTACGGATACGCCGGGTGAGTTATCCGACTTCGAACAGGCCGCGATCAGGCCTAGCACGACTATCAGGGTGAGCGGTCTTGTAGTGCGATCAAATAATGACATCGGAGCCTCCTCGCTTTGAGCGTGGCCTTACTCATCACATGGAAATCGATTTCTCACTCGAACGTGACACCATATGCGCCGAGAACCAGTGGGGACGACTTATTTTAATGAGTCTGGCCAAATCGCGAACTACGTTAAGGATGATGTTTCGTCGGCATGGACGAGTGCCTCAATTCATTTGCAGTCTTGTGTCCGACCGTCTCGTAGCAACTTCGAAAATGACTCGCGAGCCGCCGTGCACCATGTGGCTCGCCGACAACGTCCATAGTCATTACCGCGGTGAGAAATTGCACAGGCCCGTACGTCTTGATAGGCGTCACCCAACGTAATACTCTTACTGCCGATGCAACCAGCTTCTTCGGAAGGCAAGTTATTTTTCCGGGCTTTCCGATTACGTCAAAAGCCAGCTCGGCAATTTCGCGGTAGGTGAACACTTCTGGTCCACCGACATCGAGTTGCGGTTCCGGGCCCTCCAGAGCGATCGCACACACCTCGGCAAGATCAGCGCCGTGGATGGGATTGATCCGGTTCGATCCGTCGCCAAAGAGGTAAACCCGTCCGGAGCGAGCCATCGATAGAAATTCTTCCATATCCGAGAAGAATCCCGACGGACAAATCACCGTATGATCCAATGCCGATTGCTTGAGTTCGTCGACGAACGCCTGCTTAGCTTCAATCATCGCGATATGCTGCAATTTCTCAGCATTCAGCACATGCACATACACGAATTTTGAGACACCGGACTCTTCAGCAATAGTCAGCAAATTCCTGTTGCCCTGGTAGTCGACATCCTTGTACGTCAATCCATCCTCTTGCCTCGTAATTCCTACCGATGAGAAGACAACGTCGATGCCGTCGCAAAGGCCATCGAGGGATATGGGATCTGTCACTTCGCCGATGAATAACTCGTCCGCGTATTCCCCAATCGAGTTGAGTTTCGCCGCATTGCGGCCCAAAGCTCGAACCCAGAAGCCTCTTTGCTTGAATGTCTTGACGACGTATCGGCCGAGATACCCTGAGGCACCCGCAACCAGTATCTTCTTCATCTCGAATGATCCACCGTGTATCTGATAGAGCTGCAGGAAGGCGCGCCTCTCTATCTATACAGGCTTGCCTTGACCTAACGAAAGAGTCTTTGCCGCTGGACGGAGACTGTCAATTCTGGGTTCTACGTAATACAGCCGCTCGAGCGGCCGGTATTGAGGGTGTAGCGGACCTCGCCATTGGTGTCGCGAATCGCTCCACCCCTGGCGTGCAGTCTTCATCAGGCCCATCCCATTGGAATAAAATGTCACCCATGTGTCAGGAAGCACAGACTACATAGAGTTTCTACTTATGTTCGGCCGGCGGATGGAAGGAGTTGTCGATCAGCTAGCCTGGGCGGCACTCGCGGCCGAGGCTGGGCCGACGCCGGCATGCAATTGATCTGCAACCAAATCGATCCGTCCGCTCCGCATAAGTCAAAGCGTGACTTGCTACTGGACAAAGCAGTGCCTGCAACGGGACACTTGATGGTTGAGATAGCGAACCAAAGGCTCACAGCAATGATCGATTGGCTGAAGATTGTCACGCTTTGCGGCACGTTGAGTATTCTTCTGCTCGGATCCGTTTCGACGAGCCAGGCACAAGACGCTGAGCTTCAGGATATTGCCGATGAGTTGGCACAAGATCCCAACAACCCAATCCTGTTGATGCAGCAACGGATGCTTCAACACAAGCACGGCAAGGCATCGGCCCAGGCGCCGAGCTGGCGCCGGCTGCAAGGGCGAACCAATTTGCGCGCCGAAGTCGCAGGTGGAATGTCGTCAACTGGCCGCAGGAACGCCCTGGCTGAGTCCGTGGCGCTACTGACCGGCCAGAGGGCTATCGACGAAAGTTTGCAACTTGGCTCGATCGGCAGGAACCAGCCTTCGGACGAACCGTTCGACCTGGTATCGATCGATGACATCGCACCAGTCGACATCGTCTCGCACCCATGGGCTGAAATGATCGAGGGTCAGGCCATTTCAGTACCCGATATCGCGAAGCTCATTCCCAAAGACATGCTGTTTATCCACATGAAGCAGCCCGCAAAGTTTCTTGAACTTGAGAATATTCTTAAACAACAGTCCGAGCTGTTTGGTGATGTCTACAACCTTGGCAGCGCAACCCGCTTGAAGGGAAAGATGATGAAGCGCCTTGGCATTCCCGATGCCGATGCACTTATATTGGCGGTTGACGAAATGGCGTTTGTCAGCGATGACCTTGCGTTCGTGCCACGCACGGACTACGCCCTCGTACTAAAGCTGGCGAACGTGGTGGTGGAAAAAGGCTTTGACCTGCTCGTCGGTAACGAGGCGATACATCGTAAGGTCGGCGATTATGTTGTGATTGCGACGCACGAGAGCCTGATCGATCGAATAGAAAACGCTGTCGCCATTTCGGGCAGCGCGATAGCCAGCGAGCTCGATTACCACTACGCGTTGCTGAAAATGGCGCCGCAGCGTGATGGCTTGATCTATTTGTCGGAAGCGTTTATTCGCAAGCTGACCGGCCCGGCCTATCGCATCAATTCAAGACGTCGCAATACGGTTCTCGACGCCCTGGAAACGCTGCAATACAGTGTTTTCGCCTACCGCCGAATCAATGGGCATTGGCCTGCCTCTGTTGAGGACATCGTCGCCGACAAACTAATTGCTGGCGGCACGCTGTATGCGCCGCATCAGTACCACATTGACAAAGACGGCCGAGTGTCCCATGACATCTGGGGTTCACTCTGGCAGGTCTCGCCGGTTAACCAGGTACCGCTCGGACCGATAACGGCGCCGGAAAAAGTGAACTACGATCAATTCTCCGCGGGCTACCAGAGTTTCTTTCGGGAGTTCTTTGATCCCATCGGTATTGCTTACACGATCTCTGATCAATTGTACTTGCACACACTCATTCTGCCATTGATCAACAATAGTAATTACCGGCAGCTACAGTCGTTCTTTGGCGGTGAGCCCGATCTCTTGTCATTTCTTTTTGATGCTGACCGTCTGGGCGCGGTGAACCTGGCCGCCGTATTTTCTGTCGATGACTTGCTCATAGAGTCCCAAGGTCGTCGCGGACGTGTCACAGACAGCGACGATGACGAAGTCGCCCGACGCGAGCAATTAATCTACGAGGCGGAGCGTCAGATTTCCGAGCAAATATTTGAAGAACCGCTGGCTCCGGGCGAGCGATTACTTGATTTCATCGGTGACGAGATATTTTTCGGTGTGGGCGAGAAGAACTCATTCAGTGTGAGCAACATTGCGGATATTGATGTTTGGTTCGGCCTGAAACTGACAGATCGCGATCGCGCCGAGACGTTTTTCCGGCGCCTTTGGCAGAGATTGGCCGGCGAGTTCGGTGGCCGGGGGGGAGGCATGCTCCAGCTATCGAGCACCGAGCCACTGAGCAACGAATATAATGGCCAGAAGTTTTATTTGCTGCCGACGGGGTTCGTCAATGTTTTCTATACGTTCTTTGACAATGCCTTCTATGTAACGGTATCGCAGGTATCGATGAACCGTTTGATCGACGCAAGGAATGAGAACGCTCCGGAGAAATTTTCAGAGAATCTACAACGCGGATTCGCACATGTCGGCAGCACTCATAACATCGTTGCCGCGATGGACCTGGAAAAGGTGGGGTCGTTCGAAATCGGTCAGGACCTGAATATCTGGGGCCATCGCGTCTCCGCTCAGTTCGTCGAGCATCGCGACGCACTTGAGGAGGCCATGACTCTGGCAAAGATATTGCCGGACTATGACGGTACCCTGGGCAATGTTGACGAGTACTATCGCGAGTTGCCAAAAGCATTCTACAAAGCGCAATTTGAGGCAGAGGGTGGCACCTTGTATCTCGCGACAAGCCAACAACGGGTCGCACTCACTGAAATTCCATTTGACCGCCGTGGTCGTGCGCTTAATGAATTGTTAAAGTCGTCTCTATCGACGGAGGATCTTCGCGCTCGAGTGCGGGCTTTTCGAGCAGCAACACTGGGGCTCTCGTTTGTGCCGGAGGGGCTGGATGTGAAGCTGAGTATTGGCAACCCCAATGTCAGTGCTCCTGACACACGATTTTCTATCGGAGAAGTGGATGCTAAGCCGAGAGCTGGTAGAAATTACTTGATCTGGATTCTGATACTGGTCGCCTTTGTAGCAAGTGCAGCTTTCATTCGCCGTCGACTTCGATAGAACGTATCCGCGCGTCGGGATCGCTGCGTGAGTTTTGCGTGAACTAGCTCCGCATCGTCCTGCATTGTCACGCAAATTCGGCAACGGACGCCCCGCTAACTTGTTGATAAATAAAGGTGGAATCAATCGCTTAACGTTCTGAAAATCCGCGTGTCGGTGGTTCAACCGAGCCGCGCTAGCGGCGACAGACGCACGCAGTGCGAGCTGGCGCACCAAGGCCCGTAAAACGGGCCGACAGGCGGAGCCGCAACGCGGCGACGAGGCAGCAAAGCTGCCGGCCACCCCAGCGGTCCATTCCGCCCCTGGCCACCACTTTTGCATTTGAATACAAGAGCTGAGAACCACGTTCGATTGACTCGGATCGACTTAAGCCGATCCTCGCCCTTCGGGCGGCTTCGCCGTCTTAGTTCGCTTCGCGAACTGATCTGCCCCTGGCCACCATATACCCGATCAATTTGTTAGTATCCATTGACGGCGTCAATTAACCGGCGTCGCGTAATTCGTGGCGTCACCAATCAATATACGCAAAAACGATTCGAGCTGTGACTGATTCACGCTGCCCTGACTACTCAAAATAATGTCGGTCGATCCATCACCGTTGAAGTCACCGACCGCGAATCCGTTAGGATGCCCGCTCAATTCATTTACACAGCTGCCGAGCTGGACCTCCTCAAAGACGTTTTGTGATATCTGGTTCAGCACCAGAAACCGGCTGCCCCCGCTGCACATGAGAATGTCCGAATCGCCATCTTCGTCGATGTCGAGCACATTAATGAATGCGTCCAGGCCGGCCGGCAGGCTCAGGTTCTGCTGTACAGACTGAACCGTCGATCCATCCTGCTGACGCTCGTACACCGTCAAGTACGACGTACCAACTAAAACGACGTCGGCCAAAATGTCTCCCGAGATGTTGGCCACGGAAATCGCCGGCGGAACATTGGACAACGGCGTGTCAAAGCGTTCGTCAACGGCCAGCGTGCCACCAGATTGCGCTAGCGCGATCACCGCTTGCGCGGGATTCGTCGCGGAATCCCACAAGCCGAGCAACGCGTCCGTCCGGCCATCACCATTGACGTCTACAAAGTCCCCGAACCGAATCCGCTCTCCGGTTAGCTCCAGCGTTGGAGCGTCAAGGCCGCCGATGTTGTCCTGACGCCAGACCGCCAGTCCATTGCTGCACATGACTACAGCAAATAGATCATCACGATTGTCGCCATTAATGTCGCCGATTCCGATATCGGATTCGGACGTCGTTAGCGTACAGCCGGCCGAAGGATAAGGCTCCACGACCATGCTACCCGGCGTACCGTCGGCCTGCTGATAGGAAATGTAGACGCCGTCATCACCGGATACTGCGATATCCATGCGACCGTCGCTATTCAAGTCGCCTACTGCAATTTCACCGTATGGCCCGTCTGCCTGAGGCTCAACATGCCAGTCGCCACTCCCGAGGTTGCGGACGACCCGAACCCCAGTGCTCATAAAAGATGCCACGCCAACGACCAGGTCATCGAGGCCATCGCCGTCGTAGTCGGCCAGAATCACCGTCCGTGCGTTCGTGTCGCCGTAGTAACCGACTTCCGTCGTGGGCAGGTCAAAGCCGACCGCAAATTTTGCGAAGTTGTTGGAGTTCAGGTGAGCGCCAGCCGTCGTCGATTCACTGAAACTCGGCTCGTAGATGCCGTTACTAGCTGCAAAGAACTCCTGCTTTTGGGGCGACTCGAGTTCCGTCAGGGTCCAGTTACTCGGACCTTCGACCCACCATGACCCAAACCCTGGAACATATGGGCGATTCATCGACGAACGGCCATCTATTGTGATTGGTGTTCCGGTGATGAAAGGCGACGCAACTTCAAGTCCGCCTGTACGTGTCCGGGCATCACTCGGTGATGGGCCGGGCAACTGTGCTGTCACCTTTACCGTCGTCCTTGTCGCATCGACACCGTCCGACGCGGTGACGCCCAACAAATACTGTCCCTCTGCATCGGGCACGAATGTCTGCGTTGCCGCACTTGTATCGGCGAACACCAGCGAGCTGTTCAACGGCTTCGCGAGTATTTCCCAATCGAATCTCAGCCAGTCGCCGTCGTCGTCATGGCTGAAGAGCGCGTGAACCGTAGCTGCACTACCAACGTCGGCGAGTATCTCACCACCGGCGTTTGCAATGGGGCCGCTCCGGACCGACGCCCCCGTTTCCGGCAACCCGGCGAGTGCGCCCCAGCTTGCACGAAGCGCCTCATCCATTGCACCGTCACCGTCGGTGTCTATCTCCAACGCACCCCAGGCACGGGACAAAGACGCAAACTCGACCGCGTTGCCCGCGCTCTCCATACGGATCCTACCGCCGCGGTGTGCGATCAGGTAGCCCGCGGGTTCGAAGAGATCGAGCTCGGTAAACGGCTCGAGAGCTGTTACCGTAACGGATCCGAGCGCGCTGTCGTAAACAACCCCGGATAATTCTTCCGCCCAAAGCGCCTGCCGGAGAAAATCCACCCCGGTGTAGTCGATCACCAAATCCTGATAGTAATTCTGGCCGCCCGTCGAAGGCTCGGTGACGAGAAGGTCCAGATTCGCTTTCTCGAAATTGCCGCCGGAGATTGTCATCACGCCACGCAACTCAAGGGACTCCCCGCCAACTGCAAGTAACAGATCATCAAACTCGAGGCTTCCCGGTCCGGCCTCGGAAAAGACAAAGCCACCGGAGCTCGTCTCTCTTGTTGTAATCCGTTGAATGTAACGGCCGCTGACGGTGACTGTGCCCTCGCTGTAGCTGGAAAACGTGATATCCAGCCAACCTGTGCTTCCGGAAATATTGCCCGTGATGGACGCGGTTCCACCGGTGCTTCCCGCTACTGTCCTATTAACGGCTCCACTAAGACCGTTGATGTCGACCCATAACGACTCGGCGAGCACCGCTATCGCACGTGCAGAAAGGACCGTGCCGGCGAAAAATGAAGCGTTGGTCTTGTCAACAATTGCAGGCTGGGTATTGCCCGAGTAATTCACGACCGGCGCAGGCGGTGCGGTCCCGGTTGGAGGGGGAGGGTTTGTCGGCGGCGACGTCGGTTCGCTACCTCCACCGCCTCCGCCGCAAGCGGCAACGACGGTAGCAAACAACAATACGATAAATGTATGACGGACATTCATGGGGAATCTTCCCTGATTAGTGCAGCTTGATTCTGTGCGCTATTCTAGGATGTCAGCAATCGTATCGCACCGCCAGCGCTGTTGCTCGGCGCATCCGGGACATTGCCACTTCGCACAGCCAAGACATCGTGTACTACACATGTGCGGCTGGTCATGACTTGACTGTTAATAGCGATGATTGTCGTGCGTGAATTCTGCGTGAACTAGTTGTGCATCGTCCTGCATTGTCATGCAAATTGGGCAACGGGCGCCCCGGTAACTCATTGAAATTTATAACCTCAGGCGAACCAACCCGCGACTGAAAATCCGCGTGTCGGCAGTTCAACCGAGGTGCGCAGCGCCGACAGACGCCGAAGGCGCCCAAAGGGCGAGCGGAGCGAGTCCATTGATTCGGATCGGCTAAGGCCGATCCTCACCCTTCGGGCGGCTTCGCCGTCGTGATTCGCTTTGCGAATCGCTCTGCCCCTGGCCACCATTCTCTTCAACAACCTACGTCGTTCCCAGGATTTCTTGAAAAAAGCCCCGTTCCATACCGCATCACTACCTCGGTAACCTCGTATTGAACCGATCCCGGTAGCGGTTCAGCGTAATACATATGAGCAGGTAAGAGGCGCAGCGCGCCGGCAGCTTGTTCGAGGATTTGTGCCCCTTATCTGCTCACCGGTTCGTAATCCGGTCGGCACTATGGACTCAAAGTTCAGCAATTTCACCCATCAGCTCAGGGAACGAAATATCTGGCACGCCGCTGTCGCTTATCCGGCGGCGGCATTCGTACTTCTCCAGGCCGTCGAGTTCTTCGTCAATAACTATCAGCTCAACGCGAAGCTACTCACTGCTTCAATGATCATCTTCGTCGGCGCGCTTCCCATCGCATTGATCTGGAACTGGTGTCATGGCGAGCTTGGTGTGCAGCACGTTGGCAGACAAGAGATCTGGCTCTATGGTGTGATCGCGACTCTGACGCTGTTCGTTGCCAGTTGGTATTGGGTAACCGCGTCCGAGCCCGCACCTGGTGATCTGGCCGAATACAGCGCACCGGTCGACATGTCGATCGCCGTTCTGCCGTTCGAGTCGGTTGGCAGTAGCTCTGAGCTTGATTATCTGCGCGACGGCATTCCCGAGAGCCTGATCCACACCTTGTCAGTCATCCCGAACCTGAAGGTGATATCACGATTTTCAGCCTTTGCTCTTCGGGATCAGATAGGGCAACCGCAAGAAATAGGCCGTCAACTAGACGTGGACAGGATCCTCTCAGGTCAGCTGGAGCGTCACGACGACAACCTCGTGGTGCATGCGACGCTCATCGATACCCGAGACGGGCGAGAGCTCTGGGGCACTCGCCTTGTCCGGCCGATGACCGAAATCCTGGAGCTCGAGGAAACTATCGCTTCGGATATCGTAGCGGCAATGCAATTGAAACTGCCGGCAGGGGCTGCGCTTTCCCGCGGAAGTGTTGGCGTGGACCCGATCGCCTACCGGCACTACTTGCAAGGTAGATTCCTGGCGCATGGCTCGACGGCTGATGAGATCGATCGCGGTCTCACGCACCTTCGCGAGGCGACGGCTATCGATCCGGCCTTCGCGCCCGCTTACGCGGCAATCGCTGACGCAATGATCGTCAAGGCGTTTTTCTCGGCATCAGCGCCTACCGCGATCGTTGGAGAAGCCCGAACGGCCGCCCAGTCTGCTATCGCCTTGAACCCCAATCTTCCTGAGGCTTATGCTTCGCTCGCGTCAATACGGCTGTTCTTCGACTACGATTGGCCTGGATCCGAAGCTGCTTTCAAGACTGCGATCTCACTTGGGCCGACAAGCTCGACGGCTTACTACCGCTATTCCAACCTGTTGACCGCTCTCGGCCGTTTCGAGCAGGCGGTGCAGATGGCTGAGAAAGCAGTGGAACTCGATCCAATCTCGATCGGCGCATTGCACGCTTTCGGGTTCGCGAAGTTGATGGGAGGAGACTTCGAGGGAGCTGTCGCCGCGTTCGGTAACGCCATCGAAATTCACCCCTGGTGGAGCTGGGGGTATGTAAAGAAAAGTCTCGCGCACGCGCTTATGGGTGACCACGACGAGGCGCTCGCGATGGCGGTACAAACGGAGGAGTTGATCGGCGACTGGGGCTCCGCTTTCCTGCAGGGATGGCTCGCCTGGGTGTATTCCGTTACGGAACAAGAGGAGCTTTTGCAGCGCGTTGCCGACAGAGTAAAGCAGGGTATCGAGGAGAATCGAATCGAAGAACCGTTTGGTGTTGCCATCACCTATCTTGCCGTTGGAGACCTTCCCATGGCTCTCGACTGGGTTGAGAAAACCGTAGATCAACAGTCTCCCAATGCGGTGTTTTGGAACGTTGGCACCGCGGACCATATGCAACTGGGTCCTGCTGAGCTGCGAGAAAGCCCTCGCTTTATTGAGCTACTTCGAAGAATGAACCTGATAGATGACTGACACTCCATTGAGCGAACTGCAGCAGTATGTCTGCGGGGTTCAGTTATGCAGTGTTAGGCACTTGCAGCAACGGGCGCTCCGGTATCTCATTGATAAATAAGCCCTTGAGCAGTCCAGCTGCGAACTGAGATTCCCCGTGTCGGTGGTTCGATTCCGCCGGTCACACACCCTAAAACCTTGAACCAGTGCCGGATTTTGCCCGCGATTTTCGTCTAAATGAGGAATTCGCGCCGGAAAACACAGGGTGCTTGGGCAAATTTGGGAGCAAAAACATGATTCAACGATTCCTGGCAAATCGCCGTGCACCATGGCCAGTAACGGCGGCGCTTCTGGTGTCATTCACGGTATTCGCACCTGCCGAGTCGCAGGCGGAAGGTTACATTGGAGGCAGTATCGGGCAGTCCTACATCGACCTTGATGCGGGCACGCCGGCAGTGCCGGCCGCGTTCGA
>CAMYLB010000195.1 GCA_947259145.1 uncultured Woeseiaceae bacterium
GGGCATGAGAGAAAGTGATGTTCTGGACAAAAATCCGCACGTATCTCGATCGGCACTGGAAGCCATACACGGCCAGGTATTCGGCTGGGCCCTCTCCCGTTCCGACTATGACCGGGCCGTCGCGGAGGATCTCATGCAACAGGCGTACGTTGAGTTGTTAACCGGTAAGGCGCGTTTCGACAACAAGTCGTCGCTTAAGACGTTTGTGTTTTCGGTTGTGCAAAACCTCGCACGTAGCCGCTACAGACGCATTGCATCACGGCTACGGCTGGTCCAGGCAGCGGGCATGACCACGGTCGACGATGCCGTTCAGCTGATTGAGCCGAATGAAAACGCGGCACTGTGGAAAGCGGTGCAGGAATTGCCAGAGCGGCAGCGCGACATTGTTGAGCTTGTTTTTTGCCGTGACATGACGATCGAGGCGGCAGCCGGCGTTATGGGCGTGACTGTCGGTACCGGCAGGGCTCACTACGATCGGGCAAAAAAGACCTTGAAGATGAAACTGACCCATATTGGAGCAGGGTTCGATGACTGATTCAGACACGCCGCTGCGAGCGGCATTGCGCGACGCCCAGGCCAGCGTGGAAGACGGTGCTGTGCCGCAGTTTGACCGCGTTTGGGCGGCCGCGAACGCCCGAACTCGAGTATTGCGGCGGCAGCGCCGGGTAGTCGTCGGCTCGGTGGCGGCGGCGGCGGTTGCTGCTATCGCGTTCGGTTTGCTGGTGCCGCGCGGAGTGGAGCTGCAGTTCATTGACGCAGACGAGCTCCTTGGCACCACGAGCTGGACTGCGCCCAGCGATGGCCTGCTGCCCGACCATCAATTTGACATATATCAGGAAATTCCGGTGCTCATCGAGTCAACCGAAACCTATGGAGGTACGTTGTTATGAGAAAGGGACTTTTGTTAGTGCTGACCACGGTCGCATTGCTTGTGGGTACGGCGTTCGCTGCAGGACCGAAGGACGATGTATTCAAGGGCAAGTTGTTTCCGCCCAATATCATCCTGGAACATAAGGCAGAGCTTGATTTGAGTAAGGTCCAGTTCACGAAGATTCGGGCCGCCGTGGTCGAAGTGCAGTCGGGAGTTGCTGAGCATGAATGGGATATGCAGGAGGCTTACCAGGGATTAATGCTCGAGCTCGACAAGACACCGATCAACGAACAGCGCGTTCTCGAGTACGCTGAGATGGCACTGCTGGCCGAAAATCAGGTCAAAAAGAAACAGATGGCGATGCTGGTCAAGCTCAAGAATCTGCTGACGGCCGAGCAAATAAGCTATCTCGAATCGGTGCACGGCAAATAAAAAGAGCGTAACGGAACCTGGTTCCTCGAACCCGCGGGAAAACGGGGTAAGACTTATGAGTATGAATCGACTGTTATCAATTTTTGCCTCGCTGATGCTTGGCCTCGCCGGTTGCGGCGGTGGGGGCGGTGAAACAACGCCGCCACCCCCACCTCCGCCACCGCCACCCGTGACCAAGGCGGAGGCCTACCAGTTTCTGAACCAGGGGTCCTTCGGGGCGACCGAGGCAGAGGCACAGACCCTCATCTCCATGCGCCCGGAAGCCTGGATTGACGACCAGATGCAAGAACTGCCATCGCTGCAATTGCCACATTTGCAGGCGGTGACGCCACCGCAGTTCCCGTTCCAGCTGCACGCCGACCGTGTTGATATCTGGTTCCGCAATTCGCTGTACGGCGAAGACCAGCTGCGGCAACGGGTCGCGTTTGCGCTGTCCGAGATTATGGTTGTTTCGCAGCTGGGTGCGCTCGGCAATCTGCCGTTCGCTGTGGCTGATTACTACGATGTACTCGCGGAGAACGCATTCGGTAACTACCGAGTATTACTCGAGGAAGTCACCCTGCATCCGGCGATGGGCGTATACCTCAGCATGCTGGGTAACGAAAAACCTGATCCCGTTAACAATATACGACCGGATGAGAACTACGCGCGGGAAGTCATGCAGCTGTTCTCGATCGGACTGGTCGAGCTCAACATCGATGGAACCGAGAAGCTGGACCAGGGGCAGCCGATCCCGACCTATAGCCAGGACATCATCGAAGGCTTCGCACACGTATACACGGGCTGGACGTTCGCCGGCGCGCCAAGTTTCCGCCAGGCGCGACCAACACCGTTCAACCAGGTCATCCCGATGCAGCTCTACCCCGGTTTTCACGACACGGATAGCAAGACCTTGCTTCGCGGCGAGGTCTTGCCGGCAGGGCAGAGCGGGGAACAGGATCTCAGCGATGCGCTCGACAATATCTTCAATCACCCGAACGTCGGGCCGTTCATTGCGATCCGTCTGATCCAGCGGCTGGTTACCAGCAACCCTTCACCGGGTTACATACGACGCGTGGCCGAAGTGTTCAACAACAATGGCTCGGGCGTCCGTGGCGATCTCGGTGCCGTGGTGAAAGCCATCCTGCTGGATGATGAAGCGCGCCCTGCGTTGGCCATGGAAATCGACGGCAAGCTGAAGGAACCGCTGCTGCGCCTGACGCAGCTGTGGAAATCCTACAACGCGACCTCGAACAGCGGCCGTTTTCCGTTGAACGCCGCTTACATTCTTTTCGGCCAGGGTCCGCTGCAGTCGCCGTCCGTTTTCAATTTCTTCAGCCCGTTCTATGCACCGCCCGGCGAGATTCGGGATAGCAGCCTTGTCGCGCCGGAACTGGAAATAGCAACTGAGTATCAGAACACCTTGTTCACGAATTACATGTTCTACCAGATATTTGCGCTCAACCAGACGAACGGCACGCTGGCGGACGATGACATCTACATCAATTTCGAAGAAGAGATGGCAATTTCAAACGACATCGATGCGCTTATCAACATGGTCGCCGGCAAACTGCTCGCGGGCCAGATCTCCGACACCTTGCGGCAGGAGATTGCCGGCATGCTTGCGCGCGTACCCGAAACGGAAACAGCGATCCGCGCCGCTGAGGCCATCTACTTTGTTGTGACATCACCGGAATACGCTTACCAGCGCTAGTCGCCGGGGAGAACGAATATGAAAACCTTGAATCGACGCGATTTCTTAAAGACCAGCGGTGCGGCGGCCGCATTCGCTGCAACGCCGGGCCTGGCGTATTCGCAGGTGGTCGGCAGTATCGGGCCGTTCGACGATTATCGAGCGCTGGTCTGCGTATTCATGTTCGGCGGCAATGATTCGTTCAACATGCTGGTCCCAAATACCGAGGCGGAGTACGGTGCCTACGAGAGTTCACGGCAGAACCTGGCGATACCGCAGAATGACCTGATAAAAATCATGCCGGCCTCCAGCACGATGGAGGATTTCGGCCTGCACCCGTCGCTGGGCGGTATCGATGGGATGGGCGGTATCAAGGGGCTGTTCGACGCGGGGGATGCGGCGTTCGTGACCAACGTAGGGCCGCTCGTGGAACCAACGACCAAAGACCAGTACATGAATGGTTCGGTTACGCTTCCGCCGCAGCTGTTCTCACATAACGATCAACAGGATCAGTGGACGTCATTGCGCGGCAACGTGCCCAGCAAGACCGGCTGGGCCGGACGCATGGCGGACCTGATTCGCAGCGGCGTCACAGAGCAGCAGATGGCGACCAACGCATCATTATTCGGTGCAAACCTGTTTCAGTCGGCCGATCAGACTGTCGCATACGTAATGGGGCCTAGCGGGCCGATCCAGTTTGAAGGCTTTTCGACCGATCCCGAAAGTATTCTATTCGAGCAGCGCGAAGCGTTTCGGCGTGTCGTCGAAGCTCAATATGGCACGGTTTACGAGCGCGGCTTTGCCGAAGTTCAGCGGCGCGCGATTAACGCTGCGGACACTGTGACTGCCGCTATCGAATCCGCGCAGCCGATCAACACGCCGTTCCCACAGTCGCAGCTGGGTGCCCAGCTTGAAACCGTCGCGCGGCTGATCGCTGTTCGCGACCAACTGCAGATGAAACGCCAGGTGTTCTTTGTTGCCGCTGGTGGTTTCGACTCGCATGACAATCAGAATGACGATCAACCCGGACTTCTTGGCGGTATCAGCGATGCGATCACTGCTTTTCATGAGGCGACGGTCGAGCTCGGCGTTGCCGAAAGCGTAACAACGTTTACCCAGTCCGATTTCGGACGCACGCTGACCTCAAACGGGGACGGAACCGATCACGCCTGGGGCGGCAACCAGCTGGTGGTCGGCGGTGCTGTTAACGGTCGCGAGCTCTACGGCAGCTTTCCGCTGCTTGAAATCGGCGGCCCCGAAGACGTTGGTGGCGGCCGCATGATTCCCTCAACGTCCGCGGATCAGTACGCGGCTACGCTCGCCAAATGGTTCGGAATTCCTGATATTGATCTCGATGTCGTGGCGCCGAACCTCGGCAATTTTGCGGAGCGGGACCTAGGGTTTATGATCACCTGATCCAATATCAGGAACTCCCGCAATGAAACTACCTGCCTCAGCTGTGCTGGCTGCGGTCCTGCTGGTCGCCGCGCACATCGGCGAAGAGGATCAGGCCGTGCCTGAAACTCCCGAACTTGATGCCTTTGCTGCAAGATGAAATTCGATCGCTTCATTCGTATTGCAATTGCTGTCGCTATCGCACTGGTTTTTGTGATCGCGATTGGTGCGTTGCTGTTTATTTCTGAGTCAGCGCTCAACGTCTGGGATCGCCTCAAAGCGGGGCCACCGGTCCTGCTTTACGCCTACATGGCCGTAATGTTGCTGCTTGTTGTCACCGCGCTGTGGCTGATCTGGCGCCTTGTGGTTCGGCGCAAGATCACGCCGGCGAGGACCGTCGTTTCCCGGCCGCTCTCCAAACAGGAAATCGAAGCACGAATTCGCGAGGCTGAAGCCGCCGGAGTCGATGTTGCCGGCGCACAGGCGGAGCTGAAGGAGCTGGCGGCGCGCCAGCAACATGGCGCGATCAACCTGTGTTTCTTTGGTGAAATCAGTAGTGGCAAAAGCTCACTGATCAAAGCCCTGGTTCCCGAAGCCGATGTTCTGATCGACGTGGTCGGCGGTTCCACCGACGACGTGCGCCATTATCGCTGGCGCAACGAAGCCGGGAACGAGATATTGCTGACCGATGTGCCGGGCATTGGTGGCATTGACGGTCAACTCTCGGCGATTGCCGCCGATGAGGCCAAGCGCGCGCACGTTGTTCTCTTTGTGTGTGACAGCGACCTGACTCGAGCGGAGATTCGTTCCATCGAAGCGCTTCTGGCTTTCGACAAACCGCTGATACTGGTTCTTAACAAAGCAGACCGCTTCACCAGCGAGGAACAGGCAACGCTCATGCAGAAATTGCTTGAACGGGTTGACGAGGTTGGCGGCCAACTGCAGCGCGACCATGTGGTTGCCGTGACGGCGGGCGGAGAGTCCGACGTCATTGAACAGCACGAGGATGGCCGCGAGCAAACCGTGCGCCGCAGCCGGCCAGCGGACATCGGTGTACTCGTCGTCGCGATCAATCGCCTGCTGGACACCGACGCCGTACCGCTTGACCTGCGCCGCGAACGTGCCGTGTTTCAAATCGCCGCAACCCGGCTTGCCGAAGCCGAAGCGCAGTATCGACTGCAGCGCTCCGAGCAGATTATTCGCAGCGCGACCCGCAAAGCTGTTGTCGGCGCGCTGGCGGCGATCAGCCCCGGAACTGATATCCTGATCCAGGGCTACGTCGGCACGTCACTGACGCAGCAGCTCTGCAAGCTCTACGGGGCTACGCCGCGCGATCTCGATATTGAAGAATTCCTGTCCTTGAGCCAAAGTCGGGTCGGCCGTGCCCTGCCTTTGTCGCTTGCCGTCGCCGGCAATGGGCTGAAAGCATTCCCTGGTTTGGGCACGGTTGCGGGCGGCCTGGTGCATGCGGTGGCCTACGGATTGATT
>CAMYLB010000196.1 GCA_947259145.1 uncultured Woeseiaceae bacterium
CACAGCTGCTCGTTGTTATCGGGTTCGTCGTACGATGATAGTAATCGATTTGACAACGAATAATTCACGCAACTATGGACTGGCTAGCCTCCGGCGAACTTTTTCGCTGTACATGCGCGAGTCCGCTTCGGCCAACAGGCTTTCCAGAGTGTCGTGACGATCGGGATCAAATTGGATGGCACCGACGCTCCAGGCAACTTTATGTTTGATCTCATGCGCCGCTTCGGCCGCCATGTCACGAAGCCGTTTCAACGGCGTACCGGACATGCCGGCGGAGCCACTGAGCAAAACAACGAATTCGTCACCGCCCAGCCGACCGATCGCATCCGCACTGCGGAAGCACCTGACGAGCAATTGCGCGAAATGTCGCAGGACCTCGTCGCCGGCAGCATGCCCTTGAGCGTCATTGATTGATTTGAAGCCGTCCAGGTCGAAATACGCCAATTCGGCGGCTGTACCTGTGCGTCGACAAAGCGACAGAAGGTGATTGGCAATCTGGTAGAAGCCGCGTCGATTTGCGACCTCGGTTAGTTCGTCGATAGTGACCTGCGATGTGACTTTTACTTCGTCCTCGACCATCGCTGTGAGATCTGCGAGCGTGGCAATATCGCTCTCTGTCATCACACGGGGTTGCGGATCAATGAGGCACAGTGTTCCGATACGGAATCCCTTGGGATCCCCAATGGGGCAACCGGCGTAGAAGCGAATCTTCGGGTCGTCAGTTACGAGCGGGTTATCAGAAAAGCGAGGGTCCCCGGCCGCGTCGCTCACGATCAATATTTCCTCGTCGAGAATCGCATGACCGCAGAAGGAAATCTCGCGAGACGTTTCACAGACATCCGTCCCTTGCTTTGATTTAAACCACTGCCGGTCAGAGTCAACCAGGCTAACCAGACATATGCGCACGTCGAAAACGCGCTGCGCCATGCGCGTGATGCGATCGAATCGGTCTTCGTCAGGCGTGTCGAGAATACGCAGCGAATGCAGGCTCGACAAGCGAGCCGATTCATCGTCTGGAAGCGGTGGTTTTTCCATTTATTGTTATGCTCCAACGCTTTCGAGTATGCCTTTGGTCAATTGCTTCTTCAAGTTCCGGCCTTGGTCTGGCGTTGTCCGGACTATTGGTAGCCGCGCGCCTGGAGTTTGAAGAGATGTGCATATTGTCCGTCATCGGCAAGCAGGCTTTCGTGATTGCCGCGCTCGAGAATCTCGCCTTCGTGAATGACGATGATCTGCGCAGCAGCGCGCACCGTGGAAAATCGATGTGAAATGAGTATGGTCATCTTGTTGCCGCTGGCTTCGCGAAAGTGATCGAATACGGCAGCTTCGGATGATGCGTCCATCGCAGCCGTCGGTTCGTCGAGAACCAGGATATCGGCATCGCTGCGCATGAAAGCGCGCGATAGTGCGATTTTCTGCCACTGCCCGCCCGATAGCTCACGACCGCCTTTGAACCAGCGCCCGAGCTGAGTTTCGTAGCCTTCCGGCATGTCATCGATAAACGGCGCAGCCATGCCGGTCGTCGCCGCCTTTTCCCAGCGCTCTGAGTCCTCGATATGGCGAACATCGCCTGCCCCGATGTTTTCGCCAACGCTGAATTGATAGCGGCCGAAGTCCTGGAATATGACGCCGATCCGCTGGCGCAGGGCCTCGACGTCCCATTCTTGCAGATCGAGTCCGTCCAGCAGAATGCGACCCTCGGTAGGGTCGTAAAGACGCGTGAGCAATTTAATGAGCGTCGTCTTGCCGGAACCGTTTTCGCCGACCAGGGCCAGGCTTTCGCCAGGACGAATCTGCAGGCTGATATTGTTCAGCGCCTTTCTATGTGCGCCCGGGTACTGGAAGGACACGTCCTGGAACTCCAGGCCGCGTTCGGGTTCCGGGCCACGTACCGACACACCGCGTCGCGCCGGTACGGGCTGCTCGAGGTAGTCGTACAGGTTCGACAGATACAGGTTGTCTTCATACATGCCGCTAATCGCGGTCAGGATCGCGGCGACGGCCGACTGGCCCTGTCGAAAAAGTACGAGGTACATCGTCATCGCGCCCAGCGTTATGGCGCCGCCTATCGTCGTGATGACTATCCATGCGTAGGCGGCGTACAGTGCGGCTGTAGAAAACAAACCCAGCACGAATCCCCAGGTATCGCGTCGCAAAGTCAGTCGGCGATCTTCAACGAAGAGCTTCTTGAATATGTCGCGATAGCGTTGCAGCAGTCGCGGGCCAAGCTGGAATAGCTTGACCTCTTTGACGCCGTCTTCGCGAGCGATGACGGTTTCGAGGTACATCTGCATGCGGGTATCGGGTGAGCGCCAGCGAAACAGGCGGAATGCGTCGCCGGAAAACTTCGCCTCTGCGAAGAATGAAGGCAGACCGGCACCGACAAGAATGACAACAGCCCACGGCGAAAAAGCAAAGAGCAAAACGGCATAGCTGGTTAAAGAAATGGCATTTTGCACGAGGCCGAACGTCCGCGTGACGAGGCTCAGCGGTCGACTGGAGGCTTCGCGCCGTGCTTGTGTCAGCTTGTCGTAAAATTCGGAGTCTTCAAAATGCGTGAGCTCGAGCGTCATCGCTTTCTCGAGAATCATGACATTGACGCGCTGGCCGAGCAGGGCACGCAGCAGAGACTGGCTTGCCGAAATACCGCGCTGTGCCGCTGCGACAGCGATGACGACCAGGGCCTCAAGAAAGACGAGATACAAGACCCCACGCGTGTCCGGGTCAGTCGCACGCGTGGCCTCGACGACACCGTCGACGATCAGTTGACCGATATAGGCAATAGCAGCTGGCAGCACGCCGGCCACCAGCGTCAACAACGCCAAAGTTATCGTTAACGGCCGACTTGTCGTCCAGACAAGTTCAAGGGCGCGGCTGCTGTAGCCAAACACTCCCAGACTCCGAGACAGCAGGCCAACTGGTTTTTGGGGCTCTTCAGGCATGAGAGAGCCAGAATACTTCAGACCCAGTCGAAGTGGGCCGTAAAATGCCGCAGGAATTTGGGCGCCCGCACGATCTTCATGCCGTGAATGGCGTGGCGCCGTGCCCAAACAATGCCAATGGCTTCGAGCACGTAGTCCATGTGACTTTGGGTATAGACGCGGCGTGGGATCGCCAGTCGCAGCAGATCCAGTCGGGCAGGGTGTTCCTCGCCTGTGTGCGGGTCTGCGCCGAACATCACGGTTCCAATCTCGACGGCACGAATGCCCGCTTCGAGGTATAGCTCCACGGCCAGTGCCTGACCCGGATAGTGCAACGGTTCTATGTGCGGCAGAAAACGCCGCGCGTCCAGGTACACGGCATGTCCACCCGCAGGGGCCATCACCGGGATGCCTGCGTCGCGCAAGTGTTCGACAACATAGCGAGTGGAGAAAAGACGGTAGTCAAGATAGTGTTCGTCGAGTATCTCTCGCAGGCCAACGGCAATTGCTTCCAGATCGCGTCCGGCCAGGCCACCGTAAGTCGGGAAGCCTTCGGTAAGAATCAGTATGTTGCGTTCCCGGTGTGCCAGCTCCGCGTCGTTGGTGCACAGGAAACCGCCGATATTTCCGAACGCATCCTTCTTTGCGGACATCGTGCATCCGTCCGCGTAGCTGAACATCTCGCGGGCGATGTCGATCGTCGGAGTGTTTTCATAACCAGGCTCGCGGTGCTTGATGAAGTGCGAATTCTCGGCAAAGCGACAGGCATCAATATAGAAAGGAATGCCGGCGCGCTTCGCGACGCGGCTGATCTCTCGCATGTTCGCCATCGAAACGGGCTGGCCGCCCCCCGAGTTGTTGGTCACGGTAACCATGATGACGGGTATGTTCTCGGCGCCCTCTTTCGCCACCAGTTTCTCGAGCGCCGCAATGTCCATATTGCCCTTGAACGGGAAGTCGGAGTCGAGGTCGTCGGCTTCGGCACAGACAAGATCCAGAGGCTCGCCGCCAACGAACTCGATATTCGCCCGCGTCGTGTCGAAGTGCGTGTTGTTGGGCACGATTGAGCCCGGTTTAACCATCACGCTAAACAGGATGTGCTCGGCCGCGCGTCCCTGGTGGGTCGGGATGACCTGCTCAAAGCCGAAGATGTCTTTGACCGTATCGCGGAAACGATACCAGCTGCGGGCGCCCGCATAGGACTCGTCGCCGCGCATCATGGCACCCCAGGCTTCCGACGACATTGCGCTCGTACCGGAGTCGGTCAGCAAATCAATGATGACGTCCTCTGCGCGGAGCAGGAAGGGGTTGTAGTGGGCGTCCCGTATCAGCGTTTCTCGCTCTGACCGGTTGGTGAGCTTGATGGGCTCAACCATCTTGATGCGAAACGGTTCGATAACAGTTTTCATTAAGGATTCGGCGCAGGCCCCTGAGAAGGACACGTTAGCGGTCATGTTGCGAGCGGACGATACGTAAATCTACTGCCGACCCGAAGAGCGAAATCCAGCGGTATAAATACCTATGGATTAGTACACCATAAATTAGATAATTCTAATGTAATTTTCCTGTGGCGAAAGCCCCGGTCCAGTTCAGGAGGTAGACATGAAGTTCGGCACCCGTTGGCCCCCCGTTCCCGCGGGCATTCTCATTGGCATCAGTATGTTGCTCGCGTTTGTGGTCGCAGGTCGTGGCATCGGTGCGAGTGGTGCGATGACCCGCCTGGTCGCCTGGGTTCAGCACGGCATGTTCCCGGTCGCAACCGAACAGAGCGCCTATTTTGGCGAATATTTCGCCAACGGCGCCCACCCGCTTAACGACTACGTGGTCTTCCTCCTGGCTGGCTTGATAATCGGCAGTTTTGTCGCGGCCTGGATTGGCGGAGAGCTGCGCATTGAGGTTTTGCGTGGCCCCAGAAGTTCCGTTGCCTACCGCCTGGGGTTGGCGTTGTCGGGTGGCGTGATCGCCGGATTCGCCGCGCGGTTGGCGCGAGGTTGCACGAGTGGGCAGGGCCTGGTCGGAGGCGCCGAGCTTTCGGTTGGCTCCTGGGCATTCCTGATGTCGATATTTGTCGGGGGCTGGATGGCCGCCTGGTTTGTGAGAAAACAATGGATCTAGTAGCTCCTTTTGCCAAGAGTGGCGTCATCTCGGCCGCGCTTAACCTGTGGCTGGCGGTGCCAATCGGTTTCGTTTTCGGATTCGCGTTGTTTCATGCCGGCTTCACTGACGGTCGTCGAATCGCCTGGGCATTCTATTTCAAGGACGTTGGCGTTCCTGTCGTCATGTTTTCGGCGATCATAACCGGAATGCTGGGCCTGTGGGGCCTGAGTCTGATTGGCTATCTCGATATATCGTTGGTCTACATGCTGCCAACCTACCTGTTGCCGATGATCGTTGGCGGTTTGCTCTTCGGTGTCGGCATGGTGATCGGCGGTTATTGTCCGGGAACTGCTGTCGCGTCAGTGGCCACCGGTAAAGTTGATGCCGTAATTTTCATCGTCGGTTTTCTGATCGGCAGCCTTGTCTTCGGTGACTTCTTTCCCGTTTGGGGTGAGTTTTATAACAGCGATTACATGGGTGCGTTCCGACTCGACCAGTGGCTCGGTATCGGGCTGGGCCCCATGGTGCTGATCGTGGTAGTAGTTGCGGTCGTCGGCGCCCTGGCGATGATTTACGTACAACACAGGGTCTGGCCAACAACAGACTCGCAACCACAGCCACCGCGATTCCTGAAATTACAGGGTTCTCTGGTGGCCGTCGCAATTGTTATCGGGATCGCGTTTTCGTTCTTTCCGAGTGGCTCGTTCATCGACGACAAAACTAAGACACCTTATTACATCGTGCCGCGGGCGGATTCTGGTTCATGAAACGCCGAGAATTCATAAAGGTGTCAAGCCTGCTCAGTGCCGGCGCGGTCGCGTC
>CAMYLB010000197.1 GCA_947259145.1 uncultured Woeseiaceae bacterium
CTCCAGCAACAAGCAGGTCAGTCGGTATTATCAGCGAATCAGGTTATTAATTTCAAAGATTGGGAGCAAAATTGCAAGCACTATCGTCAACACGATGGCCCCCATAAAGACGATAAGCAGCGGCTGCAGAATGCCGAGCAAAGCCGCGATCAGACCGTTCACTTCACGTTCCTGCCCTGCCGCAGCCCGCGACAACATTTCCTCCAGGCGTCCACCGGCTTCGCCGCTGGAAATCAGGTGGATCATCATTGGCGGGAAAAGCTTGCTGGTTGCCAATGACTTGCTTATGGATCCGCCTTCCCGGACCCGAAGCGTGGCTTCCATGACAGCATCTCGCATCGGCAGGTTTTCGATGACCTCTGCCGAAATATTCAGGGCTTCCAGAATCGGCACGCCACTGCCGGCGAGGATACTGAGCGTGCGCGTGAAGCGTGCCGTATTGACGCCGCGCGTCAGGCGGCCGACGATCGGCATGCGCAAAAGAGCCGCATGGTAGCGGCGCCGAGGTCCGTCTTTCTGCAGCACCCACCATGTCGCATAGGCCACAGCGCACAATCCGATGATCACGAATAGCCAGTACGCCCGCAGGAAGTCGCTGGTCGCAATCAGGCCGGTGGTCAAAGCGGGCAGTTCAGCCGAGGTGTTTTCGAATACGCCCACGATCTTCGGCACCACGGTTGCCAGCATGAAGCTGATGATGGCTACGGCCATCACCACGAGGGCGACAGGGTAGACGAGCGCGTTGGTAATTTGTTGCCTGAGCTCCTGGCGAGCCTCGGTGTAGTCGGCCAGCCGTTCAAGGACCACATCGAGATGCCCCGATTGTTCGCCCGCCGCGACTGTCGCGCGATACAGCTCCGGAAAAGCCTGCGGAAATTCGCTGAAGCCGTCGGCCAGCGTATGTCCTTCCATAACTTTGGCGCGAACACCGAGCAACATGCTCTTGGTTCGCGGCTGGTCGTTCTGCTGCGAAACTGCGAGCAAAGCTTCTTCGAGCGGCAGCCCCGACTGCGAGAGCGACGCGAGTTGACGCGTAATCAGCGCAAGCTCTGCCGAGGACATTCCGCGCCGTAAAGAAAAACTGCGTTGCCTGCGCGCCTCGCGTTGCGCAACTTCCGTCACGCTTACCGGTAGAAGATTGCGATCGCGGAGCAGTTGGCGGACGTGTTTCGGTGTATCGCCCTCAAGCAGGCCTTTCGCCTGCTTGCCAGCCTTGTCCATTGCGACGTATTCAAACGCACCCATTTAGTGTCCTGCCGCTCCAGCACAGTGACGCTGAGCCGACTCAGTCTTCGCGCGTAACACGCAGTACCTCTTCGAGAGTCGTGGTGCCGTTCAGTACCTGGCGGCGCCCGTCAGCACGGATACTCGGGCTGGTCTTGCGGGCATGCCGATCCAGCTCCTGCTCGCTGACGCCACCATGAATCATCTCGCGCATTTCATCATCAACAGTGATGAGTTCGTAGATTCCGGTGCGGCCTGAAAAACCGCCATTCGCACCTTCGCCCGGGTGATAGAGAGTGGGCGGGTTGGCCGGATCTACGTCCAGCAGATTGCATTCGTATTCGCGCGCGGTGTATGGAATCCTGGAAGTGGTGTCAAGTACTCGGACAAGACGCTGCGCCAGGACGCCAAGCAGGCTCGATGACAGCAGGAACGGCTCCACGCCCATGTCGCGCAGGCGGGTGACCGCACCGGCCGCTGTATTGGTATGCAATGTTGAGAGCACCAGGTGGCCGGTCAGGCTTGCCTGCACGGCGATCTCCGCCGTCTCCAGGTCGCGAATTTCGCCCACCATCACGACGTCGGGGTCCTGGCGAAGAATGGCACGAAGTCCGCGGGCGAACGTCATTTCGACTTTCGTATTGACCTGGGACTGGCCGATGCCGTCGATGAAATACTCGATGGGGTCTTCGACGGTCATAATATTTCGAGTGTTGTCGTTGATTCTCTCGAGGGCGGCATAAAGCGTTGTTGTCTTACCGGATCCGGTCGGACCCGTGACCAGGATAATCCCGTGTGGCCTGTGGATCAGCTTGTCCATGGTCTTCTGGGTGTCCATGTCCATCCCCAGCGAAGTCAACTCCAGGCGACCGGCCTGTTTGTCCAGCAATCGCAGTACGACTCTTTCGCCGTGACCCGATGGCATGGTGGAAACGCGAACATCGACGGCGCGACCTGCAATTCGCAGGGAGATGCGGCCATCCTGAGGCAGGCGCTTCTCGGCGATATCGAGTTTCGACATGACCTTGATGCGCGATACGACTAACGGCGCCAACGCGCGCCGGGTCTGCAATATTTCCTTGAGTACACCATCCACGCGGAAGCGAACACCGAGGCGGTTTTCATACGGCTCGATATGTATGTCCGATGCATTTTCCTTGATCGCCTCAGTCAACACGGCGTTAATGAATCGGATTATCGGCGCGTCGTCATCACTTTCCAGCAGGTCGGACGGGCCCTGGAGTTCCTGAGCGACCTGCGTAAGGTTGAACTCTTCATCCAGTCCATCGACCATCTGTGACGCTTTGGTGCGGTCCTGCTCGTAAAAGTCCTGCAGTATCGTGTCAAACACTTCGGCAGAGATGCGGGACAGTTTCAGCGGGATTCCGGCGAATCGGCGGGCTTCGGCCAGGCTCGTCGGAGAAACGCCACTGCGACATACCGTGTCCGCTTCATTGTCGTTAATGCTACGAATCAATATTCCGTGCCGTTTTGCAAACGAATAGGGCAGGCTGCGGCGATGCGTCTCAGTGGCTTCGCCGGTTTCTGTCTCGAGCACGATTTCGCTGTTCGCTTCCATAGGGTTTAGTTGGCGTCTTCCGCCGTGTCACTCTTCGATCTGTCGGCTTCCTCAAATGGCGGCAATGAGAAGGGTTCTTCCCTCGGCATTAACTGGACGCCTGTGCCTTCGCTCTCCTTCAGAACGTCGCGAATGTAGTTGTATTTCTTGTTCGTTTCTAGAGAAACGGCGGCCGAATCGCGCAGGATCGTCGGTCGAATGAATACCAGCAGGTTGGTCTTTACTTTGTCAGTTTTTCGACTACGAAACAGGGCGCCGAGCCCGGGAATACTGCCAAGTATGGGGACGCGTTGATCACTCTCACGCAGCACATCTTCGAGAAGGCCGCCCAGCACGAGAATCTGTCCGTCGTCGACGATGACCGTTGTCTCGATAATTCGCTCATTTGTGATCAGGTCGACTGCCCCGGAAGCCGACTGTGCAATGTTGGATATTTCCTGAGAAATTTTCAGCAGCATCGAGTCGCCGTCGTTGATTTGCGGCGTGATTGTCAGTTTGACTCCGACTTGCTCGCGATTGATCGTTTGAAAGGGGTTTACAGCGCCGCCGACGCTGCCGGTGTTAGTAAACGAACCGGTGACAAACGGCACCTCCTGACCGACGTTGAGGCTAGCTTCCTCGTTGTCGGTCGTAACGATCGACGGTGTCGAAATAATATTGGTGTCCGCGTCCCCCTGTAGCGCCTTGAGAATTGCGGCAAAACTGACCCCGGTGTCGCTGACGCGGCCAACGCCGATCGTGATGCCATCGCCAAGCAGACTTGCCGGATCGACGGTGCCGCCGGAGCCGATGGCGCTGCCAAGCTGCACCACGCCAGCACCAAGGTCGGGAAAATTGGTAACGGCAATCGGTGCATTGGAACTTGCGCCCTGCACAGCCCACGTTACGCCAAGCTCGGAAGTCTTGTCAGCGATAACTTCAACAATAATGGCTTCAACGAGTACTTGTGCACGGCGAATATCAAGCTTGTCCACAATTTGCATGAGCGAGCGCATCATTTTCGGTGGTGCATTCACGACAATAGCGTTCGTCTGCGTGTCGGCCCACACGCTTACGCCCGCAGAAGGCTGTGACGCTGCTGCGGGGCCTTGTGCTGCACCAGTGAGTTGTGAAGTGAAGTGTTGCTGCAGTTTAGCGGCGAGATCCTCGGCATCGGCATAGCGAAGGTAGCGAACCTTCGTGTCTCCCCCGTCCTCGAGCGGTGTGTCCAGATGCGCGATCAGGGTGCGCAGGCGCAGTCGCTCCGATTTATCACCGCCGATGAGGACACTGTTGGTACGCGCGTCGGCGACGAGGCTCGTGGTGACAGGCGCGCCATCGCTTCGCGGCGTCTGAGACAACGCAGTCATAATACGAACGATCTCGGAGGCTGACGCATGCTGCAAAGTGATGACCTCGATTTCTTCATCACTAGCCTGATCGATACGGCGGATGATCGCGACCATGCGAGCGACGTTCGCTGCGCGATCCGAGATGATCAACATATTGGATCCGGCATGCGCCACCATGTGGCCATACTGCGGAATCAACGGCCGCAGGATCGGCACGAGCTGGGTGGCACCGACATTGCGAACCTGTATCACCTGGGTTGCCAGGTCGTCCGGTCCCGCCAGGCCTGTCGTACCGATGGGTCCTGCAAATTGTCGCGCCGTCGCGTCTGGAATGATCTTGATCAGGTCGCCGCTCTGAATCGCCACATAACCGTGTACCTGGAGAATCGAGAGGAATGCCTCGTAAAACGCGTCCGGTGACATCGGCGTAGACGACAACAGGGTGACCTTGCCGCTGACACGTGGATCGAGTATGAAGTTCTTCCCCGTAACTTCACTGACGGCTTCCACGACCTTGCGGATGTCGGCGTCTTTCCAGTTCAGCGTGACGTCCGCCTGTTGGGCCCATGCTATAGAGGCGATGGACAACACCAGGGTTGTTAGTAGCAGGCGGACAGATCCGCGGTTCAGGGTTCTTGTTTTTCGATTCATTTTGTTTGCTCGTCGCCCAGGTCGAGTTGACTGGTTTTCAGAACAATGGTCTCGGGCTGTCCATTGCGTTCTACAGTAACGGTCACTTGTTCTGAAGTGCCGAGTGCTTGAAAAATTTGCATCGCCTGGGTCGGGTCCGTCAGCGACTGCCCATCGATATCCTTGATCAGGTCGCCAGGCCTTAGCCCGAGCGCGGAAAACTGTTTCCGGTCACGGCCGGGATACACCCGGTAACCGCTTTGTTGGCCATTGACGAAATAGGGTGTCGGGCGAATGATATCCGATAGTTTGGTCAGGTTTTGCGATACGACGGCCTGAATACTCTGTGTATTTTCTGCCGTCTGACGAGTACTGCGGGTCACACGACGCGACGGTGCCGCCCGGCTCGCCGTAAACTCCCGCGGCAGTTTGAGGTTCGTGAGAACACCGTTTTCGTTCAGTACCACGCGGTCCGCGTATACCGCGTGCAGTTTCGCGCTGGAACCGATCGGGTCGCCAATGGCATAGACTTTTTCTTCATTGTTGCCATCGGAGATGATGGCGACGGAGAATTCCGCAATGTCCGAGGCAACCGTGCCCTTGAGCGACAGGTTAGTCAGCCGGGTATCACTTAGATTCTCGTCCACCGTTGGTGTCGGCACCGCTTCAACGGCATCGATATCGGCAAGGCCGAACATATGCGAATCCACTATCGCCTGAACATCGGTGGACCTTGTTGCCTGGACGCTCGCAGAGGGCATTGCCGCCGGCGCCGGCACGCTGACGCCCGCGGCGGGTGCAGGCACGAGCATCCAGATGATCTTCGCGATCTGCCAGGCAATCGCCACGACCAGCAGCAGGCTGATCCACGGCGGCAACAGCCGGTTAAGGGCAGACAGCGCGTTGCTGCCGTCCACGCTGGAAAAATCGGACCAGTTCGCTTTAGTGATCATGTTTCGCCTGGCTAGCTTCCGTACCTTGACCTATTTAATAACGCAGCAGCCCGATGATACGGGTTGATACTCGGTGCCGACAATTCGACAACAGCGAAAAATACTATATTTTG
>CAMYLB010000198.1 GCA_947259145.1 uncultured Woeseiaceae bacterium
TCGTAACGCAGGATAAGCTCGGTGCTATCGGTAGGCGTCCAAACCAAAACCGGTCGGAACATAGTTTGCTCGACAGCGCCAAAGTCGCTGCCGTCGAACAGGTTCTTGAACCAGCCATCGTCCTCGTTGTAATAGGCGCTGAATTTTATTCCGACGGTGTCCGAAACAGGCCCGCCGATGCTGCCCATCAGGTATCGGTTGGTACCGCCGTCGCCGCCGCCGTCAACGGCGACTCTTGCTGACGCCTCAAACTGGTCGCCGGGCTTCTTCGTGTTGAGCAGGATGGCGCCACCCGTAACGTTACGACCGAAAAGAATTCCCTGCGGGCCGCGCAATACGGTGACGCTTTCGACATCGAACATATCGAATATGACGCCGACGTTGTTGCCCAGATAGACACCGTCGAGGAATAAACCGACGGTCGGATCAATCGAGGCAATGGAGCTGTTGATGCCAAGGCCTCGTATGGAAAAGTTGGCGCTGCCGCGTGTGGTGCCGATATCGTCGAGAGCGACGTTGGGCATTCCGACCGACATATTGGTCAGATCCCGGTATTTCAGCGCTTCGATTTGTGCGGAGTTGAAGGCCGTAATCGCGAGCGGCACTTCCTGCGAGCTCTCTTCGCGTTTACGAGCGGTTACCGTGATCTCCTCGAGAAGAGTGGACGCTCCGCGGCGGCGCTCCTCTTCCTGCGCCTCGGCTGCGGGTGCGTACAGCGCGGTAGCGCCGCTCATGGCCATAATCACCGGAATCAAGATAGCGGAAAAATGGTGTCGTTTGTTGAACATGGTGTTGCTCCCCCTTGCGTGACTTGTTTGATTGGTGCTCTGCACCGGCAAACCACCCGGACGATTAGACTCGTCAGACTTCATTTTTGCGCAAGCGTGGCAGTCAAGCAAGCCGTTATACAGATATGACGCGTCGTCGACCCTCGATCCGGCCTTGGTACAGGACGGTCATTCGATGTACAACCTGCGGCCTGGCTTGGGTCCTGCCGAGGGCAACGGGGAAATTGCGCTGCTGGGTAAGAGTCTCAGTAGGGTATGGCCGAGTCCCTCGCGTGGTCGGTGATCAGGCCGATGATTTGCGGCCACAGCTCAACCGGGAAGTTATGGCCCATGCCGTCGATGATCTCGAGCTGGGCTCCCGGAATGTGATTCGCCGTGTCGATACCACCCGCGAGTGGCACCAGCGGATCTTCCCGGCCGTGGATTACAAGAGTCGGCGCCGTGATCGTGCCAAGCCGGCTGCGACGATCGCCATCCTTGACGATCGCGGCGACGTGGCGGGAGAAACCGGACGGAAAGTAGCAGCGATCGAAGCTGATCGACACCATCTCGCGGCGTGTTTCTGCATCGACGGGGTAGGCGGGGCTGCCGATCAGTTCCACCGTACGCATATTGTGGGCGATAACGGCCTCACGATCGTTGCCGGTCGGCCGTGTCCGGAATACATGCCGGGTCACCAGCGGATCCGCGCCCGGCAGGGAGCGATGCCCGCTGGTGGACATGACGGAGGTTAGCGAGCGAACTCGCCGCGGATGACTCGCCGCCAGGTTCTGCGCAATCATGCCACCCATGGAGGCGCCGACGATGTGCGCAGACTCCACGTCCAGCGCATCGAGCAGCCCTGCCGCATCATCGGCCATGTCCTGCAGCGTGTACGGAACACGAATAGGAAGTCGCAGCATGCTGCGAAATATCAGCGACGCGACGCCCGGCGTCTTCACGCCCTCGAATTTTGTAGAAAACCCGGTATCGCGATTGTCATAGCGGATGACCCGATACCCCCTGGAGGCGAGCTCAACGCAGAACTGCTCGGGCCAGGCGATCAGCTGCATGCCGAGCCCCATGATGAGTAACAGCGTGGGGTTCGACGGCTCGCCGAAAGACTCGTATTCGATAGTGATCTCGTTCGCACTTACCTGCGGCATTGCTTGTTCCTGATTTAGTTGTTCATAGTGTGCGGAAGCACGAGGTCAAAGCTCCGCGGCGAGGCGGCTGCCCTGATCGATCGCGCGCTTCGCATCGAGTTCTGTCGCCACGTCCGCACCGCCGATCACGTGGGTCGGAATGCCGGCAGCAGCGAGCGGTTCTTTGAGCTCTCGTAGCGGCAGTTGTCCGGCGCACAGGATGATGTGGTCAACATCGATCCAGGTTGGGTCCGCGTGCTTTTCACCGTGAGTGATCAGCAGACCTTCATCGCTGATGCGCTCGTAGTTGACGTTGCCGATCATGCGAACGTCGTTCATCTTTAACGTCGCGCGATGAATCCAACCCGTGGTCTTGCCGAGATTGGCACCATGCTTGCCGGCCTTGCGCTGCAGCAGCGTTAACTCGCGGGGCGATGATTCCGGCTTCGATCGCTCAAGCGCGATGCCGCCGCGTGCTTCGGCCGGATCGACAACACCCCACTCGGCAAGCCATTCATCAAGATTCATGGTGGGAGAATGGCCATCGTGCAGAAGAAATTCCGCAACGTCGAAGCCGATACCGCCGGCCCCTATTATTGCGACCCGCTTGCCGACGGGCACCTGCTTGCGCAGTACATCGATGTAGCTTAGAACTTTGGGATGATCCTGTCCCTCGATCTTCGGGTCTCGCGGCACGACGCCGGTCGCGATAATTACACCGTCATAGCCTTCGGCTTTTAAGTCATCAGCGGCAACGCGCGTGTTCAGATGCACGCGCACATTCTTCAGCTCGAGCTGTCGCTTGAAGTAGCGCAACATCTCATGGAACTCCTCCTTACCGGGAATTACTTTGGCCATGTTGAGCTGGCCGCCGATCTCCGCCGCTGCTTCGTACAGATCGACTTCGTGACCACGCTCGGCCAGCACCAGTGCGGAGGAGAGGCCCGCCGGTCCGGACCCTACTACGGCAAAACGCCGACGAGTTTCAGTGGCGATGTAGTTCAGTTCAATCTCGTGACAGGCGCGCGGGTTCACCAGGCAGCTGCTCATCTTGTTAGAGAAGGTGTGATCGAGACAGGCCTGGTTGCAGGCGATGCATACATTGATCTCGTCGGCACGTCCCTCGCGTGCTTTTTTCACAAACTCCGAATCGGCCAGCATCGGCCGGGCCATCGACACCATGTCGGCGCAGCCGTCGGCCAATACCTGCTCGGCGGTGGCGGGCAGGTTGATGCGGTTCGAAGTAATCAGCGGAATGCTCACTTCGCGCTTCATCTTCTTCGTCACCCATGTAAATGCGCCTCGCGGTACGGAGGTAGCGATCGTAGGGACCCGTGCTTCGTGCCAGCCGATGCCGGTATTGATGATTGTTGCGCCGGCGCCCTCGACCGCTTTCGCCAAAGCCACGGTCTCTTCCCAGGTGTTGCCATCGGGAATCAGATCGATCATGGACAGTCGATAAATGATGATGAAATCGTCGCCGACCGCTTCGCGTGTACGCTCGACTATCTCGACCGGCAGGCGCATGCGCTGCGAATAATCGCCGCCCCACTGGTCCGTGCGCTGGTTTGTGTGTGTAACCAGGAACTCGTTGATGAAGTAGCCTTCCGAACCCATGATTTCGACGCCGTCGTAGCCGGCCTCGCGAGCCAGTTGAGCGCATCGAACAAAGGCCTTTATCTGTTTCTCAACGCCTGAAGTTGAGAGCTCGCGGGGCGTGAACGGCGTGATGGGAGAGCGTATGCGCGAAGGGGCTACGGCCAGGGGGTGGTAGGCATAGCGCCCCGCGTGCAGTATTTGCATTGCGATCTTGCCGTCCTCGGCATGTACCGCGTCCGTAATTTGTCGATGCTTGGCGGCTTCGCCCCGGGTCGTCAGCTTGCCGGCAAACGGCTTCACCCAGCCCGCACGGTTGGGCGCGTAGCCGCCGGTAACGATCAGTCCAACCTCACCGCGTGCGCGCTCGGCAAAATAGACGGCCAGTCGCTCGTGCTTGTTGCCGTCTTCGAGCCCGGTATGCATCGAGCCCATGAGTACGCGATTTTTCAGCGTAGTGAAGCCAAGATCCAAGGGGGCCAGGAGATGCGGGTAGTTCGTGTCGGTCAATTTACGTCCTTCATCACGGCATTGATGCGGTGATGATAAACGTACTCAGACCATCAATCGAGGATCATGAATTGCCGCTGTTACGACGCAACATCGTCACATAATGACTGCCGGACTGACTTAGGCGGTAATTATCGAATCCGTCGGTCGAACCGATGACACCATCGAGCAGCTTTTTTTCGCTGAGTTTGTTGAGGCTGCGCTGAATCTGAGTTGGCCGGTATGTTAATCGCTCGGCGAGTTCCGGTGCCGAGGTCGTGAAACCGGGGCCGCGAGCTGCCGCCGAGTGCAGCACGGCGAGGTCGAGGTCGTCGAATTCCACATTGGGTGCAGCAATAGCGCCGGCTGTTCGTTCTGGAATCAATCGCCGCAGCCCATGCAGCAACCTTTTCTTAAGGATTCCGTAAGGCAGCGATATACGAAAGAATATCGTTTTGCTGGCGGCCGAGACGATTCTGAAGAGGTTTTGCAATAGCAGCCACATTTTAACGACCGCAAAAGCCAGCAAGGACCAGAGCAACAGCGAAAGGACGACAAGCATCAGCGCTGCCTGGTTATCGCTGATGCTGTTCAGCTGCGCCGCCGCTGCTGGTGCAAATTCGGATAACCATGACAAAACGAATTCCCCCGGCAGCACGAAGAACCTATAAAGCGTGTTGCCGACCTCGCTCAGGATTGTCATCAAGTCAGTGATCATGGCGTTTGAGCGACACTATGATTCGGCCGGACCTGGGTCACCGTGAGCCAATTCACATTATTGATCGGCGAATTGAGAACCGTATGCGGCACTGATTTGAGGCGCAGTTCACAGATAAAGCGAATGAATTGCTCAACACTGTCGCCTGACTGCGTTATTGCCGTAAATCCGCATTTTCCTGGCAGCAGCGTATGGATTATGTAAACCAATAAGGATATTGGAGATGTCTAGATTCATTCGCACCTTAGTGATGGTACTGCTGGTCTGCGGTCCGATAAGCTCGGGCAGTGCGCAGGACGTATCCGGCGAAAATACGCGAAGCCTGGACGGGCAGGTCCAGGAAATAAAATCCGATGTACTCAATATTGCTTCGGAGCTAAGCAATCTTGAAGAGCGATTGCTTTATCCATCGGGCACACAGATCGCAGTCTTTGTTTCCATGGCCGAAACCGAAAAATTTCGACTCGACGCGGTACAGATCGAGATCAACGGCGAGCTGGCGACGCATCATATCTATAGTTTCAACGAACTGGAGGCGCTCCAAAAAGGCGGTGTGCAACGGGTTTACACGGGCAACATCCCAAGCGGTGACCATCAGCTCAGCGTTACGATGATCGGCAAGCTGAAGAACGGCACCGATTTCAACGCGTCTGACAGCTTTGTTATCGCCAAGGGCATCAAGCCGAAAGCGCTCGGAATCACCTTATCCCGACCGGACTCGGGAAACAGCGGAATCCAGGTCGGAGACTGGTAGACCATGTTTCGAGCACCGCTCTCACTGACCGGGCTCCTGCTGCTTGCCTGCCTTGCAACGAGCCCAAGTCGAAGCGACGAACTGAAGGACTTGTACTTCGGCGAAGCGCTTTACTATGCACACCAGGGTGATTTCTTCGCAGCGCTGGAGCGACTGGACACTGAGGTCAAGCAGCATGCCGGGCTCGACGAGCCGGAGCTCGATTCACTCTATTTCCACATGAACGCCGCCGAATTCTCACTGGGAGACTTCGAACTCAGGTACAGGATGCATCATCGTGCGGGCCGCGCCATCCGGGCTGTACTCGAGGGTGCTGTCGATGAAGTCGTACGCAACGATGCGGCTTACAGACTCGCC
>CAMYLB010000199.1 GCA_947259145.1 uncultured Woeseiaceae bacterium
CTCGTCGAGCTCCGATTCCGCGATGCGTGAAACGGCCGGGCCGGACAAGACCGGGTGCGTAATATAGGCATCGACAGTGGTCGCCCCTTGAGACTTCAGTGCCCCGGCCGCATGGCAAAGAGTGCCGGCCGTGTCGACCATGTCATCGATCATGACGCAGTTCTTGCCGTCCACCTCACCAATGATGTTCATGATCTCGGACTGGTTCGCCTGGGCACGACGCTTGTCGATGATGACGAGGTCGGCATCGCCAAGGCGTTTTGCCAGCGCCCGGGCCCTGACTACGCCGCCGACATCCGGGGACACGACGACCATGTCCAGGTATTTCTTTTTCCAGGCGTCGCCGAGCAAAATTGGAGACGCATAGACATTGTCGACCGCGATGTCGAAGAAGCCCATGATCTGGTCCGCGTGCAGGTCGATGGTCAGAACCCGGTCCACCCCGGCCGTGGCAATCAGCTTGGCGACGAGCTTCGCCGTAATCGGCACTCGCGAGGACCTCGGGCGCCGGTCCTGGCGTGCGAAGCCAAAATAAGGAATCACCGCCGTAATACGTGCCGCAGACGCGCGCCTGGCGGCATCGACCATGACCAGCAGTTCCATCAGGTTTTCAGACGACGGAGGACAGGTTGGCTGCACGATGAAGGTCTCGCGGCCGCGAATATTCTCGAGGATTTCGACGTTGATCTCGCCGTCCGAGAAGCGCCCAACGTGGGCTTTCGACAATGGGATGCAGAGATAGCGGGCGATATCCTGCGCGAGCTGCGGGTGGGCGTTGCCCGAGAAGACCGCCATTGTTCCAACTTCCACGATTTCCCCTTAGTGAAGTGAAATGGCTGGGGCGGCAGGATTCGAACCTGCGGTACACGGGATCAAAACCCGATGCCTTACCACTTGGCTACGCCCCAATGGAAATGAAATTCGCGTTGCGGCGCAATTGTGCGGTGAGGGTACAGTGCTGTCAACGATCGAAGAATAACCACCTGTCGATGACCATCCGCACGCGCGTATCCGGGTTCGTGGCCGATAAAATGCGCGGCATTTGCTGGCCACCACCCTCACGATATCGCGAAATTTCCACTATCCAGTTGCTTTGCTCGAGCCGCACGAGCCGGTCCTGCTCATCAAAATCAGTCAGCGCTGCCATCGAGGGATCGGGAATGCCCAGCGCCCAGTATCTTAGAGAAGCAACCGGAATCGTCCAGCCATAGCGATGCCGCAACTCGAGCTCGGCATCGGTCCGGCGATGCGCCCCTTGAATTCCCACTCGCGGATTTCACCCAGTACCGCGCTGCGCGATTCCCACGTATCGATATTCGGCAGATCGATGCCCTGGCGCGTCGTCGCACAAGCCCCCAACACGCCCAGGCTCAGCAGCAGCCAGGCATTGCGGCGCGTTCGACTGCCAGGGCGAGTCAGGGAAGAATCGGCTGCGAACATCTTCAAGGAGTGGGCCGTCAGGGCGAATCTGGGAAAAACCGGGTGCGAACATCGTCAAGGAGTGGGCTTTCGGGGCTTTTCACGAGCGCCGCATCTAAAAACTCCTGCGCCTCCGCCCTGCGATCCATTGCAACCAGTACTTCGACGAGGTGAGCGGCGACTTCATGGTCATCGAACCCGTCGTAAGCGCGCTGTAATTCTGTGAGCGCTTCATCCAGGCGGCCCAGCTTGTAGAGGACCCAGCCGAGGCTGTCGATGATCGCCGGATTGTCAGGATCGAGCTTGATGGCTTTCCGGATCAGCTTTTCGGCCTCCGCGAAGCGGTCTGTTCGGTCGGCAAGCGTATATCCATATGCATTCAGCGAGAGCGCGCTCTTTGGCCATCGTTTGACCGCAACCGAGTAAGCATCGAGTGCGTCGTCCACTCTCCCCATGCGCAGCAACAGCTCCGCGTGACTCAACGCCGTGCCCTCGTCGTCGGGACGGAACGCGACAGCGCGGTCGTAGAGCTCGAGCGATCGCTCGAACTGTTCCAGGGAAGCGAACAACTGCGCTTTTGCCAGGATCATGTCGATAGCATGCGACGGCGAACTCTCGGCGAACTCGTCGAGCAATTCCACGGCCCCGTCAACATCGTCCTCCTGGAACGCGAGTAGCGCACTTGCGCGACGCTGCGAGGCCACAGCATTGCTGCCGTAGCGTACTTCGCTATAAAGCAGAATCGCCCGACTGAACTCTTCGCGATAGTCGGCAATGCGTGCGAGATAGTACAGGGCATCCATGCGGTACTGGCCCGTCTACAGGGCATCCATGCGGTACTGGCCCGTCGCGAGCAAATCCTGAAAGTCATCCCAGGCCGCGTCGAGGTATTCCTGGCGAAAATTAATGATGGCCATGAGGCGCAGCGCATCGGGCCGCCCCGACTGCTCCAGCAACACCTGGTTCACCTGGCTGAGCGCATCGTCATCGCGTCCCGACATCATGTACATGATGGCCAGTTCCATGCGGGCACTCGGATCCGGGTCCGGGTCATCGCCAATGATGCGCGCCGTGTACTCGATAGCCTCGTCGGCATTACCTTCAATCAACAGCGCGCGGGCATACAGCAGTTTCGGCTTGACGTTATCGGGATCCAGCTCGCTTGACTTCAATGCACGCTGCATCGCATGCGCGGAATCGCCGGCCTCCAGCGCCAGTACCGCCGCCGCATAGTGTGCAAGCGACGAGTTTTTGTAGGGTTTCGCCAGCGCACGCATGAGCTTGTCGGCATTTTGCGGGTCCGCGTCTTCCGACAAGTACGGAACCAGGGAAACGAGACGCTGCCCTGGCTTCTCTTCCCCTTTTTCTACGAGAGTCTGGAAGTGACGTCGTGCATTACGCAGGTCACCCACACGGAAATAGCTCTGCGCAAGATAGATCGTTGCCTCATCGCTGCCCGGCTCCAGCTTGACCCAGCGTTTCGCCGCCTTCACCGCCTCATCGTCAAAGCGGTAGGCAAATGCGACCGTCGTCGCCTTGCGCGCAGTCTCGGCGCTGTTGCTGATCTCGGCCGCCTTGCGGTACTCGATCGTCGCTTTGAGGTAGTCCTTGCGTTGCAGGGCCATTTCGGCCTGCAGGATATGGGCACTGGCGTCCGAGGCTTTGGCCTCGTCCGCGTTCGCAGGGGTAATTGTGAGGGCGAACAGCGTTATCAGCACTGCGGCTGACGGCCATCGTCGAAGTTCATGCATAAAAAAGTCGTCCGTTTATTACACAGACAAGGAACTCGCGGTTCAGTTCGCTTATCATACGCACTCCGCAATCCTTGAGTGCCGTATCGGCGCCAACAGTAACGT
>CAMYLB010000200.1 GCA_947259145.1 uncultured Woeseiaceae bacterium
TTATCTGAATCATGCACCGCAAAACTGTCACCTGGTTATGGTCTCCCGTGAAGATCCGCCGCTAGCGCTTGCCAGCCTGCGCGGTGGCGGCAGAATCAACGAAATTCGCCAGCAAGATTTGCCGTTCAGCATTGCGGAGACCGCTGACCTGCTGTCGCGCTCGGTGCAATCGGACCTAAGCGAAAAGCAGATCGAGGCGATTCAGTTAAAGGTCGAAGGCTGGGCTGCAGGTCTGCGGCTGGTCGCACTGGCATGTCACCAGGCCACCGATATTGACAAGTTCGTCGCTCAGCTTGGGGGCGATCTCCCCGATACGACGGCCTACCTGTTGGACGAGGTACTGACCGCCCTTCCTGCTGCTTTTTCGGGTTACCTGATCAAGACTGCGGTGCTGGATCGATTCAGTCCGGCCCTGCTTGACGCCATCCACCCGGACGCCGACCCAGCAACGACCGAAATGGGCGGCACCCGTTTCGTCGAGCTTCTGAACCGCTCAAATCTTTTCGTCATACCACTGGACGGGAATTTCGAGTGGTTCCGCTATCACCACTTATTCCAGGGGCTATTGCTGGACCAACTCAAGCAGGTATGTTCGCCGGACGAGATTCACGCTCTGCATAGCAACGCAAGCAAGTGGTTCGAGCAACATGGCCATATTGAAGAGGCAATCAGGCATGCAGTGGCCGCCGACGACCAGGAGGCCGCCGCCGATATTGTCGAGAGCCACCGTAACGAACCGCTAAAAAAGGATCGCTGGTGGGAGCTGCAGGACTGGCTGGACATGCTCGGTGCTGGCGTCAAACAGATGCGGCCAGCCATTCTCATGAGCCACGGCTGGCTTGCGAACTTTCGACTGCAGCTCGACGTGCTGTCGCTCATTGTCCAGCAATTTGATTCGTTGGCAGACCACGGCGAAGAGCCGATATGGCGTGCAGAGAGAAACTTCTTCACGGCCGTGCTCGCCTATTGGGTTGGCAATGGCGCCGAATGCCAACGTTGCTGTGAGGCGGCGCTCGCTGCCAGCCCGACGGGTTCGCGGAGGGTCGTCGGCCACGCGCGTATCTATCGGGCGCTTGCTCAACACATGAATGGCGACAAACAGCTCGCTCTTCGACTACTACAGTCCGATATCAAGAGCGCTGACAAAAACTCCGAGCTGTTCGTCAGCCGCCTAGTCGTTGCAACTTCCTTTATATATTTGCTAGATGGCGATCTGGATCTGGCTTATGAAGCCGCTCGCCAGGTATTTCGTCATTTCACGCCGCCCAATTTGACCGGGCGAAAGAGCATTTTACTTTCTGTGAGAATAATCCTTACGGTTTCGAAACAAGGGCTGCGGCCGATGCGTTCACGGGACTCTCACTCTGCGAGCAGTTCACAGGAAACCCTCAGCAAGCGATGGCCACGTTGGAGAAAGCCGCCGCCATTATCGGTGAAATTCAAGATGCAGAGAGTCTCGGCGTAATAGAATCCGGCCGGGCCCGATTGCAGCTCCTCCAGGGCGACGCCAAGACAGCTTTGCGCTGGGCGCGCGTAGCCAGCATCGCACCCTACCCACCCGGAATGTTTATTTGGCTTGAAGTTCCGGGGATCACCCAGTGCCGTATTTTGATAGCGGCTGGAACTACCGCTGAACGCGAAAAGAGTCTCGACGATCTTGTCGATACTCGATCTCACCTGGAGGCAATTAACGCAGGCAATCATGTCATACAGGTTGCCATGTTGCAGTCGCTGGCACTCAGACGATTGGGCCGCTCGACCGAGGCCAAGGCCGCTCTGCTTGAATGCGTAGCGCTTGCCGAGCCGGGTAAGTGGATCCAGCCTTTCGTAGAAGCCGGTGAACCGCTAATAGGCGAGCTAGCGACACTCGCCGAAGCCGGTCATAGCCGCGATTTTATCCGTTCTGTGCTGACCGCTTATGACCAGTACGTCGCAGCTTTTAGCCGTGGTACGGGCACCGGTGTTGCAACGCAACATGTACCCGATCATGTCGGGCTGACCGATCTGACCAATCGGGAACTGGACATCCTTGGACTACTCGCGGAGCGCCTGCAAAACAAGCAGATCGCGGCTCGCCTGAATATCTCCACGCACACGGTCAAGGATCACCTCAAGCACGCTTACCAGAAACTCGAGGTCAGCAACCGGCGTGATGCGGTTTCCAGAGCGAGGCGTACAGGGCTGCTGAAAGACAGCCGGCCTGATAGTTGAAAGCATATTCGACCGAAATCCAGCGCGGCCGGCACAATACCTACTGATTACGGCAACAACCAGCATAAA